>USSA01000041.1 GCA_900557255.1 uncultured Prevotella sp.
ATTTCTCTCAACTTTGTGATCACTTCATGCTCTTCCGAAACTATGCTAAGCAAACCCCAGGACTGTTTACCCGAATCATCGGGAAAATTAGCGCATTTACAGTCTTGCAATATATTAATTATGTAAACAACAGACCGATTGGCAGGGTTAAGTATGCGCTAAATTAATTCCGCCAACGGGTTAAAGAATACATCATATCAGGAGAAGTAAACGAAAATCAGTACGTAAGCTATCCCATGTTCAAGGGTCTCCAGAAGCCCCTTGAATTTATGGGGTTCCAGGGACGCTACATCACCTGGGCAGCCTGTGCCATTGGTGGAGCCATCCTCGGCTTCATCATAGCATATTGCATCCTCGGCTTTGTGGTTGGTCTTGTGGTTCTTGCTGTTTCCCTCTGTTCGGGAGCTGCTCTCATCTTCTTCAAACAGAAGAAAGGGTTGCATACCAAGAAGGAAGAGCATGGTGTGTTCATCTATGCTTGTTCGCATAGAATGTAATCAAACAAAATTCAAACGTAAACAAATGAGCAAGTGTGTTGAAATCTGAATAGTGTAAATCGGTAGGCTCACCCTCTCGCAAGGATGAGCCTATCTTCATTTGATAAAAGAGCAAATAACAATGATCATATATGTAATCATAGCATTTGTAGCAATACTCATAGGCATGGCTATCTCAGTCTCTGCCTTTGGAACCGGAGGAAAACGCAAGAAAATCTTTCAGGACATCTACTTCTCTGTTGAGGATGTGGATGGCATTGGCGTGCTCTACACCAAGACTGGCGAATATTCTGCCATCTTGAAGATGGAGAACCCGGTGCAGAAGTATTCTGCAAACATAGACAGCTATTATGAGTTCAATCATCTTGTCACCGCACTTGCCCAGACCCTCGGTGAAGGCTATGCCATTCATAAGCAGGATGTCTTCGTGCGTAAGCAGTTCCAGGATGAGAGTAACGACAACCATGAGTTCTTGTCAGAGTCTTACTTCAAGTATTTCAATGGACGTTCCTATACCGACAGCCAGACTTATCTGATTATCACCCAGGAGAATAAGAAAAGCCGTATCTTCTCTTTTGATAGCAAGAAATGGCGTGACTTTATGGTGAAAATTCGCAAGGTCAAAGACCAGTTGAAGGACTCAGGCGTGGAAGCCTCCTATCTGGACGGAAATACAGCTCGCGAATATGTTGACCGCTATTTCTCGATGAACTTTAACGACAAGACTGTATCAATGACCAACTTCAAAGTCGATGAAGAGTCTATCTGTATGGGCAACAAACGATGCAAGGTCTATAGTCTTGTTGATGTTGACTGTGTCAGCACACCATCTATAGTCCGTCCTTTCACAAACATTGAGGTGAACAATGTTTCAATGCCAGTGGATATGGTATCATTGGTTGACAGCATCCCATCTGCCGATGTAGTTGTGTATAACCAGATGTTCTTCATTCCTAACCAGAAAAGAGAACTCTCCCTACTCGACAAGAAGAAAAACCGTCATGCCAGTATGCCTAATCCAAGCAACCAGATAGCCGTGGAGGACATCAAGAAGGTGCAGGATGTGATAGCAAGAGAAAACAAGCAGTTGGTATATGCCCACTTCAACCTTGTCGTTGGAGTACCTAAAGATGCTGATATTCAGAAATGTACCAACCATCTGGAGAACTCCTTTGGCCGATTGGGCATTCATATCAGCAAAAGAGCCTACAACCAGCTGGAGCTTTTTGTCAACTCATTCCCTGGTAATTGCTACTCCACCAACCCAGAGTATGACCGATTCCTGACTCTCAGTGATGCAGCAGCCTGTCTCATGTACAAAGAGCGCATTCAACATAGTGAGGAAACGCCGTTGAAGATTTACTACACAGACCGCCAAGGTGTGCCAGTGGCCATCGACATCAGCGGAAAGGAAGGAAAGAACAAGATAACGGATAACTCCAATTTCTTCTGCCTCGGTCCGTCTGGAAGTGGTAAGTCCTTCCACATGAATAGTGTAGTCCGTCAGATGTGGGAACAGAACACCGATGTTGTGATGGTTGATACCGGTAATTCATACGAAGGTCTCTGTGAGTATGTAGGTGGCAAGTACATCAGCTATACAGACGAGCATCCTATTACGATGAATCCTTTTGCCATCAAGCGTGAGGAGTTGAACATCGAGAAAATAGGCTTCCTGAAAAATCTGGTCATGCTCATCTGGAAAGGAACCCAAGGTGAAGTCACCAAGACGGAAGACCGTCTCATAGAGCAGGTTATCACGGAATACTTCGATGAATACTTCATGAAGAAACAAATAGAGAACCTGTCGTTCAACACATTCTACGAGTACAGTAAAGTCCGTATTCCACAGATTATAAAGGAGAACAACCTGGCAGGAATCGACCTGGCATCCTACAACTATCTGCTGAAGGACTTCTACAAGGGCGGTAGCCATGAATTGACGCTCAATGAGAACCTCGACACAAAGCTGTTTGATGAGACCTTTATCGTTTTCGAGATTGACTCCATCAAGGATGACCCTCTCCTATTCCCTCTTGTTACACTTATCATCATGGACGTTTTCATCCAGAAGATGCGTATCAAGAAGAACCGCAAGGTGCTTGTCATTGAAGAGGCATGGAAAGCCATTGCTTCGCCAATGATGGCAGAGTACATCAAATACCTCTACAAGACAGCCCGTAAGTTCTGGGCTTCGGTGGGTGTGGTTACTCAGGAGATCCAGGACATCGTGGGAAGTCCTATCGTGAAAGAGGCTATCATCAACAACTCTGATGTGGTGATGCTGCTTGACCAGAGCAAGTTCCGAGAACGCTTCGACGAAATCAAGGCAATCCTGGGTTTGACAGATGTGGACTGCAAGAAGATCTTCACCATCAACCGCCTTGAAAACAAGGAAGGCAGAAGCTTCTTCCGAGAAGTCTTTATCCGCAGAGGAAGTGTTGGAGGCGTGTTTGGTGTAGAAGAACCTCATGAGTGCTATATGACTTATACCACCGAGCGAGCAGAAAAGGAAGCTCTGAAACTCTACAAGAAAGAGTTGAAATGCGACCATCAGCATGCCATCGAAGCCTATTGCCGAGATTGGGAACTGTCAGGAATCACCAAATCCCTGCCATTTGCCCAGAAGGTGAACCAGACTGGTCATGTGCTGAACCTCAAACCCAAGAGGAAATTTGATGAGTATATGTAACAAGTCATAAACAATAATTTTCAGACAAATGAAACGCTATCTGATAATACTTACTCTCTATCTCTGTGCCGTAGTACCGACGATGGCACAGTACTACAGTGTTAACTATGACAAGCGCACTGTAGAAGCAATGACAGCCGCTTTTGCAACAGAGGCAGCTACTGAGGCGTATTATGCCGAACAGGTAGCCAAGATACGTGAACACTATCAGGCGGCAGAGGTGGCAGCGGCAGGAATCTTCACATCCAAGTTCCTTGACCGCAAAGCCCTCACCCATCTGGGACTGTGGACAAGTGCCACTGAGAACTACTATTACCGCCGTATCTACAACATGGTGTCGGCCAAGATCATGCCGAAGATATGGACTGTAGCTGGAATGATGCTCAAAAGTCCTCAGAATGCTCTCTATTGGGGAAGCTATTTATATAAGGTATGTGAAGAGACCAAGACTCTCTGCTATCAGTTCGAGTCTATCGTCACCAACAGCACCCTCTCGTTCAAGGATATAGCATTTCTGGAGATTAACCAGGAATTGGCTGCCATCCTGAAACTCTCGGAGTTGGGCAACGTAGATTGGGAAGCGATGTTTGACAACTTTTCCGGGTTCGGTTCCAACTTCACCAAGGAGAATCTGAAGGAAGACATAGACAACCTGTATGCCATGGGAGTCAATCTTGCTTCTGCTGGAGCAGGCAATGTGGTAGGCTCCATTCTTGGCAACAGCAGTTTCAGTGGAACGATGATGGATAAGGCAAGCAGCGTTATAGAGATTGCAGAAAATGTCTATGGTCTCTACAACTGTCTGTCAACCAATGCAGGAAACACAATATTGCAGCTCGTTGGAGGAAGAGACAGCATTGCAAATCTCTTCTCTTTATCGAACTATAATCTGACATCCTGGATAACGGACTATGCCCGTGAAGGAATGGGACAATACTACACCCAGCGATGGTATATCTATAGGGTTGATGCCGGTAATGTGAAGCTGTGTGACTACTATCCACCTACAGACAATGATGCTATCATCAAAGGAGATCACTGGTATCGTATCAGCACAAAGGACAAAAACTATACTCCAACATCTGCAGAAAGAGAAGCAGCATTGAGAAACTCAGAAAGCCACGCAGGTTGGAGTCGAAGTGATGTTCTGCAGCTTAACAACTCAAACGACGGCTTCAATTATAGCATAACCTACTATATGTCAGGCTATATTCTCAGCAAGAAGAAAAGTGGTCAATATGCTAAAGCCTATGCCTACGAGATTCATGTTTCAAAGAGCTGGAATAAAAAGGAAGTTGCCTATGAGGATGTCTTTGATTCCTACACGATGGACATGAACACATTCAAAGCCGGATTGAATGCACGACTGAAAGAACTCAATGATAACGAGGAAGGTTACACCTACTATCTTTCAAGTGATGCAAAAAGATACTATCAGACAACCGATGCCAAGAAAATCGCAGGATGCGAAACTGCAACCATCAGTGTTACCTGCCATGGCGGTACCAAACTTGGTGAAGCATCGACCCAATACAAGTGTTCGAGTTGCGGAGGTAGCGTGAATGGTCACACCAAGCAGTGTGCCATGGCCACGAGTGTCACTCATGAAAGCGTCAACACTTCTGAGATTGATTCCAAAATTGCTGAAACAGAGAGGAAAATAGCTTCTCTACAGTCTGAAATCACAAACTTGGAGGCAGAGAATACGGAACTTCTGAGAAAAATCAAGAATTCAAATGTGAATGATGCAGCGAGGTATCGTCAACAGTACAATGCCAACAAAGACCGTATAACAGCATTGAAGTCAGATAAGAGCACAACCGAATCAGAATTTGCCCAGTACCAAAAGGCAAAGCAAGAGGCTATTGATGGAGAAAATGCCGTGACAGACGATTATTACCGCATTCCGGCCATCATGCAAGATTGCAAGACTGCCTATAATCTCAGTTGGAATGGTTCGGGGGCTTGGGAAGGGAATACTTTCGTCCGGACTGCATCCATGCCTAATATCAATGGTGTCATCACTTTCAAGGCAACAGTCTCAATAGCACGAAAGCCCAAGTACTTCATGGGTATCAAGATACACCGTGCCATCGTGCAGATTTCATGGACTCTGACCACGGAATATAGCGATACGCAAGTTGTGGCTGTAGTAAACCTCGATCCTGCTAAAACCGATGAGGAGAAAGCAGCCGAAGTGAATGCCAAACTTGCAGAGATTGCTCGTGACTATCCAGACTGTGACCCTACGGTTGAATATGCCAAGAGTAGCCCTGTGGAATCAGACAATACGGATGATACCTATCATTTGCTCTGGTCAAGTGATCGTCTGGAGATTGCACGTCAGATAGACAGCCGTCTCACCAAGATATTTGCCGATCTGGTGTCATTGGAGAAGATGATGCACTACAAGCATTCCATCATAGACATTCTTAGGAGTGTCGCTCCCCCACTGAATGACGAGCAAGGCAGAAGACTGACGCTCATAGAAAAGTGCAGGAAACGATGGTTACGACATGCAGCTGATAGCGGACATTCAGATAGTTATAACGGAAAATATGATGACGATGAAGAAGAAAACAGTGAATAGCAAGATACTGACAATACTCATTTGTCTGTTGACCCTTTTGTCTTCGGTAGCAAAGGCTCAGGTAGGCTTTGATGCAGTTTCTATCGAGGCCTATATCAAAGACCACAAGCAACAGCGCAGTCTGCTGCTTGTGCGTTCCACCTTGGAGGCAAGCAATAAACTGCTGCATGACTATAGCGGCGATGCCAACTTAGGCTTCAGAGACATCAACAAGGAACTGGATAAGTACACCAGGGCATTTGATGTGATTGACATTCTGTATCAGTCACTCCGCACCAGTCTCAATGTGTACAGTACCTATGAGAATGTGAGTGACAAAGTCGGTGACTATAGAAAGATGCTCAATGATTTCAGGAAGAAATGCCTGGAAAGAGGCAACATCATGAGTACCGACACGCTGATCATCACCATCAACACCAAGGCTTTGGCCAAGATTGCAGATGAAGGCGACAATCTCTATAGGTCAGTCAGTGATTTGCTACTATATGCTACTGGAGCAGCCGCATGTTCAACGTCAGACTTGCTTCTCATTCTTACAAACATCAACAACTCGCTCGACAACATCAACAAGCATCTCAACAAGGCATACTTCGAAACCTGGAGATATATCCAAGTGAGAATCGGCTATTGGAAAAAGCAGGTGTACCGTGCCAAGAGCAAGAAGGAAATCATAAGTGATGCCTTCGGACGATGGAGAGGCGCAGGATATTTAGGCTATTAGGACAATAAATAAAAATTCAATGAATATGAAACATTTAATCTCTTCACGGACAGCACTTTGTCTATGTGGCTTGACGTTATGCTTTAACGCATCAGCCCAAGGCTATGTGAGTTACAACCATGATGCAGCCAAGATGAATCAGATTACGGTTCAGGAGATTGGTGCCGGTGGTCTCACTCCTGCATTCTATTATGATGCCTTACACAACAGCTATCAGAAGTCTTCAGCAAAAAAGAACAAGCAGTTTTTCAGAACCATGGCAGGAGTCTCTGCATATCAGCAGGTGGATGTTGCTGACAGTATCAAAGCATCTCTTACCCAACGAGCAGAAATAGAGGCACTCAACATTGCAGACCGGCAGATTGACATTGCCTGGCTTGCAGAAGGAAACAAGATCAACTCCAAGCTCTCGGACTTTCAAGCGAACATAGACCGAATAGTAAGCGCAGGTGGCTCTGTTTCTGACAAGACACGATGGACAGAATACTACAAGATGTATAAGACCGCCATCAAGGAGATGCAGGATGCCTATATGCCCAATGCCCAGCGCAAGCAGCAGTATCTTGCCATCTATAATGATATTACCAAACAGAATGAGACACTTATCTCCTTTTTAGTCCAACTAAGCAACAAGAGAAAGACCTCCTCCTTGCTTGCTGCTCGACTTGAAAGAAGAAACAATGTGGCCAGCCACGCATCATCAGCAATCAGCCGATGGCGTGAAGCAGGCAAAAAGAATATAGGAAATAACTCCGGAGGCTCAGGAACTGATGACTCCGACGAAAATAACATAGTAAGACAATAAAACATGGCAGATTCAAACATCCTTTCCGATTTCGGTATCAAGATCCTCGAACAGGAGATTGATGATGTGATATTCCAGACCAACGAGTTCCTTTGTGATGCCACGTTCACAGGCTCACAAGGTCCGTTTTGGTGGATATTGCAGATGTGTATGGCTTTGGCTGCGCTGTTCTCGATAGTCGTAGCTGGCAGTATGGCCTACAAGATGATGGTAAAGCATGAGCCGATAGACATCATGAAGCTGTTCAAGCCTCTTGTAGTCAGTGTCATCCTCTGTTGGTGGTACCCACCTGCAGATACCGGCATTACAAACAACGGCAGCAGCTGGTGTGTACTTGACTTTCTCTCCTATATCCCTAACTGCATAGGTTCATACACCCACGACTTGTATGAAGCGGAGTCCGCACAGATTGAGGATAAGTTTGAAGAAGTCCAGGAGCTCATCTATACACGTGATACTCTTTATAACTCATTACAGGCACAGGCAGACGTAGCCCATTCTGGCACATCGGATCCAAAACTGATAGAGTCCACCATGGAACAGGCAGGTGTGGATGAAGTGACAAACATGGAAACCGATGCTTCAAAGCTCTGGTTCACGTCACTCACAGCTGGTGCGGTGGTAGGCATAGACAAGGTGATTATGCTCATAGCTCTGATTGTCTTCCGCATAGGTTGGTGGGCAACTATCTATTGCCAACAGATACTCCTGGGTATGCTGACAATATTCGGTCCGATACAATGGGCATTCTCTCTCTTGCCGAAATGGGAAGGAGCCTGGGCAAAGTGGCTGATACGTTATCTCACGGTACATTTCTATGGAGCAATGCTATACTTCGTGGGCTTTTATGTCCTTTTACTCTTTGATATAGTGCTCTGCATTCAGGTGGAGAACCTTACAGCCATTACCGAAAGTGAGCAGACGATGGCAGCATATCTGCAGAACTCGTTCTTCTCAGCCGGTTATCTGATGGCAGCAAGCATTGTGGCATTGAAATGTCTGAACCTCGTTCCAGACCTTGCTGCATGGATGATTCCTGAAGGAGATACAGCATTCTCTACCCGAAACTTCGGTGAAGGTGTGGCACAGCAAGCCAAGATTTCAACCCAGGGCATGATTAGCAAAGTGATGTAAACAGCAAATAATACATATATAATAAGGTATGGTAATAAAGAATCTCGAAAACAAAATCAAGTTGGTGATGATTATCTGTTCACTCTTCCTTGTGGGCTGCATCATCATCTGTATCTCCAGCATTTGGACAGCCAAGCAAATGGTTTCAGATGCTCATCAGAAAGTGTACGTGTTGGATGGCAATGTTCCTATTCTCGTTCAGCGCAGCACCATGGAAGAAACGCTCGATGTGGAAGCAAAGAGTCATGTGGAGATGTTCCATCATTACTTCTTCACTCTTGCGCCAGATGACAAGTACATCAAATATACAATGGATAAAGCCATGTATCTGGTCGATGAAACGGGTCTTGCGCAGTACAATACGTTGAAGGAGAAAGGCTTCTACTCAAACATCATGGGTACGAGTGCCGTATTCAGTATCTTCTGTGACAGTATCAAGTTCGACAAGGAGAAGATGGAGTTCACCTACTATGGCAGACAGCGTATTGAGCGACGCACAAGCATTCTTACCAGAGAACTTGTGACGGCAGGTCATTTGAAGCGTGTTCCCCGTACTGACAACAACCCACATGGTTTGCTCATCACCAACTGGAGAACCCTTCTCAATAAGGATATAGAACAAAAGACCAAACTGACATATTGATATGGGATGGAAGAAAATGTTTATCGGTGAAAAGATGCCGGACAAAGATGATCCTCTATATCGTCAGAGATATGAGACTGAGGTGAAGGCAGGACGCAAGTTTGCCAAGACTATGAAGCTTGATGTGCTTGCAGCCAAGGTACAACTGTTTGCTAATGACCATAAACTGTTGTTCCTCTACCTTGTATTTGGTTTCATAATCTTCTGTTTTTGTCTGAACATCTACAGGATGGTAGTGGTGTATAGTCATCAACAGTCAAGACAAAGTGCTACGGAAAGGCAAGAGCAGATGTTGCGTCTGCGACACAGCAAAGTCTGGAAAGCTGTTGAAAATGCCAACACCACGCATCCTACCATGAATAGAGATAATCAAAAGAATAATAACGAAAAGATAGAAAACGATGGACGCATTGAAAAAGATTAACTGGAAACAGCCCAAGTATATGATACCGCTTATCATTTACTTCCCTCTGTTGTTTGTCGGCTACTTCGTCATTGACCTCTTTCATACGGAGAAGGCTGAGATTCCTGATGGTCTCACTACGACCGAGTATCTTAATCCAGACCTGCCTGATGCCAAGATGAAGGGAGACGGTATTGGTAACAAGTATGAGAGTATGCTCAAATCATACGGTAAGATAGACGATTATTCAGCAGTAGGAAACATTGAACGCAATGAAGAAGATACCAAGGAAGAATATGATACAAAGTACTCAGATGAAGAACGTAAACAGGTGGAAGCCCAGGAAGCCGAGAAACTCTCTGAGATGCAAAGGCAGTTACAGGAGAGCGCACTGAAAGGCCAGGAAATCGCCAAAGGCAACAATTCTGCAGAAAATGATCGCTTAGCTCGTGGCAAACAGCGTGAGCAGGAGGCGATGGAAGAACTCAATCGAGCCATTGCCCAGGCAAGGATTCAGGCTCAGCAGGTCTCTACCCCATCCATGCAGGCTGAAGTAACTGCCAAAACGGGCGATGCCAAGGAAGGAAAGGTTGAAATTCCGGAAAAGAAGAAGACCGATGATGAACCGCATGAGGTAGTCAAGAAGGTCAAGGTGACTTCCGACTACTTCAACACCTTGTGCGACAATGACAAGGAAGCAGGACTTATCAAAGCTATCATAGACGAGAACATCAAGGCGGTGGATGGATCAAGAGTAAGACTTCGTCTGCTCGATGATATTGTCATCAATGAAGCCGTCATTCATAAAGGCTCCTACATCTATGCCACCATGAGCGGCTTCGGTTCACAGCGTGTTAAGGGCACAGTCAAGAGTATCATGGTAGATGATGACATCGTCAAGGTAAACCTTTCGCTCTATGATACCGACGGACTTGAAGGATTATATGTACCAAGCAGCCAGTTCAGAGAGACCACAAAAGATGTTGGTAGCGGTGCTTTGAGCAACACTTCAACCCTTACCAACAGTACATCTACTGGAGGTGGCAATCTGGCATCCTGGGGAGCACAAGCCGTTACCAATGCCGTTCAGAAGACAAGCAACGCCATCAGCAAGGCCATCAAGAAGAACTCAGCCAAGCTGAAATATGGAACCTTTGTGTATCTCATCAATTCACGTTCAAACCAGAAAGATAAATAATAAACATATACGAATATGAAGACTATCAAGAAATTCTGCGCATTGGTAGTATGCGCATTAGCCTCTCTCCCATCCATGGCACAACAGACGTATCAGGAAATGGAGCAGCTAACCATCAATGAGAATGTCACAACAGTCATTACCGCCTCTGAGCCAGTACGCTTCGTTGATATTTCTACGGATGCAGTGGTCGGCGACCAGCCAATCAACAATACCATTCGTCTGAAACCCAAGGAAGGTGCAGCCGTACATGCCGATGGTGACATCCTTGCTATAGTGACGATAGTTACCGAGCGTTACAGAACCCAGTATGCTCTGATATACACTACACGAATGCAGGAAGCAGTCACAGACAAACAGATACTTGCCTCTGAGAAGATTCCATACCATAATCCTTCTGTATCAATGAGTACTGAGGATATGACCAGATATGCCCGAAAGATATGGAACTCACCGGCAAGAATACGAAACGTGAGCACCAAGCAGCACAGAATGACCATGAGGTTGAACAACATCTACTCTGTTGGAGAATACTTCTTCATTGATTTCAGCATTGAGAACCGTACCAATATCCGCTTTGACATTGATGAGATGCGTATCAAACTGAATGACAAGAAGGTTTCCAAGGCAACTAATGCCCAGATGATTGAGCTTACGCCAGCTATGGTGCTTGACCAGTCCAAGACCTTCAAATATGGTTATAGAAACGTTCTCGTCCTGAAAAAGATGACATTCCCTAACGACAAGGTGCTGACTATTGAGATTTCAGAGAAGCAGATTAGCGGAAGAACTATCAGTCTGGATATAGACTACGAAGATGTTCTGTATGCCGACTCATACAATTCATATTTAATGATGGAGGAATAAGACGATGAAGAAATACATATTGTCATTGATGATGGGACTGTGCGTTTCAGTCTCATCATTCGCCCAGAGCCATAACGACCGCATATCCGTAGGTGTAGGTGCTTTGTATCAGAGAGGTTTGGATGCCACAATCTCATGGGAACATGAAACACGCTACCACAATGCATGGGAGTACTTTGTCAACGGCTACATCAAATGGGATGAATGTGCGTCATGCAGACACGTCTGCCCAGAGTCGTTTTGGAACAACTACCGAACATGGGGAATAGGTGCTGCCTACAAACCATGTGTGGCAAGAGGAAGGAACAACTACGGAAACCTCCGTATTGGCGCAAGTGCAGGCAGTGACACAGACAAGTTCGTCGGTGGCTTGCATGTAGGTTACGAGCATAACTTTGCCCTACGTCATGGATGGGGATTGTTTGTTCAAGCCAAATGTGATCTCACTCTTCCCAAACGGGAAGACTTGTTTCGTACTGGCATCGTGATAGGATTCAAGATACCCACATTAAAGAAATAGCAACAATGAAGATACTACATATCATTTGTGCTACTCTCATGGCAGTAGCATTTGCCTCATGCGATGAGCATCGAGACTTTCCTGATACGGCAATGAAGACCTGCGACATCCTCTGTACGGATGGCAAGGTGGTGAGGTTCGAGGAAGTTAAGTCACAAAACAAGACCCCTATTGCCGTAGTGTTCTATGTGAATCAGAACGAGGACATACAAGGCACAGGCTATGCTGTCTATCTAAAGGACATTGAGCCGTTTGCATACTCAGACTCTCTCGGAATGAAGCATAACACATCAGCTGATATTGCAGCATTCGATGGCAATGGAAATACGCATGCCATGTATTCCACTGGCACTTCTCCTGCAGCTTCAGCAGTCTTTGACATGTGGCAATATGGTCAGAGTGCCTACATCCCTTCCGTTGCTCAGATCAAACTCTTGTATCAAGCACGCAGTGTGGTTAATACGTATATTCGCAAGTGCGGTGGCGATGTGATTCCAGACAATCCGGATGAGTGTTGGTATTGGACTTCGACAGAGGTGAATGGCCAGGAAACAGCCAAAGCATGGTTGTACTCGTTAGCATCAGGAGCGCTTCAAGAAACACCAAAGACGCAAGCACATAAAGTCCGTCCAATCATTACTTTATATAATTAGCATTAAATATTCACTATAACACAAGAATAAGGTTTCATGGAGGAAACAAAAGAATTACAGACCATGTATAAGATATTCCGCTGTCTGATATACTTATCATTGATAGTGGAGTTCTTTGAGTATGCTATAGACCCAGCGTTGCTTGACTATTGGGGTGGCATTGTTTGTGACATTCATAGCCGTGTAAAGAGGTGGTTCATCTATCTGGATGGCAACCTTGTATGGAGCAAACTTGCTACCATCGTGCTTATCTGTATCACCTGCATTGGCACCCGAAACAAGAAACACTTGGAATTTGATGCTCGCCGTCAGGTGTTCTATCCGTTGGTGGGTGGACTGTTCGTTACCATTCTGTCTGTATGGCTTTTCGGTCATCGTATGGATATGAGGTTCTATACCATCAGTCTGAACATCTGGCTTTACATGGCTGCTTCTATTCTTGGTACCATCTGCATCCATGTTGCCCTCGACAATATCTCCAAGTTCCTGAAGGAAGGATTGCTCAAAGACCGTTTCAACTTCGAGAACGAGTCTTTTGAGCAATGCCAGGAACTGCAGGAGAACAAGTATAGTGTAAATATCCCGATGCGCTATTACTACAAGGGCAAGTTCCGCAAAGGTTGGGTGAATATCGTGAATCCTTTCCGAGGAACATGGGTAGTCGGTACTCCTGGTTCCGGTAAGACTTTCTCCATCATTGAGCCGTTCATCCGCCAGCACAGTGCAAAGGGCTTTGCTATGGTTGTCTATGATTACAAGTTCCCGACTCTTGCGCAGAAGCTGTATTATCACTACAAGATAAATCAGAAAGCCGGGAAGGTGCCACAAGGATGCAAGTTCAATATCATCAACTTTGTGGATGTGGAGTATTCCAGACGTGTAAATCCTATTCAGCAGAAATACATCGGCAACCTTGCTGCAGCCAGTGAAACGGCTGAAACTCTGTTGGAGTCTTTGCAGAAAGGTAAGAAGGAAGGTGGTGGCGGTAGCGACCAGTTCTTCCAAACATCAGCGGTCAACTTCCTGGCAGCTTGTATCTATTTCTTTGTCAACTACAAGAAGGTGCCATACGACAAGAACGGCAATCCTCTTATTGCTGAGATGACAACAGAGCCAAAGACTCATCGTCCGAAACCTACTGGCAGAGTCTTTGACCATACCGGCAGAGAGGTGGAACCAGAGTATTGGTTGGGCAAGTACAGTGACATGCCACATATCCTTTCGTTCCTTAATCTCGATTACCAGACTATCTTTGAGGTTTTGGAAACAGACCCAGAGGTTGCTCCTCTCCTCGGTCCTTTCCAGACTGCCATGAAGAATAAGGCTATGGAACAGTTGGAAGGTATGATTGGTACGCTCCGTGTCTATACCTCACGATTGGCTACCAAGGAGTCATATTGGATATTCCATAAGGATGGTGATGATTTTGACCTGAAGGTGTCTGATCCTAAGAATCCGTCATATCTGCTCATAGCCAATGACCCAGAGATGGAAAGTATCATTGGTGCGTTGAATGCTTTGATTCTGAACCGTCTTGTTACCCGTGTCAACACTGGCCAGGGCAAGAATATTCCTGTCAGCATCATCGTGGACGAGTTGCCTACGCTCTACTTCCACAAGATTGACCGACTTATCGGTACTGCCCGAAGCAATAAGGTAAGCGTGGCTCTCGGTTTTCAGGAGCTGCCACAGCTTGAATCTGACTACGGCAAGGTAGGTATGCAGAAGGTTATCACCACAGTCGGTAACGTAGTGAGTGGTTCAGCAAGAGCAAAAGAGACATTGGAATGGCTCTCCAACGACATTTTCGGCAAGATAGTTCAGTTAAAGAAAGGTGTGACCATCGACCGTGACAAGACCTCCATCAATCTCAATGAGAACATGGACAGCCTTGTTCCTGCAAGTAAAATCTCAGACATGCCTACAGGTTGGATATGCGGTCAGTCTGCTCGTGACTTCATAAAGACAAAGACCGGGCGAGGCGACAGCATGAACATCCAGGAGTCGGCAGAGTTCCAGACCTCTAAGTTCTATTGCAAGACGGACTTCGATATGATGAAGATTGCTGAGGAAGAAGCTGACTATGCGAACTACAAGATACCGAAGTTCTACACCTTCCCATCCAAGGATGCCAAGGAGCGAATCCTATATCAGAATTTCGTAAGTGTAAACCTCGATGTCAAGAATATGATTGACGAGATAAACAAATTCAAGATAAAATGATTTTCAGAAAGATAATATTATTCCTGCTTATATCACTGAGCCTGGTTGTGAATGTCCAGGCTCGAATGCCGACAGAGCGACCGGCATCAACACCGGCATCCATATTCGAGTTGCCACCTTTCGAGCGTGCGGTATGCTGTATCAGGTTCTATGAAGGCATGCACCGAGCTAAGGACTATCCTTATGTAGGTTATGGACATAAGCTCAGACCTGGAGAACGTTACTCAGCTAATATGTCAACATATGAAGCAGAGCAACTTCTTCGTAAAGACCTCAGAGAGTTATGCGCTATGTTTCGTTCCTATGGTCAAGACTCCCTACTCCTTGCTGCATTATCATATAATATCGGACCATACAAGGTGACCGGATATAAAGGCAAATACCCTAAAAGTTCTGTTTTAAAGAAACTCGAAGTAGGCAACCGGAACATCAGAGACGATTATGTGAACCATTGCCATTGGCGAGGGAAACGAATCCCTTCCATTGAGCGCAGACGTTATGCAGAACTCATGTTATTATTTACTCCATGACAGAAAACGAACCAATCAAAACTGTTTCAGACGGTATCACATTCCTATCCACTGGTAGATATTATGATGGTATCAACCGGTGGGTAGCACATAAACTGAAAGATGGAGACCATGATGCCATAGACTATGCTGCTCGCCAGATAGCAAAGCTGTTACCTCAAAATGCGGTTCTCGTTCCAATTCCAGGACATCATGGCAAAGCCGAACAAACCATGGAGTTGGCAAGGGCTATCTCGTCATATACTCACCTCCCTATCGTTGATGCCCTTCGTGGCATAGAGCGAAACTCACAATATAATGCCAAGAAAAGTGGCCAGACGCTTTCTGCCGAAGATATGGGGTTCTACAGATATAAAGACTTGCCCTCAAATCGTACACCTTATCTCATCGACAATGTAGTAGATACAGGCAATACCGCTAAGGCAGCTATCAGAGCACTTGGCAGTGGAACAGTTGCATCATTTGCTATGAGCGATACTCTTCTACAAAGAGAAGAAACCAGAAGTCTTCGTCGATAACACAATTATAAAGATTGATTTATGCCCAAACCAAGAAAGAAACAAATAAAGCCAATCGCAACTGCAACAATCTATCATTGTAAGGATTGTGCTAAAAGTTACGATTGGCATAGCAAAGCTTTAGACGGTCACCTTATCCTGTGTCGTTGTCCACACAAGCAGGAAGGTGGTCGCTATTGTATATTCCTTAATGACCCACAATGTGAGCATTTTATAATGAGACTTGAATATGTACAAACTCCTTAATACTCAAATATCCATTTGGTATCATCGTAAGGACACCACTTTTGGAATAATGCTTCTATGTAGAGAACCATACCTAATTTTTCAACAGGCATTGACTGAGCAAATTGCAGAGCCTCGCCCGTTAAACTTTCGATAGTTTCAGCTGCAAGTTCAGACCACATTTTGATATTGATACGACCTGTACAAAATCTCATTTCCCCATACCAAAATTTACCCTTCGTTGTATCTTTCCATTCTGACGGACAATCATTCTCGCCTTGGTAGTATTTACACATAGATACACGAGTCTGTATTTCAGCAAGTATCGGGAGATTTATTAAATGACAACTTTCATTCAATGCACAGGATAAAGCATTACAAAATTCAGTCCAAGAACGTTCTCCTGAAAGTTGCGTATTTGATATATGCCACTTTTCAGATCTTTCTTTCAATTGGAAACGACCAATAAGGCAACCACTTCTGTACACATACATCCAACCATCGTCAAGATATAATCCATATCGGTTGTCCCATCCAGTTGGTGAGCACATTAAAATTGATTGCTTTTGACTTTCTGAGAAAAATATATACTCATAAAGGTTTGCTGTATCTTTCCAATGATGACGCTCTACATTCGTCAATGCCATATTTTTGGGATAAAACATTCTGTATTTAGAGTAATCGCCAATAAGTTCGTTGCATAAAGCATGGTGATAGCCAAAGTTTTCTCCTATCTGTAGCAAATCAAAAGTATATGTTATTTCTCCATCCTTTGCATACTTCTTTTTGATTAGGTTATACTTGCAACCATACATCGCACTTGCAAAAGACGCAGTAAGAATGGCTATCAGATGTCTATCACCTTCCCATTTCATTGCATTATGTACCGAAGATGTAAAGTCAAAGCCACGATAAAACGAATCCCATGCACGGAACACACAAGACAAAATACTATATCTGTTATTGCATTCAGTTGCTTCCTGCTGGTAAGACATCCATTCCCAAGATTTACTAAGATTTTCAAAAGCATCTACAGAATGATAAGCTTCACTTTTTGTCATTCCCTTTCTCAGACATCTAATAAGATCAATGATAAACATACGAGCATATCCTTCTTCCTTATCTGTAGAAGAAACGTCCTCCAAGTCCCTTGGTGTTTCTAAATTATCATGCCAGGCACACATAAGTTGCCACATCAACCATTGGCCATTTACCTTTAACTTCTCGCTTAAAGATAATTCTTCACTTGCTCTAATAATACTTACATCCTGGCCAGGAACATCAAGGACATTTCTGCTTGCAGCTCGGAAGTAGGCATGACCATACACTGACAACTCAATCTTCTCACAATCTTCAGAAATGAGTTGCTTCCAAAACGTATCTTTATCATTTTCATACGTCCATGCTGCCAAATCGCCAATTATCGCACCAATCATAAGCTATAGAACATTTGTTAGTTGATAAACATCATTACCCTCTTCTGGAGTAGAGAATCGAACTTCTCCTTCCTCTGTAACAATTATATATTTTGGAGGATATGCAGGATCAACCACCAATCCAGGTTCATTTGTAATGCGAAACACCCATTTTTCATCGAGATAGCACACAAACTTAACACCATACAAGCTGTTTGCCTTAGCAAAACTTCTTGCTATACGTGCCTCTTTGGTATAGATACGTTGTCCCCATTTTAGCAGAACAAAAGGAATATGGAATGGAAGACCTTCACAAAGAAAATCATGTTTAGTAAAGTCCATACGCAATTTCCTTTCCTTATTCATCATATAGCGCAAAGCATTCATGACATTCCACAAATCAAACATTGGAAAACCATCTTCTGTTTGATGTTCTTCCAATGCTATAAGACTCAGTTCCGAAACGGATATTTCTGTGCCTATGGACAAAGTCTTCATCTTGTTATAAAGAATCTGAGCAATATAATTTTCTTCTTTTGAACATTTCATGTTATATAAAATACATTTCAGATACATATTCTACATTTCAATTTCTGATAATTCCTCTGCAATTTCAATCTCAAATTGAATATGCTTTAACAAAATACCTTTATCAACATGCCAACCATCCACAGACCACTTACATATCAACTGAACCGTTTTAACTAGATTATCTATATTATTTGCTTTAGAATATGACACAGAATTCTCAAACAAATTATTATTGGTTGCTGTCTCGAGAATATTATCACATAACTTATCCTTAATAATCTTAGCTAAGTCTTTCTCATGAACTACTTTCCCATCTATGTCTGTACATTCATGGCTATTTAAATCAAAAGAATTTCCTTTGTCATCTACTACACAAATACAGTTGATTGCTACATTTTCAGAAAAAGTTTTTAACTCATACCATATGATCTTTCCTTCTTTGTTAAACCCTAAAGCATCAACCGTTATTGAACATAAATCTTCTTTTAACTTACCTCGAACTACATATATAAGTTCCATTTTATCATTTACAACAGATGGAGGTATAACAATATTAGAAAAACGGATTTTTCCTTCCCCAATTCTTGCACTTGGATATATTATACCTTCAAATTTATATTTAAGTTCCCGATCTTTATATACAACAGAACCGCTCTGCTTAAACATATAATTAGCCAAGAAACTAGAACATAAATATCTCCGATTCTCGTCTTCTTCTGTACGGGTAAACAACTCGTTGAATTTTTTAAAATACTTTCCCATTAAGCCCTTGGTAAAGAAATCATTATCGATGCCAAGATATTTAGATAAGTCGACATTTTCCTTAATGTTCTGAGGCAGATATACTGGCAGTACCATCATTGATGAATCCTGTTTCATCCCCCATAAAGACAAATACACTTCATCGCCTTCTTTAATATCATGACATATTTCACGATAATTAGTGTCTGGAAATAAAGATGCATAAAACATGGATTGTCCCTTCTTGTTCATCCTACCTCTTCTTATATGTCTTGATTTTTCAATAGGTACATATGAGAATGTAGATAGCGAAGTTAAATCTTCGTCTTTGCCTATTGTCGCAGCCATTCTTGAACGATAAAACGCAAGTTTATCGAGTGAAACAGGGGTTCTAAAAGCACATTTGATATTCGCATTTTCATATTTATTATAAAAATCATCTTCTGCGAGCATCTGTGAATCTTTATCTAATTGTATCAATTCATCAATTAATTCTTTGGGAGAAATTGGATTCACATCTAATATCTTTTTCCCTTCATTTTCTTCTGCTAAAAGAAACATTATGCGTTCTTTAATATCATTCCAACTATCTTCTTTCTTAAATTTAATTTTTGAATCACCCCACCATCCAGTCATATTACGTTTGTAAAAACATTCGACAGAACGTCTAGGAGAGTTAGCTAGATAACTTTCATAGAAAGAATCATGAATATGATAGTTGCAACTGGAATCATTGATAAATTCTCTCCAGGTATTACTTAGATTTTCATGTTCAAAATTCGGACGTTCTATAATATCTATGTGACTAAATCTTTGAGCTGGTAAATATTTCTCGAACGCACTTTTTAGCATTTGAGCTGCTTCTACATCTGTTTTAGGAGCACTATATCCAAATATAGTAAGCATTTTTGCCCTACTTAGGAATTCATTTAAGATAGTCCATTGTTGCTTAATAAAAGGGTTTGAGTTGTAATCCTTATGCTTTACTGGGAAAAGTAAAGGTGAACGATGATAAGCTGCACCACAATTATCACATTTGACACGCTGTAAAGCACCAAAATGTCCACATCGCTCACAATATCCTGCAGCTACATTTCCATGTAGAAATGTAAGTTTTGGCAGATTGGTTGTAAGTTTTCTTGCTCTATTGTATGCCTGAATCAATAGAGGATCCCAATTAAATGTGGCAATCATGTCCTTTTGGGTCAGTGCTAGTATTATCTCATCATAAACAGTTATTTCTGCAGGTAATTCTAACCTTGAAAGATAGGAAAATATTGCTTCTTCAAGTTGCTCTCTTACAGCTTTACATTCATCACCACGTTCATACAACTCAGAATATATATCTTCAATATTTTCACTTTTAGTATTCAGTTTAACTGTGGCAAGAATTGTATCAAGCCCAAGATTGTGAATGAAACCATGCATAACAGAGCAAGGATTACCATTTTTGTCACCATTAGGTATGGTGGCAATAGTAGCCCCTGCACCAAGAATCACAACATGTGGACGAGTATTTTCGATTTCAAAAATTTCTCTTTCTGTCATAACTAATTTTCAATTATTATTTCACCAGCACCTTCCAGAAGCTGATGGGTAAATACACATTCTCCAAATAAGCTGCATCC
>USSA01000042.1 GCA_900557255.1 uncultured Prevotella sp.
GCGCTCTGGCTACTTTCAGGGCGTAACTCATACCGGCAACTCCTGAGCCGATAATTAGAAAATCATACTTATAAACCATTGAGTTTATTCTTATCTAATTTCAATATTAAGAACAGGTGTTTTTATGTATAAAACAGCCCCATTCTCTCAGAATTAATTCTTAATTCGTTGCAAAAGTAATAATTAATCTTTAAAATGAGTAATAAGAGAGGGATTTTTTGTAATTTTGCAGCGAAATTTAAGGTTATATAGTCTTTTAGACTATCAAAAGGTCGTAAAAACGACAATAATATAAGGTAATAAATCAAAGTTATGGCAGATAGAACTTTTCATAAGCGTTTTACGCTGACGGCACGTATCGGTGTGGCGGTGTTCGCAATCCTGGCTCTCTACTTCTTCTGGGTCAAGTTGGCTATCATCGGCATCTTTGTGGCTATCATCATCGTGGGCATGATAGAGCGCATACAGAATACAACCTATACCTTCAAGATGGTAAAACCGATAGACCTGGATGAGGAGATGGAATATCTCATCATCAATGAGGGCAGGTTCTCTTCCAACAGAAATGTGCCGCTATGTGATGTCATTGATGTACAGATCGCCAAGACTTTCTTCGGATTAGACCATTGTGTGGTCATCGAATACGGACATAATAATATTGTGACCGTTCAGCCGGATAATGAAGAGGCATTTATGGAGAGAATCAAAAATAAATAATTTCTTTTAAGTTCAGGTGAACTGATTGTGATGAAAAAGATAATATATATGATGTTGGGTCTGATGATGGTATGGATCTCTGTACCGGTGCAGGCCCAGAATGTGATTGAAGATGAGGGAATAGAAACGGTTGATGAGGAGGATATTTCTGACTCTACACTCGTTGACTCACTGGCTGCGGATACGCTGGCGCAGAATTTGCCTTGGCCAGAATCGGTGAAGGTGGGTATTGATAAACTCCTTGAAAGCAAGATGTTCGAAACATCACAGGTAGGACTGATGGTCTGGGATCTGTCTGCTGACTCTTGTATCTTTCAGAGAAATGAACAACAGCTGATGCGTCCGGCAAGTACGATGAAGCTCCTGACTGCCATTACGGCGCTCGATAAGTTGGGCGGTTCTTACCAGTTTAAAACCACTCTGAAATATACCGGTACCATTGAGAATGGAGTATTGACGGGTGATGTCTATTGTATAGGCGGTATGGATCCCCGTTTCAACAGCGATGATATGTCGGCATTTGTCAATAGTCTGAAGGATATGGGTGTTGACACCATCCGTGGCAGCATCTATGCCGACCGCTCTTTGAAGGATGCCGACCTGTTGGGTGAAGGCTGGTGCTGGGATGATGACAATCCGGTGCTTTCGCCACTGGTATTCCAGCGCAAGGACATCTTTATGGATAAGTTTCTTGCCAAGCTCCGTGAGGAGGGCATCGAATATTCCTGCTTTGGGGCTTCAGAGAAGACTTGCCCTGCGAGTGCCTTTACGGTCTGTACCCGATTCCATACGATGGATCAGATTCTGCACAAGATGATGAAGGAGAGTGATAATCTCTATGCCGAGAGCATGTATTATCAGATTGCGGCTTCTACGGGCAATAAATGGGCGAGTGCCAAGAGTGCCCGGAATGTGGAAAGACAGCTTATCCGCAAGGTAGGACTCGATCCGGCAAGATATAAACTGGCTGACGGCTCGGGACTTTCGCTCTATAATTATCTCAGTGCCGAACTGGAGGTGAAACTGCTTCGTTATGCTTATCTCAACGGCAACATCATGGACCATCTGAAGCATTCGCTGCCTATCGGTGGGGTTGACGGTACGTTGAAGAAACGTATGAAGAACAGTTTTGTGCATGGCAATGTGAAAGCGAAGACGGGTACGCTGACGGGCATCATCTCATTGGCGGGTTACTGTACCGCAGCCAATGGTCATGAACTCTGTTTCGCCATTATTAACAATGGTATCATGCATGGCAATAATGCCAGACACTTTGCAGATAAAGTATGTACTTTACTCTGCCAACCGTGAGCGTTAGTTGATAGTTTATAGTTGATAGTTAATAGTTTTATGGAGGAAATTCGTAAGTTTGTAGATGAAATGATAACATGGGCAGGAGTCACCGGTGATTTCGTGCCGATGCTGCGCCATATCTTGCTCACCATTACTGCCATCCTCTTGGCGATGTTGAGCGATTTCCTGTGTCGCAAGATACTGGTTCCGCTCATCAGTAAGATTACTGATAAGACGGACATCACTTGGGATGATGTGCTGCTGAACAAGAAGGTGCTCACCTCGGCTTGCCATATTGTGCCGGCTGTGGTGATATGGTCGCTCATGCCACTGATTTATCTGGAGTATCCGATATTCAAGGAGATATTGGAGCGGGCTACGGGCATCTATATCGTGGTGATGTCGGTGCGTACGGCTCTGGTCTTCATCGGGTCTTTCAAAGGATTGGAGGATTCTCAGGAACGACGCTCGTCGGCTCAGCAGTATTTCCATACTTTCTGCGGTGTTCTCAGGGTATTGATGCTCTTTGTGGCTGGCGTGGTGGTGGTTGCCATCCTGTTGGGCAAGAACCCGATGACCCTCTTTGCCGGTTTGGGTGCTACCTCGGCTGTCCTGATGCTGGTCTTTAAGGATACCATCACGGGATTGGCGGCTGGTGTGCGTCTTACCAGCAATGATATGTTGCATAAGGGCGACTGGATTACGGTGAAGTCGGTGGATGCCAATGGTATCGTTGAGGATATGTCACTCACGACCGTGAAGGTGCGCAACTTTGATAACACCATCGTTACCATTTCGCCTATTACCCTGGTGAATGGTTCGTTCCAGAACTGGATTGGTATGCAGAAGAGTGGTGGACGAAGAGTGAAGCGCGTGGTTTACTTCGATTTCCGTAGTGTCCGTCTGGTGGATGAGACATTAAAACGTAATCTGCTTGCCAAGCATTTCGCCACCGAAGATTCGTTTAAGTTGAAGGAGTCTTTGCAGAAGGCGATAGATAAAGATATACAAGAAGGGAAGGATATTGAGGATTTAAAGAATCCTGCAGCCCTTGCCCCTACCAATCTCCAGCTTTACCGTAAATTCATGGAGAAGTATCTGCGCCAGCGTCCGGAGGTCAATACCGATCTCACATTGATGGTGCGCCACATGGAAGCCACGCAATGCGGTCTCCCTATCGAGTTCTATTTCTTCATTAAGGATAAGGTATGGGTGAATTATGAGCACATTCTCGCCGATATCATGGAGCATGCCTATGCCTTGGCGAATGAATTCGATCTGAAGATTTACGAGCAATATCCGGAACAGTAATTACTTTGAACATTGAATTTTATGAATAGTTTTTCGGCTGTCATTATCCGTTGGTTTCGTGAGTATGGTAGGGAATTGCCTTGGCGCGAAACCAAGGATCCTTATGCCATCTGGCTGAGCGAAATCATCCTTCAGCAAACCCGCATCGCACAGGGTTGGGAATATTGGGAGCGGTTCATGAAGACCTATCCCAAGGTTGAAGACTTGGCTGCTGCCAGCGAGGATGATGTCTTGAAACTCTGGCAGGGATTGGGGTATTACTCGCGAGCCCGCAACCTTCATGCTGCTGCCAGACAGATAGTAGAGCTCGGTCATTTCCCAGATACACTTGAAGGTATCAAAGCCCTGAAAGGGGTGGGCGATTATACTGCTGCAGCCATCGGTTCTTTTGCCTTTGATATTCTGGCGGCAGTAGTAGATGGCAATGTGTACCGGGTTCTTTCACGTTACTTCGGAATAGATACTCCTATCAACTCAACGCAGGGGAAAAAAGAGTTTGCTGCGTTGGCTCAATCACTCTTGCCTGCTTCGTCTGCTCAGCAACTTTCTGATACTGCATTATCGCCTGTTGCTGCCTATAACCAGGGTATGATGGATTTCGGAGCTATCCAGTGCACTCCTCAATCTCCAAAATGTCTTGTCTGTCCGCTTGCCGAAACCTGTGAGGCGTTGAGGACTGGAAGGGTAGAGGAGTTGCCGGTGAAGAACAAGACTCTGAAGGTGAAAACGCGCCATCTCTCCTATATATATATAAGGTGTAAAGGCGAAGTGGCTATCCACCGTCGCGGCGAGGGTGATATCTGGCAAGGATTGTGGGAACCATATAACGCATCAGATGCTTCGCAACTGCCTGCCTTTGTCCATAATCCTCTTCTCCTGGCTAAGGATGTGAAGCATGTACTTACCCATCGCATCCTCCTTGCCGACTTCTATCTGCAGGAAACAGAAACCCGCCCCCTGCTCCCTGATGATTATATCTGGGTGAAAGAGGACGAGATAGAACAGTATGGTGTTCCAAGGTTGATAGAAATCATGTTGGAAATGGTTCAAGCTAAATCATAAAGAAAAAGCCCATCTTGCATCAGGCGATGCAAGATGGGCTTAATGATTTTTGCTATTTCATGATTTTCTTGGCATTCTTACCTTGTTTGATGATTAAGATTCCCTTATAGCGGTTGCTGAGGCTGGTCTTCTTTCCATCAATGGTGTATACCTGATATGGCTGACTGAAGTCGATATCGGTAGAAGTTGATATCTGTGTCTGGTTGATGCCTGTTCCTACAGGTTTCGTTCCCTTTACCGACATTTTCTTGATTTCCCAGGTACAGCAGATGGTTTCATCGCTGGTGTAGTGGAAACAGAGTTGCAACTTGCTTCCGCAATACTGTGACAAATCGAGATTATAATCATTAAATTCCCACGAGTCTTTTTGTGGTACCACGAAATCATCGAGCAATGATGTTTCTGTTTCGCCGGTTTCCGGATTGGTAACCAATGCTTCTATTGACAGGTATTCGTGTCCCTTACCTTTGGCGAAGTTGACAGCCTGGTTGATTGTCAGTGTTGCATTCTTATATTCCGTAAGGTCTATCTCCGGTGTTGAGAGGAGGGCATCTGCGGCATGGTTCTTCTTGTTGCTTGCTGTATAGGCTGAGGCTTTCCAACCATATTGTGAAGTCTGCATCCATATATTCTTGTAGCCACTTTCGTTTCTGTTGATAGTTTCCGTGCACCCACCTTTACTCTTGGTAAAGTCTTCGTTCATCAGTGTTTCTACCGCAGGCTTTTCTGGATTAGGGGTTGGGTCTATGGTTCCGCCACCACCTTCTCCACCGGTTCCGCCCTTGTACTCTGTTGCCTTTAGGGTCTTGGCAGGATCGAAAGCATAGTCAATACTGTCGCCCCATACATATTCCATCAGGTTAGGGAAGTCGATGTATGGGTTGCGGTTGCCTTGAATCTTGAATACCTCTTCATTACGCTGGATTTCCAATTTATCAGGCATGTCGCCTTTAGCCCATTGTATATATAAGGTGTAAGCCCACTTCTGCAGTGTTGGGTAGTTGCCCTTCTGCAGAATCTGCAGGGCTTGGGCTCCGGTCCAGTTGAAGTTCTGGTAGGTGGTAGCCATATACATGTAGCCACGGGCAAAGTCGCCCTTCCACATATCAGCAGGCTCCCAATACATTTTTTCGTCGCTGCCTTTTCCCACTTTGGTCCAACCATTACCTTTATCGCCACTTTCCACCTTTCCCATAGGGAAGTTACTCTTGGTAGAATTGATTTTAGCTTTGCATGGCATCAGGTTGTAGAGATCTTTATATGCCTGGTTGCTTGCTCCTCCCCACCAGCTTTTAGGGAAAGAGTGTTCTATGTTCATGTCTGCTCCAGGTGTACCTTGAGAGGTTGCTTTCTCCCATTCGTTCTGGGCAGAGTATCGGTCGATATAGTATCCGTTTTCATCCCGGTCTGTATCCCAGAATCCCCACCATGTTTTTCCTTTACCGCTTCCATAGTCATACACTTTTGCTGTTTTGATGATTTCGTGTATCGCGTTTTTCAGTTCGGCTCCCTTTTTGCCTTTCAGAGAGTCGTAGTAACCATCAGGTATTTGTGCCAGAGATGGTATAGCTGGCAGGGCTGCTGCAATCATGGCAAGTGCCCATTGTAGTAATTTTCTTCTCATAATTATAATATTTTGATTAGCGCTGCAAAATTAAGACTTAAAATCTACAAAACCAAGCATTTCCTAAAGAAAATATGTACAAAACGATTAAAAAGATGTTTCAAAAAGGTTTTTACCATCAAATAAACTTGCATCGTATTGAATAATTGCTTAATTTTGCACCAGAATTTAATGTAAAACACTAAATATAAACAATTTAAAAGTTAAGATTATGAATAAATTATTACGCTATTTATTGCTTATTTGTGTAGTTGTGCTCTGTGGGGGGGCGAGCTATGGACAGACAAAGGAAACTTATATGTTTTCTCAGTTTACTACTAGTGATAAAGTTACCATGACAGGTACATATAGCACCATTACATTAACGAAAGGAAAGAGTAATCCACCTGCTTGGAATACTAAAAATAGTGAAGCACGTGTATATGCTGGTGGTAGTCTTATAGTTGATTCTAAAAAACTTATTACTAAAATAGTATATACATTTAAGAATAATAGTGGTACTTTTGGTTCTGTAACTCCTGAAGGATATAATACATCTACCCAAACATGGGAATCTTCTACCGGTAGTAATACGGTTACTTTTAAAATGGGTGGAACTTCAGGAAACTATGGATTTAAAAAGTTGGAAATCACTTATATTAATGATGGCTCAAGTAAAACATCAACAACATTGTCTTTTGGTGAAGGTCTCAATGGCAAAACTTACAACTGTATTGTAGGTGATGCCTTTGTTGCTCCTATTGCTACTTTAACTCCAGCAGTGGAAGGTGCAGAGATTACTTATTCAAGCGATAAACCTGAAGTAGCTACAGTAAATGCATCAACAGGTGCTGTTACTTTGGGAACAACAGAAGGTACTGCTCTTATAACTGCAAGTTATGCTGGTAATGATAAATATGAAGCATCTAAAGCATCATATACCATCAACTTGACTAAGCCTTTCGAGGTTGAGGATGGTGTGTTTGACTTTACTGAATCTTGCGACTATGGCTCAGGTTTAATTCCAAGTACGCCTTCTACTTATACGCAAAAATCAACTTGGAAGGCTGGGCAGGTTACAATGAAAACTTATGAAGGAACCGGTGTTCGTTGGTGGAAAACATCGGGTGGTAATGAATTAAGAGTTTATGGAAACACAAAGTTCTCTTTTTCTGTGCCAGAAGGTTATGTAATTACAAACATTGATTTAGGTGTTTATGGTAGCATGACATGTGATTGTGGAAATTTGAATAGTAGCAAATGGACTGGTTATGAGCAAACAGTAACATTTACTGCGAATAAAGCAAAATACTTGAAGAAGATTACCGTAAAATACATTGCCAAAGAGTCTGTAACTCCAACAACCAATGGTTACGCAACATTCGCTTGCTCTTATCCTGTAAATTACAGCAAGAACGGATTGGAGGCTTATACCATTAAGGTTGATGAGGATAATCAGAAGGTAGCTTATACCGAGTTTACAGGTGTTGTACCTGCAGGTAAAGCTGTACTTGTATGTGGTACAGAGAGACAGAAGTATGAATTGACTCCTGCTACAGAAAAGGCTGATGCTACATTCGCTACAGATTTGAAGGTATCTAATGGTACTGTAAAGTCTGATGGTACTAACTTCTATGGTTTCACAACCAAAGATGGTGTATCTGGTTTCGTACGTGTCGCAAAGGATGTAGCTGTTCCTCTGGGTAAGGGCTACTTGCGGCTTACTGGTAATACAGCTGCTGCTCCTGTTTTCTACTCAATCAATATCGGTGGTGGTACCACAGGTATCGGACAGGTTGAAGTAGAAAAGGCTACTGAGAACGGTGCTATCTACAACCTCGCTGGTCAGCGCGTTGACGCTAGCTACAAGGGCGTAGTAATCAAGAACGGAAAGAAATATGTAAATAAGTAAATCAACCCTTTAAAACAAATATCATTATGAATAAGAAAAATTATATCAAGCCAAATATGGATGTTATGAACCTCTCTAATGAGTTAATCCTCGCTGCTAGTCCATCTGAAAATTTGAATAACAGTGGTGTGATAGAAAATGGTAATGAATTCCAGTCAAATAAAAGACCAGGATTCAGTGTCTGGGATAATTAAACAATAATCATGACTCTAGCGTTTTAGGGTGGCTATTCAATCATGAATAAAATAAAAGCCAGCAGGAATTTCCCCTGCTGGCTTTCTTTTAGTATATATCTCGCTATGCGTTTCTTTCGCTAGTCGTTCCGGCGAATTTGGCAAATCCGTCCCAATCAAGAATTAGTAATTCTGTGCTTCAATCTGGAAGTAGCTCTGTGGGTGGTTGCAGACTGGGCAAACCTCAGGAGCCTTCTTGCCTACTACGATATGTCCGCAGTTAGAGCACTGCCAGATGCAGTCGCCGTCACGAGAGAAGACGAGCTTGTCCTGTACGTTCTTCAAGAGCTTGCGATAACGCTCCTCATGATGCTTCTCAATCTGAGCAACCATCTCAAACTTAGCTGCAATCTCGTTGAAGCCCTCTTCACGAGCCTCCTTTGCCATGCGTGGATACATATCGGTCCACTCATAGTGCTCACCATTGGCAGCAGCTTCCAGGTTCTTCTCTGTATCCTGGATAGCACCGCCCTCCAGATACTTGAACCACAACTTAGCGTGCTCCTTCTCGTTAGCAGCTGTCTCCTCAAAGATATTAGCTATCTGTACAAAACCGTCCTTCTTTGCCTTGCTTGCAAAATAGGTATATTTGTTACGAGCCTGTGACTCACCAGCGAAAGCCTCCTGGAGGTTCTTCTCTGTCTTTGTTCCTTTTAATTCCTTCATAATGTATTCTGTATTAAGTTATTAATATGTTCTTTATTAAATTCTTTTGCAAAGAAAATGCAAACGAGCGCAATGAAAGCTTGCTTTCAAATTGCCGAGTGCAGCTTTTCTTCTACAAAGATATTGAAAATATTTCAAATGTACAAATAAATTAAGAACTATTTAACTTTTTGGCGCTTATTTAAATGATATAAAGCAAAACCAAGCATGGCAACACCGAATATCCACGAGATGATGGCACTCGTTACCATACCCAGCGTATGAGTGAATCCCGCTACAATGAAGGTGAGGAAACTGACGGTAGCCACAGTCAGGGCGTAAGGCAACTGTGATGATACATGATGTACATGCTTGCATTCCGCTCCTGCACTCGCCATGATGGTGGTATCGCTGATAGGAGAGATATGGTCGCCACATACCGCACCAGCCATACATGCCGAGATAGAAATGATGCGCAAAGGATCAGCACCAGGGAATACGGCGATGCAGATAGGAATCAGAATACCGAAGGTTCCCCAGGAGGTACCCGTTGCAAATGCCAGAAAGCCTGCTACCAGGAAGATGATGCCCGGAAGAAGCATCTGAAGTTCTGAGGCACTGCTCGCTACAACCGATGATACATATTCTGCCGCACCCAGCGAGTCGGTCATACTCTTTAGCGTCCATGCCAAAGTAAGAATCAGAATGGCTGGTACCATCGCCTCAAAACCCTTGATGAGACTACTCATCGCCTCATCGAAAGGCAAGGTCTTGCGAATGGTAAACATCATGATGGTAAGAATCAGGGCTGCCAATGAACCGATTACCAAGCCTACAGAGGCATTGCTCGCAGCAAAGGAATCCACAAAGTTGAGATAGTTGGCATTATCGGCATCGAAGAATCCGCCCGAATATACCATGCCTGCCATGCAGAAGATAATCAGCATGATGATTGGTATCACCAGGTCGCTCACGGTTCCCTTGTTCTTGGAATCCTCTTCCTGTTTGGCTCCCACACCGTGCTCAACAATCTGCAGTTTGGTATCGCTCACTTCATCGAGTTTTCCGCCATTGGTTCGTTCGTACCATTCCTTCAGTCTTGCATCATACTTGCTCATCGCCTTAAAGTCGAAGCCCAGTATCACGATGCCAAATATAAAGAGGATGGTAAAGAATGCGTAGAAATTAAAAGGTATCGCCTTGCAGAAAAGCGCCAGTCCGTTCTCACCTCCTGATACGAAGCCCGATACCGCAGCTGCCCAACTCGAGATAGGGGAGATGATGCAGACCGGAGCGGCTGTAGAATCGATGAGATAAGCCAGCTTCTCCTTGGTAACACCGTTGCGCACTGCGATAGGGCGCATCACCGAACCCACGGTAAGGCAGTTGAAGTAATCATCGATGAATATCAGAATGCCGAGCAGAATGGTAGCAATCTGCACCCCAATCTTCGAGTGTATGTGTTTGGAAGCCCAACGGCCGAAAGCAGCCGAACCACCCGCTTTGTTCATCAATGAAACGATGCTGCCTAATACCACCAGGAACACCAGAATGCCCACGTTCCATGGGTCAGAAAGGCAATGTATCAAACCGTATGCCTTGGCATCATCGCCTTCACCTACAGTGTGGTTTGTCAGGTGAACGAGGAATCCGTCGAAACCTGTTCCCATCGAAATGCAATATTGAACGGCACCCAGTATGATACCGATAAAAAGAGAAGAATAGACCTCCTTTGTCTTCAGCGCCAGAGCAATGGCGACGATAGGAGGCAGTAACGACCATGCGGTCCCAATCATGTTGTAATCCATTTTATTGTTTTTGGCTAGAAATGTTTTATTGCAAAGATAGTGCAAAGATAGTTTTTTTTGGTAATATATGCAAGTTTTTAGGCAGAAAAATGGTGCTTATGGGTTGATATGGGCTGTTTTAGCATATTTTATCATTATAAAGTGTCGTTTTTCTATATTTTTATTGTATCTTTGAAAACTCAAATTGCAACTCAATCTGAGATAGAATGGAAACTCAATTTTAACAACTTAATAATGGAGGACTAATTATGAACATCAATTCTGGTATTAAGCAAGCCGTGATTTTAACCATCGGCATCATCATGCTTGGATTTTGTATCAAGTCGGGACTTGAAAGTGTGATTAGTAAAGATCGAAAGGTTGTAGTGAAAGGCCTTGCCGAAAAGGAGGTGGAGGCTGATAAGGTGACGTGGCCTATCGTTTCCAAGGAAATTGGCAATGACCTGCCTGAACTCTATCAAAAAATCAATGCCACCACGAGAACCATCAGAAACTTCCTGGTGGAGAATGGTGTAAAGACTAATGAAATCAATGTGAATGCGCCTGTGGTCATCGATCTCAATGCTGAACGGTATGGCGAGAACCGACAGGGCTATCGTTATAACATTACTTCCATCATCACGGTTACATCCAAGAATGTGAAACTGGTTCGCAGTATCATTGCCCGTCAGGGTGATCTGCTTCAGAAGGGGGTTGCCATTGTGGATGGTGGTTACGAGAATCCGGTGAAGTATGAGTATGTTGCCTTCCGGCAGATGAAACCTAAAATGATGCAGGAGGCGATAGAGAATGCTGAGCAGACTGCTACCCAGTTTGCTGAGAACAGCAAGAGCAAGATTGATAAAATCATGAATGCCGACCAGGGCCAGTTCTCTATCGAAGACCGCGATTCCAATACCCCATATATTAAAAAGGTAAGGGTTGTTACTACCGTTACTTATTCTTTGAAGGATTAGGAGTAGTGATTAGTGAATAGTGATTATTTATAAGAGGGTGTGTTATATAGACTAATGGCATACCCTATCAAATTAAAGCAACGAAAAAACGATGAAGAAAATCATATTAGCAGCTGTTTTATTTCTACCATTTCTTGTTTCTTGTTCTCAGAACAGGAAAGCACCTGCTGTTTCTTCTCAAACGGCTGAAAAGAAGTCTGAGAAAACTGAAATTGCCAAGGTGCAATATCTCACCACATCTGATTTCAGAAAAAAGATTATGGATTACGAGGCTCATCCGGATGAGTGGGTCTTTGCCGGTTCCCGGCCTGCCGTCATCGATTTCTATACCACCTGGTGTGGTCCTTGCAAGATGATGGCTCCCGTAGTGGAATCTCTCGCCGAGAAATATGCCGGCAAGATAGATTTCTATAAGGTGGATATCGACCAGGAGTCCGAACTTGCTTCTGTTTTCGGTATCAGCAGCATCCCTACCTTCCTCTTCATCCCCGTGAAAGGCAAACCATCTGTGCAGATGGGGGCTATGCAAAAGGAGGATTTCGAAGGACTGATTGATAAAATTAAAACAAAATGACAATTGGGTAGCATCTCAAATTTCCATGCCTCTCCTTACCTATATGTAGGTATTTTCGGGCGATACCTACTTTTGATGATGCCCGAAATTTGGAGATTTGTCAGATAATACCTAAATTTGCACTCGGAAAAAATGTTTTATGTAATTAAAAGTATTATAGAATTATGATTATTGAAAATGTTCATGCAAGAGAAATCTTGGATTCTCGTGGCAATCCTACAGTAGAGGTTGAAGTTTCTTTGAAGTCAGGTGTCGTAGGTCGTGCATCGGTTCCTTCTGGTGCATCCACTGGTGAGAACGAGGCTTTGGAACTTCGTGATGGCGACAAGAACCGCTATGGCGGCAAGGGCGTCTTGAAGGCTGTGGAGAATGTGAATCAGGTAATTGCGCCTGCTTTGGTTGGCTTTTCTGCCTTGGAGCAGCGTGCCATCGATTATAAGATGTTGGAACTCGACGGCACCAAGACCAAGTCAAACCTGGGTGCCAATGCCATCCTCGGTGTTTCTTTGGCTGTGGCTCATGCTGCTGCTGAGTATCTTCACATCCCATTGTATCGCTACATTGGCGGTTGCAATACTTACACCCTTCCTGTTCCTATGATGAATATCATCAATGGTGGTGCTCACTCTGATGCGCCTATCGCCTTCCAGGAATTTATGATCCGTCCTGTGGGTGCTCCTTCCGAGAAGGAGGCTATCCGTATGGGTGCTGAGGTGTTCCATGCCTTGGCTAAGCTCCTGAAGAGCCGCGGTCTTTCTACTGCCGTAGGCGATGAGGGTGGTTTCGCTCCTGCACTCGATGGTATTGAGGATGCGCTCGACAGTATCTGTCAGGCTATCAAGGATGCCGGTTATGAGCCAGGTAAGGACGTGAAGATTGCCATGGACTGTGCTGCCAGCGAGTTTGCCGTTCAGGAAAATGGTGAGTGGTACTACGATTATCGCCAGTTGAAGGATGGTAAGAAGAAGGATCCTAATGGTAAAAAACTGACTGCTGCTGAGCAGATCAAGTTCCTGGAAGAACTGATTACCAAATATCCTATCGATTCAATTGAGGATGGCCTTGACGAGAACGATTGGGACAACTGGGTAAAGTTGACTGCTGCCATCGGCGATCGTTGCCAGTTGGTAGGTGACGACCTCTTTGTTACCAACGTGAAGTTCCTGGAGAAGGGCATCAAGATGGGTGCTGCCAACTCTATCCTCATCAAGGTGAACCAGATTGGTTCTCTCACCGAGACACTGGATGCTATCGAGATGGCTCATCGCCATGGTTACACCACCGTTACTTCCCATCGTTCTGGTGAAACCGAGGATACAACAATTGCTGATATTGCCGTAGCAACAAACTCTGGTCAGATTAAGACGGGTTCTATGAGCCGTACCGACCGTATGGCTAAGTACAACCAACTTATCCGTATCGAAGAGCAGTTGGGCAATAACGCAGCTTACGGTTATAAGAAGTTGAAATAGGAATGATGATATGAAATTGGGAAACACCAATTTCACCATAACATACACATTTTATAAAAATAGAATAGATCAGATACGAAATAGATGGGCATGGATGACCGTGATGGTTGTCCATGCTTTTTTTCTTCTATGATGTATCTGCATCTTCATGTGTTTAACTGGATAACTTCGATATATTATATTGATTATGACAAACGTATTGATTAGTGCTGCCGGGCTTTGCGGTGCCACGATTATAGGTGCCATTTTGGGATTCTTCGTCAAGGAGTTGCCTCACAAATGGAACGACGCCGTATTGGGATATTGTGCCGGAATCATGCTGGCAGCTTCCACATTGGGACTGATAGTGCCAGCCTTCGAACAGACCAGGCTTTGGTGGCTGGTAGTAATCGGCGTGATGGCAGGAGCCTTGTTTCTGAACGTGCTCGATCTGGTGACTCCCCATCTTCATCATATCACGGGACTAGATCCCGAGGAGCATCGCAACAATGCCAGGCTCAGTCATGTGATGCTTTTCGTGATGGCGATAGCCCTACATAAACTGCCCGAAGGCATGGCTGCTGGAGTGAGTGTCTGTTCATCAGAAGGCGTAACGGAGTGGGGCGTTTCCTTCGGTATCGCCCTGCAGAACATCCCTGAGGGTATGGTGATTATTGCTCCTTTGATGATGGCAGGTGTTACAGCAGTCCGTACCTTCTTCATTTCCATCTTCATCGCCCTGCTCGAAGTGGTAGGCATTCTGTTGGGTTTCGGTTTGGGCTCAGCCTCTACCACCTTCCTCCCCGTGATGCTGGGCTTTGCCGGTGGCGCCATGCTCTATGTAACGAGCGATGAGATGATTCCAGAAACCCATGCCCATGGCTTCCAAAAACAAGCCACCTACGCCCTTCTCCTGGGATTCATCACCTTTGTGCTGATGGAGAAATATGTATGATTAGATTCTGATACCGAGGCAGGTAGTATTTTCTAAATACAGAGTGTACTTAGGTGTAGGCTTTTTTGTGAAAAAAAGCGGAGCGTGATTTCACAACCACACTCCGCGCAAACTTAAACAACCAATAAAAGAAATAGATTGATCGTTCAATTGTTATATCTGATGAAGAGTAGCTCTTGTTAGAGCTTTGTTTTTTTATCTGTCAGAAATATGTCTTATCTATTTTGAAGACATTGCTGATTAGCGGATGAACAGGAGTTCACGATACTTAGGCAAGGTCCAGAGCTCATCGGCTACAGCCAACTCCAACTTGTCAATCTGATAACGGATCTCCTCCATCTTTGGAGCTACCGTGTCATGATAAGCTATCGCCTTATCGTGCTCATTCTCAATCTTGTTGGCAACCTTGCGGGCATTTACCAACTCCTCAACACCTGTCTCGATGATCTGAGTGCGCTCAGCAATCTTCTTGATAATCTTGATGTTGCGGGCTGTCAACTTCTTGCCTTCCTCGTCGCCGAAGATATCAATCATGTTCTCCACATTCTTAGCCAACTGGCTCTGATAGTGAGTAGCTACTGGGATGATGTGGTTCATGCTCAAGTCGCCCATTACACGAGCCTCAATCTGAATCTTCTTGGTGTAGGTCTCCCATTTCACCTCGTTACGAGCTTCCAACTCGTTCTTCTTCATGACACCCATATCCTCGAACATCTTGATAGTGGCAGGGTCGAGATAACGCTCGAAAATCTTAGGACAGCTCTTCTCGCAGTCCAGACCACGCTTAGCTGCTTCCTCTACCCACTCATCTGAGTAACCATTGCCGTCGAAACGGATTGGCTTGCAGGTCTTCAAATCCTGACGAACGATGTCGATGATGGCAGATGTCTTATCCTCACCCTTGGCAATCAACTCATCCACACGCTTCTTGAAGTCGGTCAAAGCCTCGGCTACAGCTGTGTTCAATACAATCATTGCTGATGCACAGTTAGCCTCAGAACCTACGGCACGGAACTCGAAACGGTTACCGGTGAAGGCGAATGGTGATGTACGGTTACGGTCGGTGTTATCAATCATCAACTCTGGAATTTCAGGGATATCCAACTTCATGCCCTGCTTGCCAGCTACGGTGAAGAGATCCTTCTTGTCGGCTTTCTCAATGTGCTCGAGAAGGTCGGTCAGCTGCTTGCCGAGGAATGAAGAGATGATTGCTGGAGGTGCCTCGTTGGCGCCCAGACGATGCGCATTGGTTGCACTCATGATAGAAGCTTTAAGCAAACCGTTGTGCTTGTATACACCCATCAAAGTCTCTGTGATGAAGACTACGAAACGGAGGTTGTCCTCTGGTGTCTTGCCAGGACCATGAAGCAGAATGCCTGTATCTGTAGCGAGACTCCAGTTGTTGTGCTTACCGGAACCGTTGATGCCTGCGAATGGCTTCTCATGGAGAAGTACGCGGAAACCGTGATGGCGAGCAACCTTCTTCATCAAGCTCATCAGGAGCATATTGTGGTCAACGGCAAGGTTGGTCTCCTCGAAGATAGGTGCCAACTCAAACTGGTTTGGTGCAACCTCGTTGTGACGTGTCTTGCAAGGAATACCGAGTTCAAGAGCCTGGATTTCCAAATCCTTCATGAATGCCTGAACACGCTCTGGGATGGCTCCGAAGTAATGGTCGTCCATCTGCTGGTTCTTGGCAGAATCATGACCCATCAGCGTGCGGCCTGTCAGCATCAGGTCAGGACGTGCAGCATACAAGCTTTCATCTACCAGGAAGTACTCCTGCTCCCAACCGAGATTGGAAATAACTTTCTTGACATCAGGGTTGAAGTAGTGGCAAACCTCTGTAGCTGCTACGTTTACAGCGTGCAATGCACGAAGCAATGGAGCTTTATAGTCGAGAGCCTCACCTGTATAAGAGATGAAGACGGTAGGGATACAGAGTGTATCGTCGATGATGAATACAGGAGATGTTGGATCCCATGCAGAATAACCGCGGGCCTCGAAGGTTGAGCGGATACCGCCAGATGGGAAAGATGAAGCATCAGGCTCCTGCTGAACGAGCAACTTACCTGAAAATTCCTCGATCATACCACCCTTGCCATCGTGCTCGATGAAGGCATCGTGCTTTTCTGCAGTACCTTCTGTCAATGGCTGAAACCAGTGAGTGTAGTGGGTTACTCCATTCTCGTCAGCCCACTGCTTGATGCCTTTGGCTACGGCGTTGGCGATGTTACGGTCGAGACGTGCTCCGTTGTCGATGACATCTACCAGTTTCTCATAGACATCTGCAGGGAGATACTTGTACATCTTCTGTCGGTTGAATACCTTCTTTCCGAAGAATTCACTTGGTCGCTCGCTAGGAGCGGTTACCTCAACAGGCTTTCTCTTGGAAGCCTCTGAAACAGCTTCAAATCTTAAGTTGCTCATACCTTATATAATTTTTAGTGAAGAGTGAAGAACGAAGAGTGATGAATTCATTTGCTTCTCTCTTGTTCTTTTCTTCGTTTTACATATTTTTTTTATCTTTATGTGAGTCACGAGAGATTCAAGCAAGAAAGCTATAGAATTCTTCACTCTTCACTCTTCGTTCTTCACTTCATTTATTTTCCCAGCCATTTGGCTATTCTCTCCATGGCTTCCTTGCAGTCCTCATGCTCGCCGAAGGCGGTGAGGCGGATGTAACCTTCGCCCGATGGACCGAAGCCGACACCTGGAGTGCAGACTACGCTGGCACCATAAAGCATCTCTTCGAAGAATTTCCAGCTAGGTGTATTGTTTGGCGTCTTCACCCAGAGATAAGGTGCATTCTCGCCGCCATATACTCTCAAGCCGAGTTTCTGGAGTTCTGCTCTCATGAAGTGGGCATTCTCCATATAGTAATTGATGGTTGCCTTCACCTGTTCCTTACCCTCAGGGGTGTAGATGGCTTCGGCAGCACGCTGGCTGATATAGCTTGTACCATTAAACTTGGTGCACTGGCGGCGGTCCCAGATAGGATTCAATGCCACTTCCTCACCTGCCAATGTCTTTGCCTTCAACTCTTTAGGAACGATGGTGTAACCACAACGCACACCGGTGAATCCGGCAGTCTTCGAATAACTGTGGAATTCTATCGCTACCTTTCTGGCTCCACGAATCTCGTAGATAGAATGAGGAATTTCCGGGTCAGTGATATATGCCTCGTAGGCTGCATCATAGAGGATGATGCTTTCGTTCTTGATAGCGTAATTTACCCATTTTCTGAGTTCCTCTTTTGAGATAACCGTACCCGTAGGGTTGTTTGGATAACAGAGATAAATCATGTCCACACGGTGGTCTGGAATCTGAGGGATGAAGTCGTCGCTCTCATCACAAGGCATGTAGGTTACATTGCTCCACTTGCCGTTCTCGAAGATTCCCGCTCTACCTATCATCACGTTAGAGTCTATATAAACCGGATAAATCGGGTCGGTGACGCCGATGTTGTTATCCCATCTCAAAATCTCCTGGATATTTCCTGTATCACTCTTGGCTCCATCGTTTACGAATACCTCGTTGGCGTCGAGATGAATGCCACGTGGCAGAAAGTCGTTCTTGATGATAGCCTCGCGGAGGAAGTCGTAGCCTCGCTCCGGACCGTAGCCTCTGAAGGAAGCCTGCTCAGCCATCTCGTCTACAGCCTTGTGCATCGCCTTAATGACGGCAGGGCAGAGAGGCTGGGTTACGTCACCGATGCCCAGACTGATTACACGCTGCTTTGGATGTGCAATCTTGTAGGCGTTCACCTTCTTTGCAATGTCGGCAAACAAGTAGTTGTTGGCCAACTTCAGGAAATGTTCATTAACTAATGCCATATTTTGTTTCTCCTTTTATTTACGGTCATTATCGACCATTTGTTATTTAAGTTTGCGTTCTTTCTAATTTTAATGTTGAGTGTTGAATGTTGAATGTTGACTTGGTGGGTGCAGCTAAATTCAACATTCAACATTCCACATTCAACACTCCAACTGGATTTCTCCTTCGAATGAGAAGGCTGCAGGTCCCGTCATGTAGACATGATCATCAGCCTCGCGATATTCTATTTCCAGCGTTCCGCCATCCATCACGATACTGCTTTTTCTGCCAGTACGCTTGGTAAGGACTGCGGCTACGGCTGTGGCACAGGCTCCTGTTCCGCAAGCCATTGTTATTCCGCTTCCCCTTTCCCAAACTCGTGTCCTTATGACGTCTGTGTCAGTTACTTGTGCAAATTCTATGTTGCATCTCTGGGGAAATGCCTTGTCTCTTTCCAGGATTTTACCATAGTGGGCGATGTCGATGGTGTCGATGTCATCCACGAAGGTAACGAAATGCG
>USSA01000043.1 GCA_900557255.1 uncultured Prevotella sp.
TATCGAAAAATGGTTAATCCTGCTTTTTATCCTCTGCGGCTACATTTTCAGCCATTTTCTCCCGCCATTCGGCAGGAGTACAGCCTTCTTTTAACTTGAAAATGCGGTACAGATAGGTGCGGGCAGAGAAGCCACAAAACGTACCTCGGCAAGCCAGAGGCGGAAGGTGGAGTTTAGGAATGAAGTGAAGTAGCGTGCCAACTCGTTCTTGGAAATATCCAGCGAGCGCGACAGGATAACCATGATTCAATATGGTGTCCCCCCGCCGGTGCGCCAGTCTTCCAGCTTCTTTCACTTCTCTTTCCGGAGTCTTTCAGAAAGCTTCGGTTGTAAAGTCTTTTCCTTGTCAGTATATTCAAGTAACTTGCGAAACTTTAGTCACCATATAACCAAGGGTCTATACGCCACCTGTTCATCGTGACATATAGACCCTTGTCCTGTCACATAAGAAACGCAATCTCTTACTTTTTCATAAACTTTTCACAGAAATCTCTTGCGGGTTTGAAAATAAAGTCGTAACTTTGCAGTAGTGAATTTTAAAACAGATGGTTATGAAGTACTTAGATCCTAAGGCAGACCTTACGTTCAAGAAGATATTCGGCAATCATCCTAAAAGACTGATCAGCCTCCTGAACGCACTCCTGCCACTCAGCGAAGAAGAGCAGATACACGAGATAGAGTATCTGCCAACGGAACTTGTGCCCCAGCTAGAAGGGGGCAAGAACACCATTGTGGATGTACTCTGCACAGATGTCAGAGGCAGGAAGTTCTGCGTGGAAATGCAGATGGAATGGTCTGACGCATTCCAGCAGCGAGTACTGTTCAATGCATCCAAGCTCTATGTAAGTCAGGCAAAAAAGGGAGGCAAATACAGCGAACTTCAACCCGTATATTCCCTGAATCTTGTGAATGATATCTTTGCGCATGATACTCCGGATTTCATCCACAACTACCGCATCGTGCACGATAAGGACAGCAATAAGGTTATCGAGGGCTTGCATTTCACCTTCATAGAACTCCCTAAGTTCACTCCACATTCCATCGCCGACAAGCGCATGATGGTCTTGTGGCTCCGTTTCCTGACAGAAATCAATTCCAACACGAAGGAGATTCCTTCCGACCTGCTCAATGATCCAGAGATTGGAAAAGCCGTAGAAGATCTTGAAGTTTCCGGCTTTACAGATGCCGAGCTCCGTGCCTATGACAAATTCTGGGATTCGGTAAGTGTTGAAAGAACCCTCCTCGATGACAGGTATCAGAAAGGAATGGAAGAAGGCATGGAAAAAGGCATGGCAAAAGGCATGAAGCAAGGCATGGCAAAAGGCGAAGAAGTAGGCAAAAGCCAAAGAAGTATTGAGATTGCTAAGAATATGCTAGCAAAAGGTATGGATGAGGCGACAATCCAGGAAATAACTGGTTTGACGGAAGACCAGATACTGCAGATTCAGTAGATACAATGCCTGGTGATAAATACGGAAAGCCCCCGATGCGTATAGCACCGGGGGCTTTGTTATTCCCATATTGCGTATAGTGTATTACAAATTTCTTCTATAATTGTACCTTTTACTATTATAAATCTACCACTTATTTTTAGAACTATGAAAAATGTAAAGTCCTGATAATCAAATGCAGTTGTAAAAACAGGTGGTCATTTTTACCACTTAATTATTTAATCAACCAACAAATATCAGACATTTTATATACTTTTGCAATCGGAAACCAATCATGGATGGGTTCCCGACTATCAGACAACAATTTTAAACATAAATGAGAATAACTAAAGTTTAAATTATGAGAAAATCAAAAAGTAATGCGATGTTGCGAGGACTAGCAGCCTCAGCACTCGTCCTAATGGTCTCGGCGACAGCTTGGGGACAGAAGGTGAAGATTACGGGTACTGTAATCGACAATACCAATGAACCCGTTATCGGAGCTTCGGTTCTGGAGAATGGTACCAAAAATGGTGTTGCTACTGACCTGGATGGTCACTTCACCATCGAAGTACAGCCAGGTGCCAGACTCAAAATTTCTTATATAGGTTATAAGAATAAGGAAGTGAAAGCTTCTAACGGCGTACAGATTATGCTCGAAGAAGAGTCTAATATGCTCAACGAAGTGGTGGCTATCGGTTATGGCTCTGTCAAGCGTAAGGATGTAACTACTGCCGTATCCAGTGTGTCAGCCAAAGACCTTGATACCCGTCCTATCGTATCTGCCGCAGCAGGTATGCAGGGAAAGGCAGCCGGTTTGCAGATTTCGCAAGCCAATGGTCAGCCAGGTGCTTCACCAACCATACGTGTGCGTGGTACCACCTCTTTAAATGGCAGCAATGATCCGCTCTATGTAGTAGATGGTGTGCCAATGACCAATATCGACTTCCTGGCAGCTGATGATATTGATAATATCCAGGTATTGAAGGATGCTTCTTCTGCTGCAATCTATGGATCCCGTGCAGCCAATGGTGTCATCATTATCGGTACAAAGCAGGGTAAGGCTGGCGTAGCCAAGGTATCTCTGAATGCACATTATGCATTTAATACCGTACGCGATAACCAGGAATCTCTCAATGCGGCTCAGTATAAGGAGCTGATGGATGAAATCGGTCTGGTGAAACTGCCTGAAGGCTTGAAAGACCAGACCGACTGGAAAGACGAGGTGTTCCGTACGGGTAATGTACAGGATTATCAGCTCTCTATTACCAATGGTACTGACAAACTGAGATACTTTATCTCGGGTGGCTATACAGGCGAAAATGGTGTTATCAAGAAGTCAAGCTATCAGCGTTACAACTTCCGAGCATCTGTAGAGAACGATATACGTAAGTGGTTGCGACTCAATGCCAGTGTAACTTATTCAGATTATACCAACAAGGGTACAGGTATCATTTCGGGTGCCGGTTCTAACCGAGGCGGCGTAGTAACCGCTATCGTCAATACGCCAACCTATGCACCGGTATGGAACCCGGAGAATCCTAGCCAGTTCTACAACAACTTCTATGGCGTGAACATTACCTCGCCAGCAGAGAATATCGCCCGTACTCAGAATAATAAGTCGGCTTACAACCGATTGTTGGCAACAGGAAAAGCAACTGTCACCTTTATGCCTGAACTGACTTATAACACATCTCTCTCGTTCGACCGTACACAAGGAATAACAACCAACTTCCTTGACCCGATATCTACTACTATCGGCCGTCAGGAATTCGGTACAGGATATGATGGTAGAAACATCAGCAGCGTTATTGTATGGGACAATGTATTAAACTATAAGAAGGCATTCGGAAAGCACAGTCTGGATGCGATGGCTGGTAGTTCCTGGACACAGAGCAAGTGGAGCCAGAACTATATCAAGGGTAGCAACTATGCCAACGATCTGTTCCCAACCTTGAATGCAGCCAACAAGATTTCCTGGACAGGAACCGGTTCGTCAGCTTCTGATTGGGCTATTCTCTCTACTTTCGCCCGTTTGCAGTACAACTGGAATGATACCTATATGGTAACCGCCAATATGCGTGCTGATGGTTCTTCCAAGTTGGCACCGCATCACCGTTGGGGGTACTTCCCATCATTCTCTGGTGCCTGGCGCGTAAGCAATGAGAAATTCATGAAAGATATCAAGTGGATTGACGACTTGAAAATTCGTGGAGGCTGGGGACAGACCGGTAACCAGAGCGGATTGGGCGATTACAGCTATCTGGCAAGATACAATATCAATCGTGTGCAGTGGTTTGGCGAGGGAAATGATGCCAATTCTACTCCTACTTTCTCACAGGGCAATCTGAGCAACCCTGAGCTGACTTGGGAAACAACAACCCAGACCAACATCGGTCTCGACTTGACCGTACTGGGCAACCGCCTCACCTTCTATGCTGATTACTATTATAAGAAGACCAAGGATATGTTGATGAACATCACCTTGCCGGCAGGTAGTGCTGCAGCAAGAAACCTGACCTATAATGGCGGTTCGATGATCAACAAAGGCTGGGAGTTTGCCATCTCTTCACAGAATCTGACAGGTGCCTTGAAGTGGAATACAGATTTCAACATCTCATTCAACAAGAATAAGTTGGAGAGCCTGTCTCTGACTCAGGTATATTATTCAGCCAAGACTACCGATTTCGTCAACGAACAGGTGGTTCGCAATACGCCAGGTATGCCATTGGGCAGTTTCTGGGGATATGTAGCAGAAGGTGTGGATCCCGAGACCGGTGATATGAAGTATAAGGACGTGACCGGTGATGGGCTGGTATCAGCCAGTGACCGTACTTATATCGGTGATCCAAACCCAGACTTCACCTTCGGTTTGACCAATACCTTCTCTTATAAAGGGTTGAATCTCAGTATTCTTATCCAGGGAAGTTATGGCAACGATATCTACAACGTTTCACGTATGGAAACCGAAGGAATGTATGATGGTAAGAACCAGAGCACCAAGGTGCTGGCTCGCTGGAGAGTTCCTGGTCAGATTACCGATGTGCCAAAGGCTAAGTGGGATATCCGCAACTCAACCTACTTTGTAGAAGATGGCAGTTATCTCCGTGTAAAGGATATTTCTCTCTCTTACGATGTGCCTCGCAAACTGATTTCACGTTTCGGCCTGACCCGTTTGCAGCCATACGTATCAGCAACCAACCTGCTTACCCTGACCGACTATTCCGGTATGGATCCGGAGGTTAACCAGTATGGCAACAGTGGTAGTGTGCAGGGCATCGACTGGGGTACATATCCACTCAATAAGAGTGTAGTATTAGGTGTAAAAGTAGAATTCTAAACATCGACAACAATGAAAACATATCATACAATCAAGACATTGGCGCTCGGTGGCATCGCAATGTTCTCTTTAGCAAGTTGCTCTCTCGACTACGAGCCATTATCAGAGCCATCAGAAATAACACAGGGCGGTCAGACAGAGACCTCAACTGCCGTATTGAAGGACAAGGCTGCAGCAGATGCACAGCTCAAATCGCTCTATGAGTTATTCCGCAACCGCCAGGAGCATACCCATCTCGACTATCTTCTGGTAGGCGATTCACATAGTGATAATGCTTATGCCGGAACTACCGGTGCAGAGGTGGTACCTTATGAGACCAACTCAATCGATGCCAGCAACTCGGTATTGAGCCGTGACTGGAACCGCTATCTGGAGGATATCGCCAAGGCAAATGTGCTGATCAATGGTGTTGAGCAATTGAAGGAGAACGGTCAGATATCAGAAGCAGAATATCATTCCTATAAGGCACAGGGCGAAATCTTCCGTGCCCTGATGATGTTCCGAATGGCTCGTCTGTGGGGTTCTTTTCCAGTCATTACGACCATCGCAAAGACCATCACATCCGAGAATATCAATGAGGTATATCCTACCTATTATCCTCCTCGCAAGACTCCGAAGGAATGTTATGAGCAGATTATTGCCGACTTGACGGATGCTGAGCAGTATGCACCGGATAATGACAATTCCGACCGCACCAAGATGACCAAGACCGTAGCTCAGGCTATGCTTGCCAAGGTTTATGCCGAAAAGGAAGTGCAGGATTATGACAAGGTAATCGCTTATGCCGACAAGGTGATGAAAACAACCGGTGTAGAGCTGGAAGACAGTTATGAAACCCTCTGGGGCTATGATGAGACTGCGAAAGACTGCATGAAACGCAATACCAAAGAAGGTATTCTGGAGGTGCATTGGACAACCGGTAGCGGAAACTGGGAAACCTGGATGTACGGCCGTCAGTTGGACAACTGGGATTATTACTTTACCTGGGCAAAGTGGATTACTCCTTCACGAGACATCATCAATGACTTTGACAAGGAGGGTGATGAGGTTCGTAAGAATCAGGCTATCGTATATTATGCCTGTACCTGGAGCAACTATTATCCGGCTTCCAACTATCCGTTCATGTATAAGTTACGCTCTTCATATAATAATATTTACTGGGTTCGCCTAGCTGATATTATCCTGATGAAGGCTGAGGCGGAAGCCTATAAGGGCAATCTTGCCGAGAGTGCGAAACTCGTGAATCAGATTCGCAAGCGTGCCAAGCTGAAGGAACTGACATCCGACAAGACTGGCAGCAAGGAAGCTATGATAGAGGCAGTTCTCCATGAGCGCCGTCTGGAACTTGCCTTTGAGGGAGAACGCTGGTTCGACCTCTGCCGCAACAACAAGGTCGAGAAGTATCTCAACGGAATTGATAACCGTGACAGCGGACGCATCAGACAGGTGAAACAGTTTGACAGCAATTCATACCTGTTGCCAATCCCACAGACCGCTCTTGACCAGAATACCAATCTAGAGCAGAATCCAGGTTACTAAGCTAACCTGGATAGCTTTCAACTCAAACCGTTATTAACAAATAATAGAAGAAACGAATATGAAATACTATAGCAATAAACTGATGATGCTGGTCTGCGCAACAGCTTTCTCGGTGACAGCTTGCAGCAGCAGTAACTCCTTCTCAGATCCTGTAGACTTTGATACTCCTAGTGAGGCACCAAATCCGGTACCGGCACAAGGAACAGCCAAAACTTTCATTACCACAGCCGATGGAGTCTATTCTTTGTCACAGGGTGAGGTGAAGGTGTATAATGGTGTATCTATGGCACCAACCACCATCGAACTCGATTTGAACAAGAAGTATCAGACGATTGATGGCTTCGGTTATGCCATCACTTATTCATCCTGCTATAATCTGATGCAGATGAACCCAGAGGCGCGTCTGGCTCTCTTGAAGCGCATTTACTCTACCACAGAGGGTTATGGTGTAAGTTATGCCCGTATCTCTTTGGGATGCAATGACTTCTCTAGTACTGAGTATACCTATTGCGACAAGAAGGGCAGCGAGGCAGACCCTATCAGCAACTTCGCGCTCTATAGCGATGAGAACGATTATGTGATTCCGGTGTTGAAGGAGATTCTTGCCATCAACCCAAATCTGAAGATTATCGCAGCTCCCTGGACTTGTCCAAAATGGATGAAGGTGACAGATCTCAACACCAAGAATCCTAAGGATTCATGGACAGATGGTCATCTCAATCCTGATTATCGCGAGGCTTATGCCAAGTACTTCGTGAAGTTTATCAATGTGATGAAGGAGAAAGGCATCAATATCTATGCTGTTAGTCCTCAGAATGAGCCATTAAACAAGGCAAACTGTGCTTCTCTCTATATGCCTTGGCAGGAAGAGGCTCCTTTCGTGAAGGAGTTGGCCGCACAGTTTAAGAAAAATAATCTGCAGACCAAGATTTATGTCTTCGATCACAACTACAACTATGACAAGATTGCTGATCAGGAGGATTATCCTGTGAAACTCTACAATGCTATCGGTGATAACTTTGAGGGCTCAGAGTTGGTTGTAGGTGCTGCTTATCACGATTATGGCGGCAACAACAGCGAGTTGACTGATATCCACAACCAGCGTCCTGACAAGGAACTGATATTCTCAGAAACCAGTATCGGAACCTGGAATAACGGACGTGACTTGAGTAAACGACTGATGGCGGATATGAAGAATGTGGCACTCGCTACGGTAAACCAGTATTGCAAGGCTGTGCTTGTATGGAATCTGATGCTTGACAATAAGATGGGACCTAACTTGGATGGCGGATGCCAGACCTGCTATGGTGCTATTGATATCAATCAGAATGGTTACAACCAGTTGAGCTACAATTCTCATTATTATATCATCAACCACATGTCTAGTGTCGTTGCTCCTGGTGCGGTTCGCATTGGTAATACGTCCCGCACCGTTACTGACAGCAAGATTACACATGCTGAGTTTGTTAATCCGGATGGTAGTTATGCGGCTGTCATCATCAATGAGGGAGATGAGGCTAAGTCAATCAATCTCAGTGATGGTACTCATAATTTTACCTGCAAGGTTCCGGCAAATGGTGTCATCTCATGCAAGTGGAATAAGTAATCCATAAACTATTGTAAATGATTCATTAAAGATACGACCATTATGAAACATATCAGATATTATATCATGGTGTTGCTCGCCCTGCCACTGATGGCATCTTGCGGTGATGATGATTACAGTGCGCCTACTCCTGCCGGTAATCCTGTGATGAGTTATACGGCTCCTGCTGCAGCTGTATGGATGGGTGATGAAGTGGAGGTGAAAGTAAACTGCAAGGATGATGGAGGAGTGGCTCTCTCTACCTTGAAAGCAAACCTCCTGTTTAGTGGGCAGAGTGTAGATGAAACTACCATCCGTACCAAGGAGGCTGGTGAATATACAGTCAAACTGAAAGTGCCTTATGCACAGAATGTTCCTGATGGAAAGGTGGATATTCAACTTACTCTGCAGAATGTATCAACCAAATCGAATACAGAGACCTTGTCGTTTGATATCAAGCGCCCTCACTTCAACAATCTGCAGTTTGTGAGTGCTGACGGTATTAAATATGACATGACTGAGAAGAGCGACTTTGTTTATCAGGCTGTTCTTCCTAGCAGCAAGAAAACCTTCAAGGGATATTTTGCAACGAAGGATGGAAAGTTTGTCTTCGGTTCCAGCACAGGTAAGGATATCAGTTTGGGAGAAACAGGCAACTTCAACTTCACTTCTGAGAATATGAGCGATGTAGTTGTCACTTTCGATGCCAAGAACTATACGGCTGGTCCTACCGATGTATTGCCGGTTACTATCCTCGATTTTGCCGATTCTGATGCAGGCAAGACTTGGGTGGGTGATATCAAGCAAGGTGCTACCTGTAACCTTACTATCAACGGCAATAATCTGCCAGATGACTGGTATTATGACAGCGACTGGTTCCAGAAAGAAGAGGATGGAAGCTATACTTTCAAGGCTATTACCGGCAGATATACCATTCAGGCAGACTTTACCCATAAGTCATTCCGCATCTGGACTATGAATGGAAATGAGCCTATGTCACTGAATGGCGATGGTACGGGTGCACTCTGGATCATCGGTAATGAAGGTGTCAACAAGCCAACTTGGGAGGCTGTTAATCATGGCTGGTGGACAGGTGTAGATTCTGATGTCTGTCTCACTCCAATCAAGGATAAGGTATATCAGGTTACACTCACCGTAGGCAAGCAGCTCAGAGCTACTGACGTAAACTTCAAGTTCTTCGGTCAGGCAGCCTGGGGTATTGAGTTCAAGGGTAAGGATAACAGCCATATCATCTCAACTGAGAGCGAGGTATTCGGCATCGGTGACGGTAACGGTCACGACAACGGCAATGTTTTGTTTAAGGCTGCTCCAAACCTTTTGGGGCAGCCTTTTTTTGAGAGGTGCAAGGATGTAAGAACAACAAAAGTAAAAAAGAATATCAAAAAAATGCTTGAAAATTTGGAAATGTACCCAAAAAGCTATACCTTTGTCTCTTGAATGTCCTATACAGCAATAAGGGCTGGATTCAATGATTACCTATACATCAAATTATTATCAACTTATGCCAGAAAGATTATTATCTATATTGTATATCTGGTGTTTCGCTACACTTACATCATGCTTTGCTCAGAAGGAAAGCATCAGTGAACTGTATACTCAACTTGATCGGGCTATAGAGAAATCCCAGCACTATACCAAACTGAAAGAAAGCAGCATCACTCAGTTGAAGGAATTGATTCATCAGGAGAACAATCCGAAGTTGCTCCTCAATACTTATCGCAAGATCTATTCAGAATATAAGTCCTATCAGAGCGATTCAGCTGTGGCTTATATTCAGAAAGCCATTGTGTTGGCTCAGAAGGAAGGGCTTTCGGCCGAAGTTGCTGGGTTGAAAAGTCAGTTGGCTTTGCAGTATTCTACTGCAGGAGCTTTTGCTGAGGCTTTGGAGGTGCTCAATCATATAGATAAAAAGACATTGGATGAATCGAACCGGAAAGATTATTTCATTGCCTATTACCATGTCTATGGTGAGTTGGGCTTTTCTAATATGCATGTAGATACCGATTTAAGTCAGAATTTCTTTAGTCGTCAGAATGCATATCGGGATACTTTGTTTGCTATCCTTCCACATCATAGCGAAGATTATCTCATGCGTAAAGAGGTGATGCTTACCAGTCAGAATAAATGGGATGAAGCACTGAAGGTGAATGATGAACGGTTGAAATTATGTAAGGAGGGGAGTCATGAATACGGCATCGTAGCCTACTATCGCTATCTGATTTACCGTTCTCTGAAAAACGAAGAAATGAAGAAATATTGGTTGCTAAAATCTGCCATTTGTGATGTGAAGTGTGCTATCAATGATCAGGCTTCGCTTTGGATTCTTGCTGACTTGTTGAGTCAGGAAGGCAATGTTGAGCGTTCTTATAAATATATCAACTTCTCTTGGAATGCCAATAAGAGTTTTTGTACGCGTATTCGCAGTTGGCAGATTTCGCCAGTGCTTGGTACCATCGATCATAATTATCAGGCACAGCTCAAGAAGGCAAACCAGCGTCTTGTCTTTGCCATCATCTGTGTCAGTCTTCTGGTTCTTTCTTTAGGTGTTCTGGCTTTCTATGTCAATAAGCAGAAGAAATATGTTACCATAGCGAGAAATGAACTGAAGAAAACGAATGAACAATTGGAGGAACTGAATAAGAAACTTTCTGCTACCAACGAAATGTTGAAGACTTCGAATGATAAACTGTATGAGTCAAATGGTGTGAAGGAAGAATATATAGGTCAGTTCCTGGGAGCATGTTCTCATTATATAGACAAACTGGATAAGTTGCGTCTCCATGTCAATAAGATGGTAAAGAACCGTGAATATCAGGAACTTTATTCAATGACGAGAAGCAGTGAACTGAAGGAACACGAGTTGGGAGAACTCTATGCAAATTTCGATAAGGTCTTCCTGCATCTGTTCCCTGATTTCGTGGAAGACCTCAATAGCCTTCTGAAGCCGGAGGCACAAATCCATCTTACCGATGCAACAAAGTTACCGGCAATGGTGAGGGTATTCGCCTTGATAAGACTGGGTATTGATGACAGTACGAAGATAGCAGAATTCCTACATTATGCAGTTAATACGATATATAATTATCGGGCAAAACTGCGTAATGGAGCTATTGGTGAAAGAAATGAATTTGAGAAGAATGTGAAAGAATTAGGAACGATAAAAGGAAAAGAATAATATATTGAGCCCCTTTTTAAAGTGGGCTCAGTAAATGATGTAATAAAGTTGGTTAAAAATGTAGTAAATGCTTGTTTGCTTGTCGTTTTTTTAGTATCTTTGCGATGAAAAATAAAACTCAAGTGTGGAAAATGTGGAGAATTTCACAAAAGAAGTATCAGAAATGTGTAAACTTACACATTTTCCGCACTTTAACGATGGAGATGCTAAAAAATGTTTAATAGAATAATTATTCAAGAATTAAAACAATGGAGAGCTAAAAAAGACCGTAAGCCATTGATTATGCTGGGCGCTCGACAAGTAGGAAAGACTTCTGTACTTCAGAAGTTCGGAGAAGAATATTTTGAGCATTGCGCATATTTTAGTCTCAATGAAGAAGAGGGAGTCTGCGATATCTTTCGCAAGACCAAGAACCCGCTGCAAATCATCGAGCAATTGTCATATCTTACTTCAGAACCTATTTTGCCTCAGAAGACTTTGCTTATTCTTGATGAGATACAAGACTGTCCGGAAGCCATTAGCGCAATGAAATATTTCTGCGAAAAGACGCCGGAATATGTTGTGGCTTGTGCTGGTTCTCTTTTGGGGTTGGCTTTTGGTCATCAAGGCTTTTCGTTTCCTGTGGGTAAGGTTGACCATATAAATATGTATCCTGTCACTTTTTCTGAGTTTTTGGAGCAGCGAGATGAAAGGCTTTACCAATATTATATGTCAATAGATAGCTTGGAACCTCTTCCTGACGTTTTTTTTGATAGACTTTCTCAGGCATTTACTGCCTATCGTATATCTGGTGGAATGCCAGCTGCGGCAATGAAGATGATAGAAAAGGATCTGAGTGGCGTGGAAACAACTCTACGTAATATCTTGCAAGATTATTCCTTGGACTTTGTGAAGCATGCTACGCCTTTACTGGCTAATAGAATTTCGCATGTTTGGAAGTCTTTGCCGTCACAGTTGGCTAAGGAAAATAGAAAGTTTGTTTATCAGCTGGTTCGTCCTGGTGCAAGAGCGAGGGAATATGAGGATGCTCTTACATGGCTTAAAAATGCGGGATTGATATATAAGGTAAGCTTGTGCTCTACTCCGCAAGTTCCTTTGAAATCGTATGAAGATTTGAGCATCTTCAAGATTTATAGTCTTGATGTGGGATTATTGAGAGTGCTTGCTGATTTGAGTCCTGAGGCTTATCTGGTTGATAATCCTATATTTAAAGAATATAAGGGCGCTTTGGCAGAGAATTATATTCTTCAGAGTCTAGTGGCTAATGGCGTTAATTGTTCCCATTATTGGGCTTCGGGTAATAAAGCAGAAGTGGAATTTATTGTTCAGCGTGGTTTGGAAGTTATTCCGGTGGAAGTGAAGTCGGGTACCAGTGTCACGGGGCGTAGTTTGATAGAGTATAACAAAAGGTACTCACCTGGTTTGCGCATCAGATATTCGATGCTTAATCTCAAGAGGGATGATTCCTTTATCAACATCCCTCTTTTCCTGGCTGATAGAACGGAGAAACTGATTTTTAAATAATTTTTAATGAGAAAAAAGATAAATGGGTGAAGAGGGGTGAAGAGTGGGTGAAGAGATAAAGAAAACTCTTCACCTCCCGAAACCCCGATAAACAGAGGGGTTACGGGCGAGAAGGTGAAGAGTGAAGAGATAAATCGGGAATGCTTACAACTGATAGAACTTGGTGAATGCCTTCACGCAATATTCGTGGTCGATAACGCTACCGGTTTCGCGGCAACTGTGCATAGCGAGGATGGCATTGCCCATATCCACACCCTTCAATGGGATGGAAGAGGCGAGGATATTGCCCAATGTGCTGCCACCTGCCACATCGCTGTGGTTTACGAAACGCTGGCATGGTACACCGGCTGCATCGCAGATGTTGGCGAAGATGGCTGCTGATACAGCATCGCTCGCATACTTCTGGGCTGCATTGAACTTGATGACCGGACCACCGCCCAACTTAGGATGATTCGTAGGGTCGAACTTCTCGCTATAGTTAGGATGCCAGGCATGCGCATTATCGGCTGAAATCATGAAGGCACGCTCTACAGCCTGATAATAAGCCTCTTCTGTCTGGCTCTGTGACAGGGCGATGCGCTGAAGCATATATGAAAGGAATGGACTTCCGGCTCCCTGTTTGGTCTGAGATCCCGTTTCTTCATTATCGAAGATGGCGAGAACCTGGGTGGTATCATTGGCATCAGATGCAATCATCGCCTCTACACCAGCCCAGCACATAGACAGGTCGTCGAGTCTGCCTGAAGAGATAAACTCATCGTGTACACCGAAGGTGCAGGCTGGAGTGGCATCAGCCAGATAGAGGTCGAAATCAAGAACATCCTCTTTCTGGATATTCAGTTCGTCGGTTATCACATTCATCAGGAGATTACCCTTCTCCAGTTCATCATTGATGATGCCGAGGATAGGGAGCACATCCTTCTGTTTGCTCAACTTCACACCATCGTTCACCTGACGGTTGAAGTGGATAGCGAGATTGCTGATCTGCAGCAATGGGCGCTTCACATGAAGAAGGAGCGTCTGGGGATTCATTGCATTCTCGCCCTTCACGATAACTCTACCTGCCAGGGTGAGCGGACGGTCGAACCAGGTTGACATGATAGGACCACCATAAACTTCGGTATTCAGTTTTACGATACCGCCCTCGCAAAGCATCTCAGCATTTGGCTTGATGCGGAAGGTAGGCGAGTCGCAGTGGGCGCAGATCATGTGGAAACCGGCATCTGCCAAAGGCTTCTTTCCGATTTGGAAGGCGTAGATGGAAGAGTCGTTCTTGGTAACGAAGAACTTTTCACCCGCTTCAATCTTGCCCAAAGGCTCCTGTGGGTTCATACGGCGGAACCCGTTCTTCTCCAATTCCTCGGAGATATTCTTTACTGCCAGGAAATTCACTGGCGATGCGTCTAGAAAGGATAATAATCTTTTGATCATAGTCTATATCTTTATATTAATATCTTGCAAAGATAATAGATTTTTTTTTATTTTATCTCATTATTCTATTTGTTTTTCATTTTTTTGTATTATCTTTGTCCCCAAATAAGATCAATGAAAGAATTATGAAACGATATAAATCCTGTACTCTAATTATATTGCTGCTGTTGGCATCGGCTCTTCAGGCATATGCGCATATTTCCAGAAATATGTTCATGCTTTCCAATCTTAATACAGACAATGGTCTTTCCAGCCCTCGTGTTTATTCTATTGTCGAGGCAGAGGATGGTGCCATGTGGATAAGTACTAAGCGTGGAGTTGACCGATATAATGGGCAACAAGTTACCAATTATACTTTATACACAAAGATGCCGTATAGTGATGCCAGTGGTAGATGTATTAAACTGACTAAGGATGCGCAACATCTGATTTACGCCTACGACAACAAGGGAAAGGTGTATATATATGATAAGAGGAAAGATACATTTGTTTTGAAATGTAATCTTCAGCATATTTTAGGTGGAAGTATCGTGTTGAACGAACTGTTGGTAGACGAAAAGGGCAATTTCTGGTTAGCTATGGATAGAGGCATTTATTGCTTATCAGCAGCTACTGATGGAAAGGAGATAGTTCGGGAGACAGCTAAGGGTAGGTTTGTATTGAAAAATACCTATATTAATCATATCCAATTTATAGGTCAGAAACTCTTGATAGGAACATTTAAAGATGTTTATTGCTATTCGATGTCTGCCCGGAAGTTAGAAAAGAAGATTAGTGGCAGTTCTGTAGTATCCTCTTATCATGATATTGCGGGACATCGTATCTGGCTGGGTACTTTTCACGAAGGAGTTAAAGTGATGGATGATCGTACTTGGAAGCTGATAAAATCTGCTGATTTCCAATCTTTGCAAAACATTCCTAAAATTCCCGTACGTTCAATCATTTTATATGATAAGCAGACTCTTCTGATGGCTGTAGATGGAGCAGGAATATATGCTTATGACAGTTCGAATAAACAAACCAAGCTCTTGCTTGATACAGATGGACGTCCGGGTAACGTGCTGAATGGTAATGGATTATATACCTTGTGCTGCGATCGTTTTGGCGATTTATGGACAGGCTCTTACTCGGGAGGAGTGGATTTGGCAATACCGATGAAACATACATTGGAATATATCACACATGAATATCTCAACAATCAATCACTGATAGATAATTGTGTGAACGATGTTTTCCAAAGCCGTGATGGGAAAATATGGTATGCCACAGATAAAGGAGTAAGTGTTTATGATGCGCAGACTCGTCTCTGGCATCATGGATTATATAATAAGGTGGCGCTTACGATTTGTCAGACTGTAGACGGCAGAATTCTGGTTGGTACCTATGGTAATGGCGTATATCAGGTTCATGCTGATGGCACTAGTATGCCTGCTTATTCTGTGGAAACAGGAATGTTGAAGAGTGATTACGTATTCAGTCTTTTTACTGATAGCGATGGTAATATTTGGGTGGGATGTTTGGATGGAGATATGGCTTGTTTCCCTTCAGATAAATATAATTTGAATGGAACGGGAAAGTCGGTATTCTATCTGCCTGTCAACGAAGTGCAATGCATTACGGAATCACCGGATAAGCGTTTTATTGCTGTAGGAACTTCGCATGGAGGCTATTTGATTGATAAGCGCGAACCTTTGCATCCTCGTCGTTTCTTTTATCCTGAACAGTATCCCGGTAAAGACATTAATTTGTTTGTCAACAGTATGGCTTTTCAGGATTCCCGTCATATCTGGATTGGAACGGATGGAGGAGGACTCTATGATTATGATTTCCTGACAAAGAAGTTTAAGCGTTATACTAATCAGGACGCTTTGCCTTCTAATACTGTTTATGGACTTATAAAAGGTATTAATGGCAATTTGTGGATCAGTACGGATAAAGGTTTGGCGTTCATGAAACAGGGGAAGATAGTAAACCTCAACATCTTTAAGGGAATGGAACGTGAGTATAACCGAATGTCTGTTGCGTGTACTTCAGATGGCAGGGTGCTTTTTGGCAGCAACGATGGAGTTGTCGCTTTGACTCCTATGTTTGCCAAAGGTTTGAATTATGCCGCTCCACTTCGTATTCATAGTGTTGAGGTTGAAGGTGTCGAACGTTCCGATTACTGGAATGAATGTCTCTTTGAAATGTTGAAGGAAGGCAAATTGAGTCTTAGCCATAATGAGAATACGCTGGTTGTTTCTTTCGAGAGTATCAATTATCAATACCAGTATGATATTCAATATCAATATTATTTGGAAGGATACGACCGTAATTGGAGTAAACCATCTTCTAATCAGTTGGCACGATTTGTAAATTTGCCTTCGGGCAGCTATGTGCTTCATGTAAAGGCTATCTGCAGAAGTAATGGTAGAGAATTGGGAGAAACAGCTTTGGAAATTCATATAGCCCAGCCTTGGTGGAATACCTGGTGGGCATGGATTATCTATCTCTGTATTTTTGCTGCCATCTTATATTTTGTCTGGCAGTATTACAAAGAGCGCTTACAGCGAAAGTATTATGATGAGAAAATCAATTTCTTCGTTAATACAGCCCATAACATACGTACTCCTTTGAGTCTCGTGTTGGCTCCTCTTGATAATCTGGCTAATGATTCCAGCTTGAGTGAGAAAAGTCGTGGATTCTTGGATATGGCGCATCGCAACGGCAACAAACTATTGAAGATGGTTACAGAATTGCTTGACTTCCAAAAGGTAGAGCAGTCTGCCGAACAGGTTCGCCTGCAAGATATAGAATTGCCGATGCTTTTACGTGTGCAGTTGGAAAAGTTTGTATTGGCAGCTCAGGAGAAGCATATTCAACTGTGTATTGAAACGTGTCCGCAGCAACAGATTCATTCTGATGTCAAAATGATGGATCTGATATTGGAAAATCTTCTCTCGAATGCTATCAAATATACACCTCAAGGTGGAAAGGTTACGTTGTCGGCTTCTGTTGAAGGTAAGATGGCTATGATTCATGTATGTGATACAGGTATAGGTATTCCAAAGGCCGAAATTAAGAGTATCTTCAAGACCTTCTTCAGGGCTTCTAATGCGATAAATTCTCAGGAAATGGGAAGTGGATTAGGACTGATGCTTACACGGAAGCTTGTAGAGAAATTAGGAGGAAAGCTTAGTTTCGTAAGTGAGGAAGGAAAGGGTACTACTTTCTGTGTGAAGATGCCATTAGGTAATGTAACGGATTCTTCTGTCCGGCTTGTAGGAGAAAAGAAAAATGTTGCAACTGAATCTTCTTTAGCTGAAGATAAGCATGATGAAACTAGCCAGACTGTGTCTTCTGCGGTTCAGCAGGATGCTGATGTTTCAACGGATACACTTCTTTTTGTCGATGACAATGAAGATCTTCGCAAATATATCAGAATGACTTTTGGTGATTCTTATCAAGTAGTTGATGTGGAGAGTGCAGAGGCTGCCTTGAAATATTTGAAAGAGGGCGGGGTATGTGATATCGTTGTTTCTGATGTCATGATGCCGGGAATGCACGGAGATGAGTTCTGTCGCAGCATCAAGGAAAATAAGGAAACCTCATGGCTGCCTGTTATCCTGCTGACTGCTAAGGCTGGTCGTGACTTTATGATAGAAGGACTCGGACTTGGTGCTGATGACTATATAGCCAAGCCATTCGATACTGCTATTCTTGCGAGTAAGGTTGCCAGTATTTTGAAGAATCGTCGCCGGTTGAGTCAGTATTATATGGACAGAAGCCTTGCTCTTGTTAGAGGAGAGGTTGCTTCTGGGTCTGCTTCTTCCGAGCAGATTGTGGGTTCTGATTCTTCCGATGAACACTTGGAACCTACTGGAACTTCTGAAGAGAAAAAGGATGATACTGTCTTGAATAAGCAAGGCCAGACATTCGAAAATGTGGCAGAAGCTGTTCTGGATCCGCAAGACCAGGCTTTTGTAGATAAAGCTACCCGTCTGGTGTTGACTCATCTGAGCGACACAGACTTTAATATTGACCGACTCTGTAGAGAGATGGCGATGAGCAGAACGCTTTTCTATGGTAGGCTGAAGACTCTTACGGGTCAAAGTCCGCAGGATTTTATGCGTTTGATACGTCTGGAGCAGGCTGCAATCTTCCTGAAACAGGGGGATAGTGTGCTGGATGTATCTGTGAAAGCCGGTTTTGTAAATGTGAAGTACTTTAGTACTGTATTTAAAAAGCACTTTGGGGTTTCTCCAAGTAAGTATCTGTAAATTAGAGTTTTAAATTCAAAGAAAAGGTTTCTGCTTAGACGATATGTCTGAATTGAAACCTTTTTTTGTTTGTTATCTAACCCTCTGAAAGTTCCTTTTCTTTATCTTTGCAACCAGATTCTGTTAAGTAAGTCAAACAGTTATTTAAAAAACGAAACAATAACAATATAAACATAAAAATGAAAAGGAACTTTTTGAAAATTAGCCTCTTTTTAATAGGCGTCTTCACATGTTTCTCATGCGAAGCAAGTACATTGCCCTCATCCGGCAGTTCTGATGGTGTAGGCGAATCCATACCTACTGCCCAGCAATGGAATAAAGATGTTGTGGGGTGGAATCTTGGCAACGAATTCGAGTGCTCAGCTCCTGGACAGGATGGTGAGTCGATGCAGATTGGCAACCCTGATGGTTCTATCCATGCAGAGACAGCCTGGGGCAATCCCGTTGTTACCAAGAAGATGATACAAGCCGTGAAGAAGGCAGGTTTCAATGCCATCCGTATTCCAATCCGTTGGCAGTG
>USSA01000044.1 GCA_900557255.1 uncultured Prevotella sp.
AAGCCATCTACGGCACAGTTGAGAGATTGGAGCAGAAAGTCGATGAACTTTCTGCCTCCACAAAGAACGCAGGAGCGGAAACCGTTCCTGCAAGTAATGACATAACCAAGTTGGATAAGTCAATCAATGCGATGTTTATCAAAGAAGAGGAAGTCAGAGGTAAAATATCCAAATTAAGAGATGCCATTGTCGTTTTTGCTGACCTTATTAAGGTTGAACTTGGCAAAAATGAGCAGCGAAGCAAGTTCTTGGTTGATGCAGTCAAGCAGATGAAACAAGGAAATGATGTTTCCTCGAAGGCATTGCAGGACAAACTTGAAGTGATGAACAATTCACCTCAGAAGAAACTTGTCACCCATCGCTTCGAGCCTACATCAAAGTATGTTCTTCTTTTCATTGGTGGCTTGGCTCTATCTCTTGTCATATCCATTTGGGGCAACCTCACCCAATGGCGAGAGTACCAAGATTGGGAGGAGGCAGACTTGAAGTATAGAGCTTTGAAGATGGTTCTGTCTGCTGATGACCCAAACATCTTATATATAGAGAAGCACTTCTCTGTAAACAGAGACGAAAATGTCATAGACTATGTCAAAAATCGTGTTGCAGCTTACGAAGATTCTGTTCTCAAATACAATGAAATGGTACGGATGGCTGCATACAAAGACAGTGTAGCTAATGAACTTCGCAGAGAGTCAAATAGCATAAAACGTACTATTAAAAATTACCAATAATTTTTATCCAATACCCCAATGAGATGGAATTTACATTCAAATCCATTTCATTGGGACATATAATTAAAACTGTTTATTTGTTTCTAATAACATATTCAAATTCATCAAAATTCTCATATCCTAATTCTATTAAGACTTGGCGACTGTGTTTCCTGTCATCTTCGGTGTTGAACTTGGGGATTATGGGGAGACGAAGGATGATCTTGTCTTTATGTTTGGCATGAGTGTTGAGCCAGACAAGGTTGTCGATAACTTGCCGGTTGGGCTTCCCTGTGTAGGCTTGATAGATGGCAGGATTCATGTCCTTGATGTCGATGATAAAGGAGTCAATGTATGGGGTGACTTCCTCCAAGTGATGGCGAGGTACGTTTAGACTCGTCTCCATTGTAAATTGCCATCCCTCTGGGCATTGTTCACAAAACTCCTTTATGAATGAACTCCACAGAAGCGGTTCACCTCCACCAAAACAGATGCCGCCTCCTGTCGCCAAGAAGTAGAGGTTGTCCATCTCCACGTTCGCCATCAGCAGTTCTGTATCCACCTCCTGCCATACGCCGTCAGCATCAAGGCATTGGGGATTGAGACAGTATTTGCAACGAAGCGGACAACCGTGGAATGCCACAAGCGTGGTGACGCCCTCGCCATCTATCGTGAGGCGGTGGCGGTCGATGCAAATGAGTGGGGCGGTCTTCATATTATTCTACTTTAAATGTGAAAGGAACGGTGGCATGTGATTTCACCACCTTGCCGTTTTTCTTGGCAGGAGTCCATTTCGGCATGCTTTTCAGTACTCGGATGGCTTCCTCGTCGAGGATAGGGACAAGACTTTTCTCCACCTTGATGTTGCTCAAACTTCCGTCCTTGTTGACGGTGAAACCAAGGATGACTCTGCCTATTGGCGCGCCTTCCCGACATTCTTTTGGATATTGAAGGTTAGTCTTGATGTATTGCGTCAATGCAGTCGAACCGCCTGGGAATGAAGCCTCTTCGAAAGTATCTTCTCTTTTGATGACGGGAGCTGTTCCTCTAACTCTGACTTCGGGAACGATTCCTGCCACGACTTCCCCTAAGGCACTTTCGTTGAATATTAGAGTGATGACATTGAGCTTGTCTCGGCTCATTTCTGATAGTTTGATGCTTCGGTCTATGAAGCCGATGTATTGCACGGTTATCGTGTCGCCTTGCTCCACTTCGAGAGTGAAGTTTCCATTGACATCAGTTATTGCATACTTTCCCGAATGTTTAGCGATGACGGAGGCTCCAATAAGCGGCTCATTGTCCTCGTCGCTAATGAGATGCCCTTGGACGAAGAGCACTCCTTTCTTGCTGAGAGAATCTTTCGCTTGGAGTAGGGCGGTATCGTTGGTGGTGTATTCTTGGAACAGGATAGGGATAACCTTTTCAGACTTAGGCGGTGTCGATTTGTAATATCCCTTCTGCGTGGCGCACGATGTGGCGGATGCGGTGAGGGCGGTGATGCCCAAAGCCACTCCTGCGACCTTGATGGCTTTCCCTGCCATCTGTCGGAGGTGCAATTCGTGTTCTAAGTCCCTCACGTCTTGCTCGCATTTCGGGCAAGTGCCCTTGCATTCACCCTCGAAGTGACATTCGTCGGGTGAATAACTGATTCCATTGGCATCCGCTATTTGCTTGCGGATGGCCTTGAGCGTGTTGCAAATGTTGCGTCCTCTTGTTGCCATGATTATTCCTTTTTTATAGTTACTGCACGTGGATGTAGACAGGAAGCGTGTATCTTGATTTCACAGCCTTGCCGTTTTGCTTGGCAGGAATCCAACTCGGCATACTTTTCACCACCCGGACTGCTTCTTTGTCAAGGTCAGAATAGACGCTTTTCTTCACTTTGATGTCACTTAGATTTCCATCCTCATTGACCGTGAAAGTAACGACAATTTTTCCTTGTATGCTGCAATCGCCCTGTATGTTTGAATAGCGAAAATTGTCTGCAATATATTTCATACACGCCGCTATGCCACCAGGGAATGACGCTTCCTCATCAGCATTATCAAATATTTTGCTGCTTTCAATGGAATCTATACCAATGGCAGACCTGGTGACAGCATTCCTGCCTTGATTTTTTGAGGAATTGCCTTTGATATTCTTTTTTATCTCTTTTGTTTCTAAGGATGGATTGTATGAAGCCTCCCCGTCCTTTCTGTTTTCTTCTTCCAGAAGTTTCTCCTTGTTGCCAAGAGAAATGGCTCCTTCTAATTGTCTGTTTCTTGGGTTCGGTTCTTCTTTTTTAACAATGATTGTATCACCTGTAACCATGTCTGAAGCATTTCGCTGTGGTTTTCCATCAGAACAAGCCGTTAAAGCAACAAGTCCTACTGCAATGCCAACGACCTTGATGGCCTTTCCTGCAATCTGCCTACGTCGCAATTCATACTCCAAATCTCTCACATCTTGCTCGCATTTGGGGCAAGTTCCCTTGCACTCACCAGTGAAGTGACATTCTTCTGGTGAATAGGCAATCCCATTAGCATCTGCTATTTGCTTGCGAATGGCTTTGAGAGTGTTGCAAATGTCTCTTCCTCTTGCCATAGTTTATTTTCTTTTATGATTATGTCTTTTTTTGATAACAACAATTTCCCCTGTGAGTCCTCCACTTTCTGTCAAAGTAATGACATTGAGTTTTTCAAAATTCATCTCAGAGAGTTTGATGATTCTGTCTTGCATACCAATGAACTTTATGGTGATTGTATCTTTTGGCTCCACTTCAATTGTGAAGTTTCCATCAATGTCTGCTGCCGTTTTCTGCTACAAAAATAACATTTTGTAGTGATAATCGGTTATAATCCCTTGAAAATCTACGATATTCTATCGTAATTTAGACAAAATGAAAATAGAATCTGTAAATGTGGAACTTAAATAAATGGTTTTCTAACACAGCAAGATATATGTTTGCAATGAATATTTGTTCTTTTGCCATACTCTTGAAATGACAAAACCGGAAAATTGCACAGAGTTGTGGAAAATAACAATGCTGTTATGCAGATTATATCCAACCTACACAACAAATAGCATAAAACTTCCGAAATCTGTACCACCATAAGGATATAAAACCATTATATCTTTTTTATGCTGGCATACTGAGGCCATAGATATAATTACGTCTTGATTTTCCCCATACCTATTCTTTATGGGAAGCAAAGCCCTTTCCAAGAGGTTCACAATCTCGCTTTTTGCAAAGGTACTACCATGTTGTATTAGGAAGTTTTGGGAATCATATATTCCTGAAAACAAGAATCTAATTGCAGTCTTTAAATCTTCAAAAGTTTCTATTTCTATAACGCCCAAGAACACGATGGTATTGTTGCTTATGGGAACACTCCAAGTTTGGATTTCTTCACTGAAATAAAATCCAGTCAAATCAAAATGGAAAGTTTTTCTTACCAACAAACTGTCTTTAAGTTCATTGGAATGCGTAACCAATATGTAATGAGCATTAGGATTTGCCTTATATAATTTCTCTGCAAAGGAGGTGTAATCATCATCTTTTGCATCTCCTATATAGTCATAGTCTATCAAGCGAACGTCAATTTGTGGGTTCATGCCAAACAATGCCTTTATTTGGGAGGGCATACTGACAGTAGCGTCCTCTCCTATGGATTTAAATTTCGTAGAAAGCAAAATATCGTTGTTCATGATTTCTTACTTGGTTTATTCTTCGTTTTGAACAATTATTTTGAAATGAATAGGAACTGGTGGATTTTGGTTATTGAAATAGTTTTCAAATAACTTTTGCTCATCATCATCATTGACGACACCCCCTATAATTAGTTCCTTGGGATTCACAAAGCTACGTCCTATGTATATGAGGACATCAGGATATTCTTTGCCGAGGCGCAATCTGGCATTTTCTATCCAGTCCTCAATCTTCATGATTATCTGTCCGTCTTTGCTACATACCCATTCAAAGTCTTCTGCAATTTCTTTCACTGCGGATTTCAATTCATCATAAAGCATAGGGCCTAAATTGCTTTTGTTATTTTTCACAAAGTGCTTTAGTCTCTTTATATCATCCTTGTTGTTTACTTTTGAAATGCAGCTCAGTTCTTTCCATAATTTTACATTTATCTGTTGGATGTCAGACAAAAGCCATTCACTGATGGAATCCTTCAGCATTTTTCTTAGAGGAAACTGTATTGTGTTTTCCCTCTCTATTTTGAATCTATTGAGTTGTTGGATATTATGCTCTGCCATAAATCATTAGTTTTTGCGTAAATATTGTTTTGATATATTCTTGAACTTACGGATAATCCGCAGCAAGCAAATCATCGCACTAATTCAACTCCTTACTTTACTTCATCCTTATAGTTCTGAATTTCGTATTTTTATCAAACCCCATTACAAGTAAGTTGTATTCTTCGGGATAATAAACAGTGTATTTATGCACGATATATGGCATTGGGGCGTTTGTCGGCAACGAAACACTTATCTTATTAACGGTATCTTCAATTTGAATACTAATGACCCAAGGCCCAATATTCCTTTCGGTAAACTTGCAGTTGCCCGAAAAGTCTATCATAGCCTGCGGAGCATAGTCTTCCTCCAAAACCTTTTGACTTACAGACTGCAATGTATCTTGTATTTCTTTGTCCAGTTCACAGAACAAAGTGTCCTTGCCGCTTCCTTTCGTGCTGGAACACGCTCCAACAAGAAGAACACAGAATATAAAACATAGATATTTCATAAGCGTTTGTTTATTTGAGCCTTGCGGACTTGCAATCCGCAGAAAGCGATTAATCATCCCAATAATACGTAGGTCTGTTGAAAGAAGGATACCAATCCAAGTATAGTACTTGTACCCTGGTGCCAATCTTGCGATAATCACCTTCCTCCACAAGCGAATTTCCATCATAAGTTTTATCTCCGACTTGAAACTCATACAGATAACAGTTCGTAGTATAGCGATGGAGCCAAGACGAAGTATTAGGTGTAATGACGGCTTCCGTTTTCACACCATATTTTTTCAGCATACCTAATAGTATAGGTACACCAATAACGGCATAAGCAAAAACACAAATACAAATACCAAAGTAAATCTTCCCTATAGTTTCCTTTACTGAGCTAAAATCAATGTATCTCATTTGGTGTTCTTTTTAGTCTCTACGGACTTGCAATCCGTAGGAAGTGAATATCATTACCTTTTCTTCTTTTTGTCAGCACCATTTTTGGGCTCTAACCAAAGTAGAAATGACAAGAATAAAATGGGGATGATACAGAAAAGACCTCCCCGAAGTGGCAAGAAACAGCGTTTCTTAACCTTTACACCATTTCAAGATGAAATCATAGCTGTCCATACCAGAAGCCCAATCACAAAATTGACAACTATGTCCTTTGGCTTTAAGTTCCTTAATGGCTTGTACTACTTCGTTCTTCCGTCCATTGTGCAGTAAGGTGATAAAATATAGGAGTTTGTCTGCATCATAATTGCAGTTTTTGTTGGGAATGAATGTATCAGCATTCGGATGGTTGCGCAGAAAATTCTCTATATCTTGTACCGCTAAGCAAAAGATATTTTGCCATTTCTTAGACAACTCTTCCTCATTGTTTTCTTCTGCACATTCATTCAAGAAAGCATATTCTTTAAGTTGTGCTGCATGAATACTGAACGCACCTATTCCTCGCAAACTTGTAGGGCATTTCTTGTTTTCAGACAAATTGAATATATCCCACCACAAATCATCCGCATACATCGGCTTTGCTTCAAGATATACACTTGCAAAACCTAAATGTTGCAAACAGAAGAAATAGCCATCTTTTACAATCCAGTTGATATAGCCACTTTGACGGAAGCCAAAATTGCGAGAAACCTTTCTTCTTGCAGAATCGCTCAACTTTCGTAATTCTCCACGTTTCATATTATTGTTGCTTTAGAATTTACAATCAGCAATGATACAAGCAATGTCCTTGCCTATAGTCTTCAGGAGATAGCCTATCTTTGTTTTCAAACGCCATTTTGTAGTCTTCTACATTCCATTCCCACGCTTCTTGCATCATATAGTTTTTGTCATATAATATCCAAATCAACTTATCCCATAAGTAGTTTGAGGCTTTTGGAACCTTCGTTACAAAACTTCCTTTTTTACCGCTTGGTCGATTGGCCTTTACTTGATACTTTATATTTCTATAAACGAAATCCGTTCCTTTGGCAACAGCAGTCTTATCTCTCATATAGTCGGAATATTCTTTCTCAGACATACCAACCAACATTGCCGCATCATATTCAGAGATGGAACTTGTAATAGACGGTGCAACCCCAAAACTTGCTTGCCATTGCAAGGCAATATCTGCAAGTTTATCTCTTAGCTTTATTTTTTCTTCCATAGTCGTGAAAATTTAACTTCATATTTTTATCGTTTTTATGCTACAAAAATAACATTTTGCCGTGATAATCTATCATAATCCGTTGAATATCTGTAGTATTCTGTCTTTATTTAGACAAAATAGAAATATAATCTGTAAAAATGGAGCTAAACAATAGGTCTTCCAATACACAAGATACATGTATGCGTTCATGAATATTTGTTCTCTTTGCCATACTCTTAAAATGATGTTACATGAAAATTACTGTTGGTAACTACTCTTTTACCTTTGCAAAGACTAATCTTAATATTTTGTAAAATCACAGCATAAAATGTTGTTTTTCAGAAATTAGATTTAACTTTGCACTCGAAATCAAAGCGTTCTTTGTATATTGCAAAGTTGTGAAAGAAAAAGAATATAGCTCGTTTCTAAATCGTTAGCAGTCACATTCTTTAAAATACTCAACTCACTGATATTCAATAAATAAAAGAATTTACTGTGACTCGAGCAATGGAAGGTGATGTGCTTGTCTGTGATACCAGCCTCTTTCAGCCATGTTCTCAGCTTTTCATTCAGGCGTGATGAGGGCAGGGCAGAGAAAAGGGGAGTTTCTTTCTCTCTGTCCAGCTCGGCAAGACGGCATCCGGTGCTCCGTTCCAGACAGGCCTCTGCTTCATCTGATAGGGGGATGATCAGTTCCTGTTGGGTCTTCACACACGTTTTCTTGATATAGTAGATGCCGTCTCTTTTTATCAGATCTGCCGCTTTTAATGAGAATATATCGCTTTTTCTTAGTCCTGTAAGGATGCTTAGGCTGAAGGCTTCCTTCAGCAGGGGATAGGCGCAGGGAGCCTTCATCACTTTTTTTATTTCGCTCTGTGACAGGAAGGCACGCTCTTTTTGGACTCTTGCTGTATGATGAATGGTATGGAGGAGCCCCATCGGGTTTTCTTCCAGAAGACGGAATCTTACGGCCTCATTCAGTACTGCACTGAATATCTTGATTTTAGAAAGAATTGTACTCTCAGCCAGTTTCTTGGGTGTCTTCAGATGGTGGTGCATGTCCTGTGCACTACGCAGATAGGTTACAAACTGCTGGCAGAAGTCTAGATCTACTTCAACGAGCAATGTATCTTCAGCCCCTAGTGCCTTCAGGTGCTTGATCAGACTTCTTACGCTGCCGCTCCTGCCGGTATAGTTCTTTCTTCCTTCTACCTGTCGGGCTGCTGCATATTGCTCTACGAAGTCGATGAGTTTGATATTGTTTTTGCAGGAATCTTCTGCCTGATGTCTTGTGGTGTTACTCCATAACTTTAACTCCAATAAATACTTGATGACACGAAATAAAATGTTGTTTGTAGCTTTACTTATCATTTTTTTGGCAAAGGTATTACAAATAATCGGATATACCAAAACAATAACTTAAGTTTTGGGCTGAAAAGGAGTATTATTCTAGTATAATTGTACGCTGCAAAAGTACAGCTTTTCTCAATAACTTCAACCAAAAAACTTATTTTTTAACGATTATTCACTGTAAACGTCTATATTTTTGCGTAAATCAGTTAAAATCAGCTTCAGTAAGTTCTCTAGAAATGAGAAAATGTGGTGTGCTTTTATGATACACACTATCTAAAATCGGATGAAAAATACTGTTATACTAGAACAGTATTGATTCGATTGATATAAGTAATAATGAAAAAGCAAATAAGATATATGAAGCGTTTGTACTCCTATATACTCATGTCCTTTTTGACATTCATATCCATCAATGTCAAGGCACAACGTATAGCTGTCAAAACCAATATGTTATACGATGTGGTAGGCGTGGCTTCGCTCGGAGCTGAGCTCAAAACCTCCAAGCATTCATCCCTCAGCTTGATGGGAACCTATAATCCCTTGAAGTATGGAGGAGCCAAATACAAGAACTTCTCCATCCAGCCCGAATACAGACATTGGTTCCACAGAGCCTTCACCGGCCCCTTCGTCAGTGCCAACATCGTCTGGGGAGGATTCAATATCGACAAGCTCCATATAGGAGGTCTCTACGGTAAACACCGCCAAGGCCACTTCGCCGGAGTGGGAGTAGGAGCGGGATATCATCTCATCCTCAATCATCGCCTAAGTCTGGATTTTACTCTCAGCGGTGATTTTGTCAAAACCCGATACGACCGCTATCGGGAGGGAAACCTTCCTTATCGGGAAGGAAAATTCAATAGCTATGCCATCCTACCTATTGGTACAGGCATCTCATTGGCAGTCATGCTGTAACCGCTAGATTCTTATAAGCAAGAATGCCACAAACTATCAGTTAATATTAAAATAAAATATCTAGATATAAGATGAAACAAGTAATGAAGACATTTTCAGTTGCCCTGATGGGCTTGGCGATGGGCTCCGGAGCCTTCGCGCAGACTGCCTATAAAGGACAGCTGTATGTAAACAATGAAAAGTTCTGCTTGCAGGGAGAGGTGCTTCGTGTGCAGCTTCGTGTAAGCTATGATGACGACATTCTCAATTCGGGAGAAACGCTCAACTTCACTCCGGTTCTGAAAAGTGGAAACAAGATCAAGGCGCTTTCTTCTGTCGTGGTCAACGGCAAGGAACGTGAAAAGTATGAAGACCGGAGCGCTGCCTTCGACCAGCGCCTGAGACAGAATATTCCGGTTGTTACTGCCGACAAGCGTCACGGCACCCGCTACTTCGTGTATGATACCACCATTCCCTACAGCAACTGGATGGCTGGTGCCGCCCTCTATGTAGAGAGCGAGGAGCGTGGATGGGGCAAGCGCCCGCAGGTATATGAAGACCGGGTATTCAGCAGCATCAATATCTCGCGTGTGGCTGGCAGCAGCGATGATGTGGCGCAGCACAAGGGAAACCCGCTGATGGGTACTGCCGCAAGGGCTGAATGGATCCAGTTCCTCAACCCTTCACAGGTTTCAAGCAGCAACATTACCGTGAGCGGTATGATTCCCCTCTACGATGAGAGAATGATCGGTAAGATGGGAAACCATAAGTTCAGCAAGGCTGTCTTCCTTGATATCAGCAACGAACTGGAAGCGCATCTCAATGTGCCGGGCACGGTGGTGAGAAATCTGCAGATTGTTGGCTATGGCGCTCCTAAGGGAAACTACAAGAGCAACGAGAAAAAATGCTCCGACCGCTCCCTCCGCCTGAAGAACTTCCTGATGAAAAACAGGGTTCTGGGTAGCGACGGTCTCACCGTTACATGGATTCCGGAAGACTGGGACAGCATCTATACCATGGTGGGCAAGAGCCAGATGAAGCTCCGCAATGCCGTACTCGATATTATCAAGACCGTTCCGGTGGTGAAGGGGCGTGAGGATGAGATCAAGACCATCGGTGACGGTGCACCATACAGCTATATGCAGCACTATATCTTCCCGAACGTGGAACGCATCAAGTATTTCGTTACGCTGGAGCGCCATGTAGGGGAGGATACCGGAACAGTAAACAACGATGCGCATACCGTATCGCTCAACAATATGTTTGCTACCGCCAAGAGCTTCAAGGTGGGAAGCCGTGAGTATAACGACCTGGTTGATCTGATGGCTCGTCTCTTCCCGGACAATGCCGAAGCAAACATTGATGCGGCAGGTGTAGCATTGTTGCGTGGCGACCTGAAGCTCGCCGCCCAGTATCTCAAGTCATGGCAGACTGATTCGCGTGCCTACTGCAACCTGGGTGTCTTGAATATGCTCCAGGGTGATTTCCAGAGGGCTGAGGTATATCTGCAGATGGCAGAGGCGGCTGGCGTAAAGGAAGCTACCAGTGCCTTGAACTACTTGCACAACGTATATAAGTAAACATAGATAAATATATAAACATCAATAGATTATTATAATTTAAATTTTTATGATTATGAAAGCTCTAACTAAGATTAGCATCGGCTTCCTCGCATTGGTAGCCGTTGCATTATGGTTCACATCTTGTTCTAGTGAAGATGTGGCACAGAATGGGGGTAGCCAGGGAAACACTTACTTGACTCTGTCAATTAATACAGGTGCTGTGTCTAATACCCGTGCTTCAGCTTGGACAGATTCTGATCCTGCCAAGACTGATGAAAACAAAATCAACAATATGACAGTAGGTATTTTTGATAAAGATGGTAATGTAAGAACTATTGTTGATCTTGCAGAAAACAAAACAGGTAAATCTGTTCCAAACTCCTATACACTTTCTACTGTTTCTGGTTCTACTATTGCTACTGCTAATATTGTAACTTCATCTTTGACCGCAACTGATGTTGTGTTAGTTGCAGTAAATGCTCCTGCTAATAAATTTGCGGGTGTTACTACTAAACGTGGTTTTAATGGAGTTAAAGAAACTTTGGCAGATGCGGTTGCTTCTACTAAAACAGAAACAAATACCAAAATACCAATGTATGGTCAAGCCAATTTGACAGGTAGTGGGTCTAACTACACTGCTACAGTTGATGTGTATCACATGCTTGCCAAGGTTACACTTAAAAGTCTCAAGGTTGATTTCAAGGCAGATGGACCATATAAATCTGCAGAATTCACTCCTACAGCCTTTTTCATGATTAATGTACCAGAGGACTTCCTGTTTAATGGTACTGTAGCAAATAAACTTAATGAAGCCTGGACTTCTACAACTTCTATGTATCACGCTTGGAATAAGGATGGAGACTATACTCTAGCTAATCCTGATGCAACAAGTATGGGTAAATATGCTCAATATCTTACAACAGAAGCGCTGGGTATAACTTCAGCGTTAACGGGAAATGCTGGGGCTACTAGTACCAATACTTGTCCTAAAAAAGCTTGTTTTTACGTAACTCCTAGTGCTACTACGACAGGTGAAAAAAATATGAAGTTAGTAATTGCTGGTACATTTAAAAATGGATCAACTACTTCTACTGTTTATTATCCAGTTCCTTTGAATGCAAATTATGCTGCTGATGGTACTGTGTCTCCTGCTGTTTCTGGAACAACAACTTATGCCGTATATCCTAATGTAGATTATCAGTGTAAAGTAGTTATACGTTCAATAGGTGCTACTACACCTAATGCAAATCTTTCTCCAGAGACTGCTACAATTATAGTAACTGTCAAGGACTTTGTTCCAGCTACTCAGAATACTGAGTTCAACTAATTTTTATAATCAATAATTATCAAGAATCAGAAATATAATAATATGTTAAGACAAGGATTGACACGGACTTTGGCGTTATGCATGGTTATTCTGTGCATGCTGTCGTCGTGCAGCATCTATGATGACTATGGTTATCGCAGACAGCGCGACATTATCTTGCAGGTAGCTGATGAATCCGGCAATATCCTTCCTGATTCTAAAGCACCTGTCAATGAGGTCTATGCTTTCGTCAATGGCATTTACGTAGGTAAATATGCCAAGGAAGAAGATGGTAAAATACGTATTGTCGTTGACGAAGCAGACTCGGTTACGTTCGTTGCCGTAACAGGTGAACATAGAGATGAATATACTTTAAAGGAGCCACAGGTGGGGGAGAGTATCTCCAACACCTGGCTCCAACTCATTGATGATGAAAAAGGAAATGCCATTTCGCCTTCTGCCATATACTATGGTAGCTTATCTTCACCTTTTTCCGATAAATTGGAAGAGGAAACCGTCATCACGCTGAAGGATGTCAGAGCAAAGACCAGAGTGTATCTCAAAGGCCTCAAAGCTTGCTTCGGTGATGGTAACTATCGGGTGGTACTGGAAGGTATGAATAGTGGAATGGCTTACGACGGAAATGGGGGTGGTAAACTCGTTAACTATGAAATGGGAGGTAAATTCAATGCCCAGGGCGACTGGATTACCCCTGCAAAGATAGTTTTGCCAACAACTGGTGAGGCTGTGAAAGTGAAAATTTATAAGGAAGATGGAACTTTGCTATATACTTGTGATCATACTGATGATGGTTCTCCTTTAGCAGTAAAGCCAGGAGATGATGTAGTCTTCTATATTACAATATGGCAGAATGCCGATATCTCAATCAAGGTGATACCTTTTGATGATGTCGATAATTCTATTTTCTTCCAATAATTCCAAACGATTATTTATATTACGATATGACTCTTAGGGTTGGTAAACTTGTTTATGGAATAATCAAGCTATTGCCGTGCTTGCTGGCGGTTCTCTTAGCGTCCTCTTGTTCATCTGATGTGAATTCGGATGAGCAGAAGGACAATAAGACGCTGGTTACGCTGACGATAGCTGCTAGCGGAAATGCTACTACTGCTTCTAGAGCTGTTTCTGGAAACAGTAGCACCATTACTCGTGCTGGTGTTTCTGATTCTAACAATAAGGATTATGATATAAGTGACCTTACCGTCTTGATCTTTGATGAAAGTGGTGATGTAATCGGTTCTACAACAAAACAAACATCTGGTTTATCTCCTTCTTCAGAGGGTAAAATCACAATACAGGTTTTAACTCGTGCTGCCAAGAATTGTACCGTTTATGCCATAGCCAATGCTTTAGCTCTCAATGGTGGTGCAACTCCTTTTGCAGGTGTAGCAACTCTTTCGGCTTTGACGTCTATGGTAAAGTCATATACCAATGCAGATGATATCAATACAGGAACTTGTCTTTTAATGATGGGCAAAACTGCTGACAAATCCTTTGATACGACAAACTCTAGATCTGCAGCAGCTATCTCTCTACAACGATTGGCAAGTAGAATCGATTTCAATTTTACTGTAAATAATGACAAGACAACAGGTTTCCCTATCCTGGTAGATAGCTATCAGCTCTGCAATGTGCCAACTTCGACTTTTTATCAGCAATCGGATTTCACAAATAATCCATCTATGCCTTCGGGTAGTATATCAACATCACAGTACCAAAGTCAAGGATCGATAGCATCCTCTGCAGCAGGAACAGCTAAAACATATACTTGTTATGTATATACAAATACTGATGCTTCCCATAAAACCTACCTCCTGATCAATGCGCATTCAGCGGTAACTGATGGTAGTACTACATATAAGGTTTGGAATTCTGTATTCAATGTGAAAATGCCTGATATAGTGAAACCAAATATGCACTATACCGTTAATATTACGATTAATGGTGGTGCAACAAGTGGTACTGCACAAGGTGATTGTGGCGTTGTTGCCACTTACAAGGCTTATCCATATTTCTCTGGGTCAATTCTCAATCCATGGGATGCTAATGAGAATAGAGATCTGGATTTGCAATAAGAACGAAATCAATAGAAATCTTACGATATATCAATGAAGCCCCATGAATAGAGTGGGGCTTTATCAATTTAAAAAATATAGAATTATGAACAAGACTTATAAAAGCGGTATGATGGCGCTCAGTGCCGTCGTTTTCTTTATTTCCTGTTCGGAAAGCGAGTCGCTGCAGCAAGCCCATCTTTCTACAGATCAGATTAATTTCATTGCAAGCATGGCGCACCAATGGGATGCAAACACCAAGTCTGCTCCTCAGAATCCATTTTCCAGAAGTGCAGGTGAGAGGGATAATGAGGCGCCCATTCATGTGAATGCAAATCTTGCAAAACCTCTCTACTTGCATCCGGTGGTACAGGATGGTATCCATATCTGGAGCAAGCAAGGTACCCCCATCACCCGTTCCGGTGCACCCATCGAAGATGTGGAGCAGGAGAGGGTAGTGCAGACTCGTGGCAGTAAGAAAACAGGTCTCAGTGATTATTCGAAATTTGGTGTCACTGCTTTATATCAAAATGGAGATGCTTATGTATCATTATTCGATGATGCTACTGCAACCAATTCTGGAAAATATTGGAATATTCCAGATGCCTCTAACCACACCTGGCCTATTGGTTCCAATGTCTCTTTTCATGCTTATGCGCCTCATAGCTCAGAATCAAATAGCATGCTGAGCTCAAGTCCTGACCGTACAAATGTTCAAACCAATATTCATTATACGGCATCTTCTGCCGATATTGAAAAACAGCCAGATTTAATTGTTGCAACGAAGGCGGCACAGCGAAGTAAAACTGCAGCGAATACACCCGTAGATTTGCAGTTCTCTCATGCCCTCACGGCAGTTTCTTTTGCGATGAGTAGAGATTTGGCAGATGTGATTGGTAATGGTGCACAACTAACAAGCGTATCTCTGCAGAATATTCCTAATGAAGGTGATTGTCAGCTGATTGCGCAGGATGACAAACATAGCTCTTCATCCGCAAATTGGAATCTCGGTTCTGCTAAAGGCACCTATACATTTGATCTTTCAGCAAAGAATATCACTGTAGGTTCTGATATGGCTCTTACTGATGCTAATCAGACCTTGATGATGATTCCGCAGACCTTGCCTGATGGGGCAAAGTTGGAGTTTACGTTCAAGCTGAATAGTCAGACTCAGGTCTTGACAGTTAATTTGAAGGGGCAAAAATGGGAGGCAGGACAGAGTGTCATCTACAAGCTCTCTGCCAAGGCAATCAATACCCTGGACGCTACTGATGTAACGTATCCTAGCACATGGACAGCGTCATCATTCCCTAAGTCATCCTTCACAACAAATGATGCTATCGGTCTCTATGTGGTTGATAAGTATAACCAGATAGTGGAACGCAACGTGAAGCTTACATTGGGAAATAACAATAAATGGACCACAAGCAAGAAGTTCTTGATGTTAGCAGGATATAAGTATTTCGTATACTATCCATATTCTACTACGGCTCCAACGGTAAATACTGCTGCTGCTGATAAAACTGCAACGGAATTCTTTGCTAAAACGATCAGTTCCCTTTCGCTTGTATCAAATCAGAGTGACCAAAAAACTCTTTTGGCTCAGGATTTTCAGGTAGCAAAGGGTGTAGTAGCTGAGGATGCTTCCACTCTAAAATTCCCAATGGAGCACAGTATGGGACTAGCAGTCTTGAATAGAGAATCCAAATCTCTAGATCATTTTTATAAGTTGAAGGGGTACGAAGATTATACTTGGTCAAACGGATCTGTTCCAACGACAGCAAATGGTATTATTTCTTCTGGTCAGAAATTATTTTCTACAAAAGCGACACAAGGTATCATGGTTGTTGCACCTAATAGTACGGTAACGTTTACCAATACCAGTACCGGTAAGGATGAATGGAAAAATAAAAGTGTTCCCATAAAGATTAATGAAGGAAATAAGGTTTATTTTGGTGAAGCACAACTAAAACGGCAGCATTATGATGAGACTTATACGATGGAAGTTGGTGATATCTACTATAGTGATGGTGCCATGACCCACCAAAGCGAAGATCTAGCTTCTGGTAAAACACCGATTGGAATTGTTGGTTATATCGGTAGTGATTATTGGACTGAGAAAGATGTTGTAATTAGTGGAAAACCGGTTGGTGGTCACGCCTTGGTGATGTGTTTGAAAACTATTGGTTCTACAGGCAAAACCAGTATCGGCAAAGAATATGTCTGGTATTCTTCGAATATTGATGCAGGCAGAAAAAAGATAAACAGTAAGTCTTTACTTGTAAATTCTTATAATGAGACTTATGGTTCTGGTTATACAGAGACAGCTGCATTAATCAAACAATGGGGCCCAGCCGCAGACGCAGCTTATCAGGCACAGAATTACAAGACGCTTCCTGCTAACTCATCCAAGTGTACAGGTTGGTTTTTACCCACTGCAGGTCAGTATTATGCAGTAATGACAAACTTAGGTGCACCATTTTCGGATGATTGGACCGGAATCTGGGATGGTAATACATCTACTCATCCGAACCGAGGATTCTTTAGTAATATGACAACCGTTACTAAAAATTTTAATGACAAGTTGATGAAAGTGGGTGACTCTAGTTATACCGAGTTTTTTGGAGTTATCAATACTTGGGCATGGACCTCTTCGGAGTTCTGTCCCACGGGCGTCGTGCTCATCGATTCGGGCGTCGACGACTTCAATGGGTCAGGGTTTGTCCGTTTCATCGGCAACTACGTCAAGACGTTCCAGATTCCGGTCCGGCCGTTCCTCGCTTTTTAGCCATTTATCAATTTAGAAATTTATCAATTTAAAATATAATGAGTTATGAACATAATTATTGTCAATAGCAGTTAGCCAGAGTGTCTGGAAAAGAGGACGCCTGACGGATGACTATCCTGCATCAACAGGCATCCTTTCAGCTATTGTTCGAATCCAATAAGAAACATGATATATAGTTTTAAATTCTCGTCTGAAAGACCGGGAGGCTGAGTAAGGTAATAACTTTCAAAACAAAAAAACTCCCTATAAGTTCAGGCGATTTATCACCTGGCTTATAGGGAGAACTTGTATATCGCTCCTTCAAACTTTACTTGGTGTCTAATGAGCTTTTCAATTTCTCAATATGCTCTAATGGCAACTGGGTGGCAGCTGATACCTGATCTGCAGATAAGCCCATAGCAAGAAGGCGTTGGGCTGTGGCAATATTAGCCTTGTTTTCACCCTCAGCTAATCCCTCAGCTAATCCCTCAGCTAATCCTTCAGCTCGTCCTTCAGCTCGTCCATTGGCAAGACCTTTGGCTTCACCTTTTGCTACACCTTCATCAATTCCATTCATGTAATAGCTCATTAAGACGCCATAGTAATCATCGGCAGCCTTCAAGCTCTCATCATATTTCTCTTGCTCCTCCTGACTCAGGCAGCGGGAATCCGCCAGTTCAGCAAGTCGCTTGAAAATCTTCTTCTGTGCCGTAAACGGCATTCTCTCTAATGCTTCCATATGCTTTAATACATAAATCCATTTGTCAAAATCACTTTCACATTCTTCTGCCTTCTTGTCAAAGAAAGGAAGAGATAAGTAGATGAAGTGAAGATTGTCGGAAAAGACATCTTGACTTCCTTTTTCATACAGACCAACATCGGTTCTGAATTTCGTCACCGAATTGTCCTTTGGCATGAAGTTCATCAGGCAGACTACATAGACGGGCATCAGGTGATAGAGAGCAGGCTTCTGCTCTATTGTTTTTTTACGCTGCCCGACAATAGCCTTGCTGGCATAAAAGATGGAGCGATTGATAAAAAATGGCACCCATCTGTTCTGCATCTCGACAATGAAATGATTTCCATTATCGGTTTCACAATAAATATCAAAGATGCAACCACGCAAATCTTTTGAATCTGCCAGTTGCTCTTTATCCTTGAAGGTGACATCCCTGATATACATTTCGTCAACCAACAAGTCATTCAAGAAACTAATCAGCAAGTCCTTGCTGAATTCTTGTCCGAAGAGGCGTTTGAAGCCCCAATCGGTGAAGGGGTTAATATATTTACCCATGGCAAAATAGTGAGATAATTGATATCTGAGGGCAAATTTACGATTTTTCTATGAAATCTCCAAGAAAAATAATGAGTTTTTTCAGAAAAATATCTAATGAAGTTCTTCTATACAGTAGCCTTATGTAAATATTGCTTCTCACTTTTCTGCATATCATCCCATCCCTCTTTTCCGCTCCGGATGATCTCTCAGTAAGTGATGACATGGAAAAGGGAGTAATCGACACTATAAAGATTGAGGGAGTTAAGGGCGAAGGTGCTTATAATTATGATTTTTCTGATAATAAATGGCATTTCTGCATCAACAGGCATTCTTTCAGCTATTGTTCGAATCCAATAAGGAACATGATATATAGTTTTAAATTCTCGTCTGAAAGACCGGGAGGCTGAGTAAGGT
>USSA01000045.1 GCA_900557255.1 uncultured Prevotella sp.
TGAGCAATACATTATCATCATACGTCAAGGAAATGCGCAAGCAATTCGGATTGACGCAAGTAGATTTGGCAGCGAAATCGGGCGTAGGACTCAGATTCATAAGAGAACTGGAACAGGGAAAGGAAACATTGCGACTCGATAAAGTAAATCAGGTTCTCCTCCTGTTCGGTCAGGAAATAGGCCCCGTTCCTATCACAAAAGAATAAAAATAAAATATCATGAAACAAGGAAAAATATATCTCTACGACCAATACGTAGGTCTGCTGACGGAAGACGAGACAGGCTTTACCTTCGCCTATGATTCAGATTATCTGGCATCGGATGGTGCGGAAGCCGTAAGTCTGACGCTCCCCTTATCCGATGAGCCCTACCACGATACCGTACTGTTCCCATTCTTCGATGGACTAATCCCCGAAGGATGGCTGCTGAACATCGCAGAAAGCAGTTGGAAAATCAACCAGCGCGACAGAATGTCGCTCCTCCTTGCCTGCTGCAAGGATTGCATCGGAGCAGTAAGCGTGATTCCTACAAACGAATCTCCAGCAGAAGAAACGAATGGTTCATCCCAAAAACAGAAAGGAGAATAAGATATGGAGAAATGTCTATATTGTTATAAACCGCTCAAACCTGGTCAGGTAGATTACCATCCTGCCTGCGCACGCAAGCTCTTCGGCACCAAGGAAGCCCCTGTCCTACCCTACGTTAGAAAGGAAATAGGCGACCTGGCAAAACAGGTAGTGCGTGCCCAGACCACCCTCACCGGTGTGCAGGCGAAGCTCTCGCTCGATGTAAATCCGGGCGGAAAGAACGAACCATCCCGCTTCACCATCGTAGGTCTTTGGGGAAAATATATCCTCAAGCCACAAACCGACCGCTACCGCTGTCTACCGGAAATAGAAGACCTCACGATGCATCTCGCTGAAGCCGCCAAGATAGCTGTGGTTCCCCACGGACTGATTCGCTTTACCGATGGTGAACTCTGTTATATCACCCGAAGAATAGACCGACTGGATGATGGACAAAAGGTACCGATGGAAGATATGTGCCAACTGTCAGAGCGCCTTACCGAATACAAATATAAAGGTTCCTACGAGCAGATAGCCAGACTCATCAAGAAGTATTCCGCCTTCTCGCAGCTCGACCTCGTGAACTATTGGGAAGTGGTCATCTTCTCATGGATTACGGGCAACGCTGACATGCACCTCAAGAACTTCTCGCTCTACAACAACCGCAAGTTGGGTTATGGCTTAACTCCAGCCTACGACCTCCTCTGCACGAAGATAGTTATGCCAGAAGATACCGAGGAACTCGCCCTGACACTCAACGGAAGAAAGAGAAAGATTCAGAAATCTGATTTCGTCAAGGTAATGACCGCCTCGGGCCTCAGCGAGAAGGTAATCAACAACATCGCCAAAAAGTTCCGCCGATCCATCGTGAAATGGCTCGACCTGATAGAAGCCTCCTTCCTTCCGGACAGCATGAAGAAGGAATACAAGAAACTGATCCTCAGCAGAGTTATGGCATTAAGATAATGTTTCTGTATAGAATAAAAACAAACACCTCCGAAAAGGTATAATTAATCAATCTACGAGATTAACTATAACTTTTCGGGGGTATATTGTTTAAAGCAAATTTGCTTCTTCAATAGTATCCAACCCAAATTTACTTCTTCAATACCGGCTCGCAGGTGATATCCACACCGAGCTTCTTGAAGATTTTCTGGTCTACATCACTCAACATCACGGTGCAATGAGCCTGACAGCCGCGAAGCTTAGGCAACTGCTCCAATGCCTTCTTGCAGTTCTCATCATTCTCTGAAAGAACAGAAAGAGCTACCAAGACCTCATCCGTATGAAGACGAGGATTGTGACCACCGAGATAATTCACCTTGGTATGCTGGATAGGCTCAATCATCGACTGAGGAATCAGCTTCAATTCATGGTCGATGCCTGCCAACTGCTTGGTAACATTCAGGAGCAAGGCGGCACTACAGCCCAGCAACTCGCTGCTATGACCGCAGATAATGGTACCATCCTCCAACTCAATGGCAGAAGAGGTATGACCCGTCTCCTTCTTATGATTCTTGGCAGCTACCGTCACCTTGCGGTAATCAGTAGTAATCTTAGCCTGATTGAAGAGCATCTGAATCTTATTGATCTCATCTTCATTGCAAGCACCAGCCGCCATCTTGTTGGTAGCCGCATAGTAACGGCGGACAATCTCATTTTTGGATGCCTCGCAGCAAGCCTCATCATCAGAGATACAGAAACCTACCATGTTTACACCCATATCCGTAGGCGACTTGTATGGATTGCTACCATAGATACCCTCGAACAACGCATTGAGCACAGGATAAATCTCTACATCACGGTTATAGTTGATGGCTATCTTGTTGTAAGCCTCCAGATGGAACGGGTCAATCATATTCACATCGTTCAGATCGGCAGTAGCAGCCTCGTATGCGATGTTCACAGGATGCTTCAATGGGAGATTCCACACAGGGAAAGTCTCAAACTTGGCATAACCGGCACGCACACCACGCTTGTTCTCATTATAAAGCTGACTCAGGCAAACCGCCATCTTACCGCTACCAGGACCTGGTGCAGTAACAATAACCAAAGGACGCTCAGTCTCAACATAATCGTTCTGACCGAATCCCTCGTCAGAGGCAATCAGACTCACGTTATGAGGATAGCCCTCGATGAGATAATGGCAGTAAGTCTTGATGCCCTCGCGCTCCAAACGCTGTTTGAAGGCGATGGCTGCAGGCTGGCCATTATAATGAGTGATGACAACAGAACCCACCATGAAGCCACGGTTCTGGAACTCGCCACGAAGACGCAACACGTCCTCATCGTAAGTGATACCCAGGTCGGCACGCTTCTTGTTCTTCTCGATGTCGGCTGCACTGACCACGATAACAATCTCAATGCTATCGCTAATCTTCTGAAACATACGCAGCTTGCTATCAGGCTGGAACCCTGGCAAAACACGACTGGCGTGGTGGTCATCGAAAAGCTTACCTCCCAATTCGAGATAAAGCTTTCCATCAAACTTAGAGATTCTCTCCTTGATATGTTCGGATTGAATCTTCAGATACTTCTCGTTGTCAAATCCTATCTTCATAATTGTTATTATATCTTGCAATTTGAAATCAAAAATCGCTTGCAAAATTACAAAAAAAGTATCGTACTAACAAATCTTTTATCTGAAAAAATAAGAGAGAGCAGATACATTACTGCATTTTCCGTACAGAGTCTCTCCATTGACCAGGCGTATATCCCGTCTTAGCCTTGAATATCTTATAGAGATGTGCATGAGATGAGAAGCCGCATTCCGAAGAAATGGTATCATTGCTGTATCCATTATCTTCCAGCAGCATGCGCTGCGCCTCCTTGAAACGGATATCGCTGAGCCAGATTCTGAAACTGCTCTTCAGATAATTCTCAAAATAGCTGCTCAATTCGGGGCGAGGAATGCGCAACTTTGCCGATAGCATCGGCATATTCACCGTACTGTCTCTATATCCGCCATTTTCACACCACTTATCAAGCAAAGATTCTATCATATCTATTTTTTCAGAATCCAGCTGCTCCATCCCTTCACTCTCTTCCATCATCTCAAAAGGAGCATCAGCAGTATCCATCCCCAATCTCTCCTCTGTTAGCATGATAATGTAACCGAAACCCAAGAAATGGACGACAAAGGAAATCAGAGCAAAAAGCATCAACGGTGCCACGCAATACAGAAGCGGACGATAGCAGATGGCAGCAGCCATCGCCAATACCATGATACCCGTCAAACTATAACTGGCATAGGAATATCTGTCGAAAGGAAGCAAATCTTCTGTCGTATTATCCTCGATGATTTTTCGATGATAGCGCATCTCTACGACTGTAGTATAAACGCTATACAAAATCGAAAGTACAAATAATGCGAGCATCACATAGAGCCACTCCCCCATGTGCATTCCCTTGGGAATCTCATAGTATCCGACGAAGAAACATAATAATATCAATGCATAGCTCACAACTCCCACTATGGCAAAATTCCTGCGCCCGCCTCTAGAGGATATGACATTATACGCTGCATAGGAAATGATGAAAGTGAGAGGACAATAAAAGAGAATATTGACAACGGCTCCTATTTCATCGCTTTCAGCACGGAAACCATAAGTCATCTGCAGAACGTAATGTCCTGCAAGTACAAACATAGCAAAAGCAAGGAGCCAGCGAGACACCTCATAACGATGGTTGTACCGTCGTATCTGAAACCTGGACAATACCAATATCAAGCCCAACATCGACACAATAATGCAGCAAGCAAACTGCAAGAGAAACAATGTATTCATTTACTCATTATTTTAATTATTATTATCTTTACTTATAAGCCTACCCATAGGGGGGGGCTGAGTAGTAACTACTCCTAAGAATTCAGCTCTTAAAGCTAAACGAAATCATTTGATGATACAAATATACGAAAAAAACGCATTCTTTTGTAATGAAAGAAGGATAATTTTGTTTTTTTCATTAATTTTCTGTAACTTTGCACGGAATATCAGGAAGATGACAACGAGAAATAATTAATAAAGATGACAACGAGAAATAATTAATAAATATCTTAGAAATATGATTAAAGCAATGATTCTGGCTGCGGCTGCACTCACCATGAGTGCTACGGCAGCTGATGCACAGACTATGATTGAGAAAAACAACATCAAGGTGGAGAACCACCTGATGACCCCAGAAGCTCTTTGGGCGATGGGTAGAATCGGTGCCGCTGAAGCTTCGCCTAACGGCAAGCAGGTGGTTTACCAGGTAGGTTACTACAGTGTAAAGGAGAACAAGGGCCATCAGATGCTCTTCATCATGGATGCCAACGGCAAGAACCAGAAGGCATTGACCACGGATGCCAAGAGCGAAAGCGATGCAGCTTGGATTCAGGGCGGACAGAAGATTGCCTTCATCCGCGACGGACAGCTCTGGAGTATGAACCCTGACGGTACAGGCAGAAAGCAACTCACCAACGACAAGTTGGGTATCCAGGGCTTCCGCTTCTCTCCTGACGGCAAGAAGGTAATCCTCATCAAGGAACTCCCTTACCACGGAACCATCAAGGAGAATCCTTCTGATCTTCCATTGGCTACCGGCCGTCTCGTAACTGATATGAACTATCGCCACTGGGACCACTACGTAGAGAGTCTTCTCCATCCTTTCGTGGCTGATGTGGCTGAAGACGGTACCATCAATGCCGGCGAAGACATCCTGAAGGATGAACCATTCGAGTGCCCTATGGCTCCATTCGGTGGCATCGAGCAGCTGGCATGGAGTCCGGATTCCAAGACTATCGCCTATACCTGCCGTAAGAAGGAGGGCGTTCAGTATGCCATCTCTACCGACTCTGATATCTACCTATATAATATAGGTACGCGCGAGACAAAGAACCTCTGCAAGGAGGCTGGCTATGTAGAGCCTAAGATTGATGCTACCAAGAGCATGAAGAACCAGGCTGTCAACGCTCCTGAGAATCTGAAGAACAATCCGGGTTACGATGTGAACCCTCAGTTCTCTGCAGACGGAAAGTACATCGCTTGGCAGAGCATGGCTCGCGATGGCTACGAGAGCGACCGCAACCGCCTCTGTGTTTACGAACTCGCTACCGGCAAGAAGAACTATGTATCAGAGAAGTTCGACTCTAGCGTAGAGGGTTTCGTATGGAACAAGGACAACAAGAGCCTCAGCTTCATCGGTGTATGGCACGGAACCCTGAACCTCTATCAGGCTAACTTCAAGGGCGAAGTAAAGCAGATTACCAACGAGTGGGCTGACTACGGAAGCATCTCGCTTGCCAACAACGGCAACAAGCTTCTTGCTACCAAGGCTAGCATGAGTCATCCTACTGATATCTACATCGTAACTCCAGGCAAGGATGCCAAGAGTACCAAGGTAGAGCAGATTACCCGCGAGAACGACCATATTCTGAACCAGTTGAATCTGGGTAAGTGTGAGCAGCGTTGGGTAAAGACTACCGACGGCAAGCAGATGCTGGTATGGATTATGTTGCCATCTAATTTCGATGCCAACAAGAAGTACCCTACCCTTCTCTTCTGCGAGGGTGGTCCTCAGAGTCCGGTAAGCCAGTTTTGGAGCTACCGCTGGAACATCCAGATCATGGCAGCCAACGGCTATGTTGTCGTATTGCCAAACCGCCGCGGTCTCCCTGGTTTCGGAAGCGCATGGAACGAAGAGATTTCTGGCGACTGGACAGGCCAGTGCATGAACGATTATCTTTCAGCTATTGATGATGCTGCCAACAATCTTCCTTACGTAGACAAGGATCGTCTGGGTTGTGTAGGTGCCAGCTTCGGTGGTTTCTCAGTATACTATCTCGCCGGTCATCACAACAAGCGTTTCAAGGCATTCCTCTCTCACGATGGTGCTTTCAACCTGGAGAGCATGTACACCGATACCGAGGAGGCTTGGTTCTCTAACTGGGAATACGAGGATGCTTACTGGAACAAGGACCAGAGTGCCAACGCCAAGAAGACGTACGAGAAAAGTCCTCATAAGTTTGTAGACAAGTGGGATACTCCAATCCTCTGCATCCACGGCGAAAAGGATTACCGTATCAATGCCAACCAGGGTATGGGCGCCTTCAATGCAGCCCGCATGCGTGGCATCCCAGCCGAGCTCCTCATCTATCCTGATGAGAACCACTGGGTATTGAAGCCACAGAACGGCGTGCTCTGGCAGCGCACCTTCTTCGGCTGGTTAGACAAGTGGTTGAAGAAATAATATATTAAAAAACGAAAAAAAAACGAGGTAACAGGTTACGCCTGATACCTCGTTTTTTCCTTAAAGACTTTTAAGCCATTTTTTACCAGATTTGGTACTTAACCAAATATTTAATACCAAAGCTACTACTCCAGTACCAGCCAATGTCATAATTAATGCTTCCATTAGCTTACGCGATTCAACTTCTTGATGATAGAGAAGATGAAGAGAGCTGAAACCAAACAGATACCTGCGAGAACACCCCAGATGGCAATGAGGTTGAAGTTCTGACCCCACATGATGCCAGGAATCATAACCAACTGGTTACCGATGGCTGTTGCACCAAACCAGAGACCCATCATCAAACCAGCATACTTTGGAGGAGCTACCTTCGATACAAACGAAATACCGATTGGAGAAAGTAGAAGCTCTGCGAATGTAAGGATGAGGTATGTAGAGATGAGGAGGTTAGCACTTACACGTGTACCCTCTGTAGCAGGATTGCCCTGTGTCAAAGGAAGCTCCAAACCCATAGAACCTACAGCCATCCATACAAAACCGAGAGCAGCAACGAGCATACCCAAGCCAATCTTCTCTGGCGATGTAGGCTCCTTGCCAATCCTGTGGAGCCATGAGAACAAAGCAACGCTCACTGGTGTTAATGCCACAACATAGCATGGGTTGAACTGCTGGAAGATAGGAGCCTCAACATCTACGGCACCTTCAAGGTTGCTGTACTTGTAGAAGAGGAAAGCGATGGCAGCAACGATGACGCCAAGAGAGATGCCCTTACCCTTACCAGTCTTGCTCTGTGCCAGACCGAAACAACCGTAAACCACGAATATGCAGGCTACGAGGTTGGTAACATCGAACGCCATTGACTGCAGACCCTCTGAAGTCTTCTGTGTATAATCGCGGGCAAAGAGTGTCAATGTATTACCGTTCTGATGGAAAGCCATCCAGAAGAAGATAACCACAGCGAATACGAGACAGAGGCAGATGATGCGCTCCTTGGTCTCAGCCTTAGAAAGTTTGTTTGTCTCCTTAGCAGAAGTCTTATCATCCTTACTCTTGGTCTCTGAAGCAAGAACATGCTTGTATGTAAAGCTGAAAGCATAGTAGATAGCGATACTGAAAATCAGTGAAGCACAAGCCACAGCGAAAGCGAAGTGGTATGAATCTGCCACCGACACGCTCAGGCTCTCCTGCCCCCACTTCATAATCTTGATGGCAGCAGTAGGAGCAAACATAGCACCGATGTTGATAGCCATATAGAAGAGTGAGAAACCGGAATCACGTTTGCTGGCATACTGTGGCTCATCATAGAGACGGCCTACCATCACCTGCAGATTACCCTTGAACAGACCGGTTCCCAAAGCGATGAGAATAAGTGAAATACCCATAGCAGCAACGGCAACGGTTTCCTTGCCAAGAGGAAGTGAGAGAACAAGATAGCCAATGAACATGATGAAGATACCTGTAGTAACCATACGTCCAAAGCCAAACTTGTCGGCTGCGATACCACCGATGATAGGAAGGAAATAAACCATCATCAGGAATGTAGAGTAAATAGTACTTGCCAATCCGGTTTCAAAACCGAAGTTGGCCTGCAAATAAAGCAAGAACACAGCAAGCATGGTGTAATAGCCGAAACGCTCACCCGTGTTTGCCAAAGCTAAGGCCCACAGACCTTTTGGTTGATTCTCAAACATAATTTTTTGTATTATTGTTATTTTATTATTTAGTTATTCTTTTCTCGCAATTTTTGTGCAAAGATACATAAATTATTCCATATTTCAAACTTATTGCACAAAAAACCGCACTTCACATAGCATTTTTCTACTAGAAACTGGCTAAAATTCTAAAAAACAGACAAATCAGATAAAAAAAATCCGTTTATATTACAACGTAATTGCATTTTTTTTCGTACCTTTGCACCCCGAAACCATGAGGAGGTTTCAGGATACACAAAAATACTTCAAAAAATTCTAAATAGAAAGGTAAAAGGATATTTATGAGACAACTTAAGATTAGTAAGAGTATAACCAACCGTTCCAGTGAAGCACTCGACAAGTACTTGGTGGAGATTGGTAGAGAGCCTATGGTCTCTATCGATGAAGAAATCGAACTTGCCCAGAAGATTCGCAAAGGCGGTCGTGAGGGAGAACGTGCCAAAGAGAAATTGGTAAAAGCAAACCTTCGTTTCGTTGTATCTGTTGCTAAGCAATATCAGCACCAAGGTCTTTCTCTTACCGACCTCATCGATGAGGGTAACATCGGTTTGGTAAAGGCTGCTGAAAAGTTTGACGAGACCCGCGGTTTTAAGTTTATCTCATACGCTGTATGGTGGATTCGTCAGAGCATCCTGCAGGCTATTGCTGAGCAGAGCCGTATCGTTCGCCTGCCTTTGAACCAGGTAGGTGCATTGAGTAAGATTAGTGCAGAAATCAGTAAGTTTGAGCAGGAGAACCAGCGCAAACCTTCTGTTGCTGAGCTTGCTCAAATTACAAAGATGGAAGAAAGCAAGATTGACCAGACTATCAAGGCTGACAATCACCACATGAGTATCGATGCTCCATTCGGTAGCGATGATGATGACAATGCTATGGTCGACGTGATGGCTTCGGGTGATGACAGCCGTACCGACAAGGGTGTAGACTTCGAGTCTATGGCGAGCGAGCTTGACCGCGTTCTCAATTCTGTATTGAAAGACCGTGAGCGCAAGATTCTGTGCTACTGCTATGGCATCGGTTGCCACGAAAAGGGTTTGGAGGAAATCGGCAGCGAGTTCAACCTTACCCGTGAGCGTGTTCGCCAGATTCGCGAAAAGAGTATCATCAAGCTCCGTGATAGCGGTAAGATCAAAATCTTGATGAAGTACTTGGGATAATTTAAGTGAAGAGTGAAGAACGAAGAGTGAAGAATTCTTTTGCTTTTCTTCACTAGGGTTTGAAGACGAGAGAAAATTAGATAAAAACTAAGTTGCTCATAGCAATGAAAGTAAAAAAGGGCAATCAGTTGGTTCATCCCAACCTGATTACCCTTTCTCTTTCAAGCCTTGCGCCTCAACTAATTGTACATTTTAATTGTACACATCTTAATTGTACACATCATTAACTATTCACAAAGTTACCAGTCTTGTCAAGAAATCCGTTCTCGCCATCTTTTGATGCTTCGAAGTAAGGATATTCATCACGCAAGCAAATTTCGTCGTAAAGGAAATCCGCCACTACCGTATCGTTACCATCCGGCATTACCAGTCCCATCTTTCCATTCTTCTCAGCTATTACCGGCATGATGCTCAAGTCATCATTATAAATGTAGCATGTGCGCAAGAAATCATAACTTGGCGAGAGCATGATATTGCCTTGATGATCTTTCATACCAAACTTTCCATCCTGCTCAAATACCTCATGATACTGAATGTATTTCGCCTTGATGCGTAGGTAATAGAAAACCATCTTGCGCTTATCGTTGACAAAATCCAGCATATACTGGAAGGTATCACAATAGTTGGCTACCGAACGGACCAGAATCATCTTCAAGTCAAGACCATCCAATGCTTTTCTGTTCAGATCAATATACTTGGCTATCGCCTTCTCCTTCTCTGGTACAGAGAGGCTAGCTAGCCTTTCTTCAAATTTCAACATAGCTTGCTTGGTACCCGACATACCCTTAATATACCGGTGTATCTGTCTGCCCATCTCTGAACATACAAACTTGTCAATCTCCTGCTGCTCTATCGGGTCAGCATAGTCCTTAATCAATGATTCAGGTGTCGCATTCATGGTTATTTCCTTTCTTTTAAAAATTACACTTTCAAAGATTTAGAAGAACAAAGAGCAAACGGATTCTACACTCTTCGTTTTTTACTCTTCACTCAATTTGCTCTTTGTTCTTCGCTCTTCACTTATTTCACATTAGGCTTCTGCAATCCATATCCCTTTCTCTTATCTTCAAACAAGAGGAGGAAAGCGATGAGGATGGCTACTACTCCGAAACCGGCAAAGATAGTCATCGTCTGGGTATAGTTGATGGTGCCGTCGGCTGCGGTATTCGCCTGGTTTACCTTACCAATCCATACCGGAATGAGAGCCAGTCCGATGTTCTGGATGTAGAAGATAAGAGCGTATGCAGTTCCTAAGAGTTTCATTGGAATAATCTTTGGCACAGATGGCCACATGGCTGATGGTACCAGTCCAAAGGCTACGCCAAGAATGAGCATCAGTACGATAGCGAGCATCCAAGAGTTGATTGGCAGGGCAAACATGACGTGCACAAAGGTCAGGAGGCAACTGCCGATAATCATCAGCGTAGCACCCTTGCCATACTTATCGTATATACTACCGAAGAGCGGTGTGAGGAAGATGGTACCGAAAGGCAACATTGCAGGAATCAGACCTGCCATATTAGCATCCACACCATACTTGAAAATCATCAGCTTGGTAGCAAACTTCAGGAATGGGAATACGCCTGCATAGAACATCAGGCAGAGTACAGCCACATACCAGAAACCTACAGTCTTGAAAAGACCTCCCAAGTCTGAGAACTTGAAACCTTCTTCCGGCTCAGTAGCCACAGCTGCTACAGAAGCATCCTCCTTCTTGTCCATCACGCAATAAACCAGATAAACCAGTACACCAGCGCAAAGCAATACAGCGCCCAAAGCAACAGAAGCAGATACTCCGCCCATTGCCTTGGCAAAAGGAAGAGAAGCACTCAGGGCTGCAGCAGTTCCCAAACGAGCCGTAGCAACCTGTACACCCATTGCCAGAGCTAACTCATGGCCCGTAAACCACTTCACGATAACCTTGCTCACTGTGATACCGCATATCTCGCATCCTACACCATAGATGGCAAAGCCAAGAGCAGCTATCACTACCTGCGTACTATAAGTACCGAAGAATGGCACAGCAACCATTCCGTCAAACTCATGACCTAAAGCATACCACTTCAACAAGGCTCCACCAAACATCAGGACGGTAGAAAGGATACCAGTGAAACGGATGCCAAACTTATCGAGGATAAGACCACCGAAGAAGAGGAGCAGGAGGAACACATTGAAGTATCCGTAAGCTCCAGAGAAGAAGCCGTATTCATCCGAATTCCATCCGAGTCCGAGACCATTCTCTGCTCCCTTGGCTGCTGTCAAGAGAGGCTCCAGTGGAGACATTACATCTGTAAAAAAGTAACCGAACATCATCGTGATACTCACGATGAGGAGGGCGGTCCAGCGAGCTGACTTAGAGTCGCTCAATTTCATCTGCATTTTTTCTGTTGTACTCATTTTTTTTCAAAACATAAATGATAAACCCGTTATCATTATTAATTATCAATTATTAATTATCATCTATTTCCGTTTCACGTTCTTCGTTCTGGTGATATCAAAGAGATAAGAGAGTTTCAGAACAATCTGTCCGTAGTTACTCTTTCCGAAATAATCACGCTTAGAAGCACCGTAGATATTTCCCAGACCATAGTAGTATCGGGCTTCGGCAAGGAAATGCCCCACCTTCGGAATACTGTATTCAGCACCCAGACCCAGGGCGATACCATAATCGAGCTTGTTCTTGACTGCCATCGTATCCTGAGCCACCACCGGACTTACACGGTTATTGTCGGTTGCCGGCATGTGCTCTACCGAGAAGTTGGTCTTCTGCGAATCACTCAGATAGAGTCCAAACTGCGGACCGGCATTCACGAAGATATTCAGTCCTCTTGTCTCCCTACCCCATGCCAGATGCGCAAAGATTGGCACCTGAATATAGTTGATGGTACGCTTGTAAGCCATCGCCTCTTTGGTTTCGGTGATAATCACCGGATTATTCTCCATATCCAGGATATCCTCTTCCCATCCTGCCTGCGAATAGTTTACCTCGGCATAGATAGAACAGATGGTCTTGAAATATTTCTCGCAGGTATATCTCATCGAGAAACCGCCCGTCAGTCCGCCGTGCTGCTTCTGCTGTACCTCGGGTGTGAATCCTACGCTACTCATCATATAGCCCCCATTAAAACCAATGGCGAAATCACTACGATGTTCTCCTATCTGTGCCGAAACTGGAATTCCGAAGATGAGCATCAGAATCAGCAGCCCAATATTTCTATTCATTATCAACTATAAATTGTAAACTATAAATTGTAAACTATAAACTAGTACTTCACCGCCTCTATCTGATGATTAAAGGTATAGTGAATCAACTGGAAACTCTTGTTCTTGTATCCTCCCCTACTGGTCTTCTCGAAACGGAGTGGAGTCTGCACAGGCTGGTAAGTCATCTGCTGGCGCTCACCTGTAAAGTTCTTGCCATATCTCTTGACACCCTGAATCAGATACATTCCGTGATCGAAACCGGTGATGGCGAATCTTGGCTGTGCCACCATCATAGGCTGATGGAACCATCGCTCATAACGGCTCTCAAGCGCCTTGGTCTGTGCTGAGTTCGGGTTATAATAGAAGGTGGAAGGGATATAAGTATCATACTTATAGAATCTTTCCAGATTATACTTGGCATACATCAGCCATTCGGTATAGCCGAAGAGCGAAATAGCTGCACCCGGATACTTCGCATCAAATTCGTCGAGCTTGTTCAATACCTGAGTCAACTGTGGCGAACGTCCCGTATTCAGGATAATCACATTCTGCTTGGAAGGCATGAAAGCCTTGGCAAACTGCTCGATGCTTGAATTCACATTGGTGATGCTATAATTGATTTTCCTGCGTTCCAGTTCCTTGCGCAGACCGAACGTAAAGTTGCCCTTTCTCGAAGTAGAATCATTGCAGTCTACAAAGATAGGATGCACATTGGTAAAACGGCTCAGGAATGCCTTGATGGTCGCATCATTCAGCGCATCATCGCTCTGATAAACCTGGAAAATCTCTTTGTTTCTTTCTACATCATCTCCGCTGATAGAGAACGGAATCACCATTTTGATGCCGTAGTTCTTGCAGAAGTTGGTCAGCGGAGCCACCTGCTTGGTATAAAGCGGACCAAAGATGATGTCGCATTGGTTAGCACCTTCCTGCAAGAGTGTATTCCGGATATCAGCATCAATAGGAACATTCCAGGCACGCACATCTATATCGGTGCCCTGCTGCTTCAGGGTTTCGCAAGCCAGCAGCAATCCGCGGTAATACTCCACCATTCGCTTGCCGTCGCCATCAACATTATGCAAAGGTAACATCACGCCTACCTTTACCGCATTTCTGGCAACTGCAGCCTTTGAGGTTGCCGGAGCTGTAGCAGTTTTCTGAACCGTCGCCCCATTCCCCGACTTCTGACCATTCACCTGATTAGGATTCTTCTGGTCTTTGGTGTATGGAATAAAGAGCGTAGCTCCCTTCTGCAGCATGTATCCCTCACGCTTCATCTCCGGATTGGCATCCATCAGTTCAGGAAGGCTCAATCCATATTTGTTGGCGATACCAAAGATGGTATCTTTCTTTTTAACCGTGTAAATGTCGCGCCATTTTACAGTCTGCGCGCCAATGCTGACACTGAGCAGAAGCCCAACGAGCAGCAGGAAATATCTCATTTTTTGTCTCATATCACAAGATTTTTTTAACGATATCTTCAAATATTTCATGTTTTCATCTGCAAAAATACAAAAAATCTTGCATCTGACGCAATATCTCTCATCTTTTTATTATCTTTGCACAAATTATTTTAGAAATGAGACGAAAAATAGCATTACTTTGCATCATGTTGCCACTTTTGACGTGTCAATTACACGCTCAGGAAGTCAACGACGACGAAGAGGACAACACTGAAGAGACGACCAAGGTCAGTTCTCTTCTCATGCCGAATGCCTTCTCTCCAAATGGCGATGGCATCAACGACATCTACAAGCCCAAGGATGGTTACCGGAACATTGAGGAGTTCCACGCCTATATATATAATAGGTGGGGACAGAAACTCTATGATTGGACCAATCCTGCCACGGGATGGGATGGCACCTACCGCGGAAAACCGGTCAAAGAGGGTGTCTACTTCTGTCTCGTCAAGGCGAAGGGGGCAGATGGCGTTGTGTATAACATCAAACGTGATGTAAACCTGCTCAGAGGGTATACCGAAGAGCAGAACAGTAACTATTAGGCAAACAGCAATTAGCAGAATTGGAATATGAATTCAGAAGAAAAGATAAATGTATGGGGCGCACGGGTCCACAATCTCAAGAACATAGATGTGGAGATTCCGCGTGATTCCCTCACCGTGATTACCGGACTCTCGGGTTCGGGCAAGAGTTCACTGGCATTCGACACCATCTTTGCCGAAGGTCAGCGCAGATATATCGAAACTTTCTCTGCCTATGCCCGCAACTTCCTGGGTAATATGGAACGCCCGGATGTTGACAAGATTACGGGATTGAGTCCGGTCATCAGCATCGAACAGAAAACCACCAACAAGAATCCTCGCTCTACCGTGGGCACTACCACCGAGATTTACGACTATCTCCGCCTGCTCTATGCTCGCGCCGGTACTGCCTACAGCTATCAGAGTGGCGAGGAGATGATGAAATATACCGAGGAACAGGTCATCGACATGATTCTCAGCGATTATAAGGGCAAGGCTATCTTCCTGCTCGCTCCCCTCGTTCGCCAGCGCAAAGGTCATTACCGCGAACTCTTCGAAAGCATGCGCAGAAAGGGATATCTCTACGTGCGACTCGACGGCAACATCCTCGAAATCGTTCCCAATATGAAAACCGACCGCTACAAGAACCACAATATAGAAGCTGTGGTCGATAAACTGGTGGTGAAGAAAGAAGATGAGGAACGCATCCGCAAGAGTGTAGCGACGGCTATGAAACAGGGCGACGGCATGGTGATGGTTCTTGAGAAAGGTGCCAAGGAGGCTAAGACTTACTCCAAGCGACTCATGGACCCCGTAACGGGTATCGCCTACCAGGATCCTGCTCCTAACATGTTCTCCTTCAACTCTCCCGAAGGAGCCTGTCCGCATTGCAAGGGTTTGGGAAAGGTGAACCAGATTGATATCAAGAAGGTAATTCCCGATGATAAACTCAGCATCCATGAGGGCGGCATCGCTCCGCTCGGCAAATACAAGAACCAGATGATTTTCTGGCAGATAGAATCATTGCTCAGCAAGTATGACCTCAACCTGAAGACGCCTATCTGCGAGATTCCGGGCGATGCCATGCAGGAAATTCTCTATGGCTCGCTCGAAAACGTGAAGATTGAGAAGGAAAAGGTACATACCTCTACCGACTATTTCTGCGCCTACGATGGCATCATCGACTACCTGCAGAAGGTGATGGAGGATGACGAGAGTGCGGCGGGCAAGAAATGGGCCGACCAGTTTATCTCTACCATCGAATGTCCTGAATGTCACGGCTTGCGACTCAAAAAAGAATCGCTCTCTTTCAAGATCTGGAATAAGAATATCTCCGAAGTAGCCAGTCTCGACATCGATGAACTGCGCAATTGGCTCGAAGAAGTGGAACAGCATCTGCCTTCGATGAAAGCGAAGGTGGCTCACGAAATCATCAAGGAGTTGCGCTCACGCGTTACCTTCCTCCTCGATGTGGGACTCAATTATCTCTCGCTCAACCGCCAGTCAGCTTCTCTATCGGGTGGCGAGAGCCAGCGCATCCGTCTGGCTACTCAGATTGGTAGCCAGCTGGTCAACGTGCTCTATATCCTCGATGAGCCGAGCATCGGTCTGCACCAGCGCGACAACGAACGTCTGCTCAACAGTCTGAAGGAACTTCGCGACCTGGGCAATACCGTTATTGTGGTGGAGCACGATGAAGATATGATGCGGGCTGCCGACTGGATAGTAGATATCGGTCCGAAGGCGGGACGCAAGGGAGGTGAAGTTGTCTTCCAGGGCACTCCCCAGGAGATGCTCAAGACCGATACCATCACCGCCCAGTATCTCAACGGCAAGATGGCTATTGAGGTGCCTGCCCTCCGCAGAGAAGGCAACGGCAAGCATATCACCATTCACGGAGCTACGGGCAACAACCTCAAGGGGGTGGATGTTGATTTTCCACTCGGCAAACTCATTGTCGTAACGGGTGTCAGCGGCTCAGGCAAATCCACTCTCATCAACGAGACCCTCCAGCCGATCCTCTCGCAGCATTTCTACCGTTCGCTCAAGAAACCGATGCCATACGAGAGCATCGAGGGTATCGAGAATATCGACAAGGTAGTGAATGTAGACCAGAGTCCTATTGGCAGAACACCTCGCAGCAATCCAGCTACCTACACAGGCGTGTTCAGCGATATCCGTTCACTCTTCGTAGGACTTCCCGAGGCAAAGATCCGCGGTTACAAGCCGGGCAGATTCTCCTTCAATGTGAAAGGTGGAAGATGCGAGGAATGTAAGGGTAACGGATATAAGACCATCGAGATGAACTTCCTGCCAGATGTCTACGTACCTTGTGAGGTATGCCACGGCAAACGCTACAACCGCGAGACGCTGGAGGTAAGATACAAGGGAAAGAGCATCGCCGATGTTCTCGACATGACCATCAACCAGGCGGTAGATTTCTTCGAGAATGTTCCTCAGATACTGCAGAAGATCAAGGCTTTACAGAATGTAGGTCTCGGATACATCAGGTTAGGACAGAGTTCCACTACCCTCTCTGGCGGTGAAAGTCAGCGCGTAAAACTGGCTACCGAACTCTCGAAGCGTGATACGGGCAAGACGCTCTATATTCTCGATGAACCGACAACCGGTCTGCATTTCGAAGACATCCGCATCCTGATGGATGTACTCCAGAAACTGGTAGACCGTGGCAATACGGTCATCATCATCGAGCACAATCTCGATGTCATCAAACTCGCCGACTGGCTGATTGATATGGGTCCGGAAGGTGGACGAGGCGGCGGTCAGCTCCTCTTTGCCGGTACACCAGAAGAAATGGTGAAGCAGCAGAAGGGATATACCTATAAGTTCCTCGCCCCTTTACTGAAGAAATCAGGGAAACCTGAATAAATCAGGATAGGAACGAAGACTGTGACAGAAGAAAATAAAAAAAAACGCTCTAAAAGTTTGGATGTTACAAATATTAAGTTTATCTTTGCATAAGATATAAAACAAACAGCGTATGAAACAGGTAGAAGAACGATACATCAGCTTGCTGACCGATTTCGGCTTCAAGCGTATTTTTGGAACAGCAATGAACAAGGATTTGCTCATTTGCTTCCTCAACAGCTTGTTTAATGGCAGACAGGTTGTTAAGGACGTTTCGTATCTAAACCCGGAGCACGTCGGTGATGTTTATACCGACCGCAAGGCTATCTTCGACGTGTATTGCGAAGGAGAAAACGGCGAGAAGTTTATCGTTGAAATGCAAAATGCCTACCAGGCATATTTTAAGGATCGTTCCCTCTTCTACTCTACTTTCCCTATCCGTGAACAGGCACCCAAGGGGAGTGACTGGGATTTCAAACTCAACCATGTCTATACAGTTGCGCTGCTCAACTTCAACATGAACGAGGACGC
>USSA01000046.1 GCA_900557255.1 uncultured Prevotella sp.
ATAAATGGTCAAGTGAAATATTATCATTATCTTTGTAGCTAAAATAATAGGTAACAAAACTATGACGCCAGAAGAAAAAGCAAGAGTCAAAATAGACCAATGGTTTGCTGATGCAGGATGGAAGGTTGTCAATCGAGATGAATACGAGCCTACCATCTCAGCCGTGGCTATTCGTGAGGGATTGCTCAAAGGCAATCTTGAAGCAGATTATTTCCTGTTTATCAATGGGAAAGCTGTCGGTGTGCTCGAAGCTAAACGAGAAGAAATTAATATTTCTTCCAATATTGTGAGTGAACAGGCTATCACATATGCAAAGAGTGTACCTGACTGTTATCAAGCCTGGCAAAAACCTTTGCCTTTCCTTTTTAAATCAAATGGCAAGGAAATAGAGTTTTTTGATTATAGACATCGTGAAACTTCAGAATGGGAAACTATCAGCCGCATTCTTACTCCTAAGGAAATAGTAAAGATGTTAGGTATAGACGACCCTTTTGCCGGACTTCCTACATTGAATAAGAAAGGTCTGCGAGAATGTCAATATGAGGCAGTCACGGAATTGGAGAAGAGCTTCCGTATAGGGCAAAATCGTGCATTGATGGTTCTAGCTACTGGTGCCGGCAAAACATATACGGCATGTCTCACGGCCTATCGCATGCTTAGCTATACTCCTATGCGTCGTGTTCTGTTTCTTGTTGACCGCAATAACCTCGGAAAACAGGCAGAAACAGAGTTTGGCACATTCCGCCTTACGGAAACTGGTGATGCCTTCAATACAATCTATGCAGTCAACAGGTTGAAGTCGGCTGAAGTACCAACAGACAGCAATGTGGTTATCTGTACCATACAAAGATTATTCTCACTCTTAAAAGGAGAAGAGATTACGGATACAGATGAAGACGATGAAGATACATCTGATGGTGAAGTAGCATTACCAGACAACCCAAACTTACCACACGATTTCTTTGACCTTATTGTTATAGATGAGTGTCATCGTTCTATTTATGGCAACTGGCGCAAGGTGCTGGAATACTTTGATACAGCTCGTCTTATAGGTCTTACTGCGACACCAATTCCTGAAACGATGGCATTCTTCAACAACAACCGTGTTGTAAACTATACACTTGAGCAGTCAATCATAGATGGTGTCAACGTCGATAGCCGTATCTACCGAATCAGAACAAAGGTAACTGAAGAAGGTGGAGCTATCATGCAAGGCCAGAGAACCAAAGTGGAGACTCGATACACAGGTGAAGTTAAAACCGTAAGTACAAAGGAAACGAAGACTTATACGAAAGAAGAGTTAAATCGAAGCATCATCAACCCTGCCCAGATAAAACTTATTCTTTCCACTTATCGTGATGCTGTCTATACAGAAATGTTCAATGACCCTCAAAGAGAGCCTAACATGGACTATCTGCCAAAGACCCTCATCTTTGCGCTCAACGAGAACCATGCAACAAATATCGTTCAAATTGCTAAAGAAGTTTTTGGACGCACGGATGACCGCTTTGTTCAGAAGATAACCTATTCAGCAGGAGATAGCAATGAACTGATACGCCAGTTTCGTAACGACAAGGACTTTCGCATTGCCGTAACCTGTACTCTTGTGGCAACAGGAACAGATGTAAAGCCTCTGGAAGTCGTGATGTTTATGCGTGATGTGGCTTCAGCTCCCCTCTATACACAGATGAAAGGGCGTGGAGTCCGGACAATAGGTGATGAACAGCTGCGCAACGTGACACCTAATGCAATAAGCAAAGACTGTTTCTTCCTTGTTGATGCAGTAGGAGTAACCGAACATGAGCATATCATACCAGGTCAGTATGAAGGTCCAGAGACAGAGACCATCACATTAAAAGAACTATTGGAACGTATCGCTCATGGAAATCTGCCAGACAATTACCTCAAGCGGCTTGCTGCCACATTATCCAGACTTTACAATAAGGCAGATAATGCACAGCGACAGGAATTTGTCCGCATCGCTCATGATGACATGCTGGAAATTGCTCAACGCATCTATAATGCTCTCGATCCTGAGCACCAGCCACAATTGCCACCATACGTAGATATCAATGAACCTAACAATGAACGTAAGGGTTTGGTATCTCCGATAGCTAATCATGCCAATGTCCGTAAGTACATACTGATTCTTGCAGCTGGTTTTGTCAACACACTGATGCCTGGAGAAGATACGCTCATATCCAAAGGTTTCTCTATAGAAGAGGCTCAAAGTACCACAGATGCATTTGAACAATATTGCTGCGACCACTGTGATGACATAGAAGCTTTACGCATTCTATATAATAACGAGGGCGAACCTATCACCTATTCCATGCTGAAAGACTTGGAAAACAAGTTGAAGATGGAGAACAACCGCTTTGCACAAAAGCTCTTATGGAATTCATACGCCATCGTATATGGTGATAAAGTACGCCGCACGACCAGGAAGGAAGAATCGGAGGCTCTTACCAACATCATCCAACTGGTACGCTTCGCTTACCATCAGACCGAAAAACTGGAAAGTGCCTATCCTACGGCTCGAAGTATGTTTAATCTTTGGTATGGTCGAAAACAGATGGATATAACAGCGAAGCAGAAAGATTTGATAGGCAAGATAGTGGAATACATCGCAGCCAATGGAGCCTGCAACGTGCGAGAGATAAGGAAGAACGATGTCACCCATGCAGCCCAATTGATTGCAGCTTTCGGAAACATGAAGAAAGCTGACGAGGCTTTGGATTCCGTATATAAATTTATAGTATTAAGAACAACTGCATAGTATATAGATATGGCTAAAAATATAACAACTGAGCAAACGCTCACAAAAAAGGTATGGAATCTTGCTACGACATTAGCAGGAGTCGGAGTAGGATTTACAGATTACATCACACAACTCACCTATCTTCTTTTCTTAAAGATGGATGACGAGAATATGGAACTCTTTGGAGAGGATTCATCCATACCTGTTGGGTATAGATGGAAAGACTTGACAGGCTTGGATGGCTATGATCTCGTAAAGCAATATGAGAGTACACTCAAACTATTAAGTCAACAAGATGACCTCATCGGCACCATCTATACCAAAGCACAAAACAAGATTGACAAACCTGTCTATCTTAAGAAGGTAATCACTATGATAGATGAAGAGCAATGGCTCATCATGGATGGTGATGTAAAAGGTGCTATATATGAAAGCATCTTGGAGAAAAATGGTCAAGATAAAAAAAGTGGTGCTGGTCAGTACTTTACCCCACGTCCACTGATTAAAGCTATGGTTGACTGCTTGCAACCCCAAATTGGTGAGACTGTATGCGACCCCGCCTGTGGTACTGGTGGCTTCTTGCTTGCTGCCTACGATTACATGAAGGAACAAAGCCAGAATCGTGATAAATTGGACTTTTTGAACAACAAAGCGTTACATGGCAATGACATCACCCCACTTGTGGTTACACTTGCCTCCATGAACCTTTATCTTCATGGTATAGGCACAGACCACAGCCCTATCGTATGCGAGGACTCTTTGGAGAAAGAACCTTCCACCTTAGTGGATGTCATCCTTGCCAACCCTCCATTTGGCACACGCCCTGCCGGTTCTGTTGAAATTAATCGTCCAGACTTCTATGTTGAAACCAAGAACAACCAGCTCAACTTCCTTCAGCATATGATGCTGATGCTCAAAACTGGCGGACGTGCAGCAGTAGTCCTGCCAGACAATGTACTTTTTGAAGGCAACGCAGGAGAGACCATTCGCAAGAAACTCTTATCAGATTTCAATCTCCATACCATTCTCCGTTTACCTACAGGTATTTTCTATGCACAGGGAGTAAAGGCAAACGTACTATTCTTTACCAAGGGACAGCCAACTAAGAATATTTGGTTCTACGACTATCGCACTGGTGTAAAACACACCTTGGCTACGAACAAGTTAGAGCGTCACCACCTCGATGACTTTGTAACCTGCTATCATGCTGAGGACATCAATGCCCGCAAAGAGACATATGATGCAGACAAGAACCCATCTGGCAGATGGCGCAAGTATAGCATTGATGAAATCATGGCTCGTGACAAGACAAGTCTTGATATCACTTGGATAAAACAGGGTAATGATACTGAAGATTTACCATTGAGCCAATTGATGTCAAACATCAAGGAACAGAGCATGAATATCAGCAAGGCCGTAAGCGAGTTGGAGAAATTATTGAGTGGAATAAAGGAGGTATAAAATGGACAAAAGTTTGATAAACACTAACATCGAACAGCAGTTTACTGAAGTCGTAAATCTGATAGTTCAGCATCGAAGTAAAGCGTCTATGGCTGTCAATAAGGAGATGCTGCTCACAGCGTGGCATGTAGGTGCCTATGTTTCCAAGAAGTTAAAAAGTGAAGAATGGGGAAGCAAGGTAATTTCCCAACTATCTGAATATATTCGTTCTCAACATCCTGAGATAAAAGGATATAGTAGAAGAAACATATATAATATGGTGATGTTCTATGATGAATATTCTACGGACGCTTTCACTACGATAGTAGATAAGTATCTTGATGCTGAATTTGTGCAGCCAGTGGCTGCACAAATTGAAGTAAAACAATTAGTATCGAAAAGTAAGGCAGTACAATCAAAAAAAGGTGCTGCTGCATTTGTGCAGCCAGTGGCTGCACAAATGCCTAAAATATTGGAGTTGACAACGTTCACTAACCATATAGAAATATTGTGTCGTTGTAAACGTTATGAACAGCGGTTATTCTATATTCTTTATGCACATAAAGAAAAACTAGGAAAAAGAGAGATGCAGCGCTGTGTTGACAATGATACTTATTCCAATCTTCTCGGAAATAAAAGTAATATGTCGAAGGGATTATTAGAGCAATATCCTGATGCTCCTATTATGTTTAAAGACACTGTGTTTTTAGATTTTCTTGGGTTGCCAAAGAAATACAATGAAAGCAAATTGAAGAATGGATTAATAGAGCATATGAAGCAATTTATTCTCGAATTAGGTAAAGATTTCATCTTTATGGATCAGGAATATCCGCTCACCGTTGGTGCATCTACCTATAAGGCAGACTTGCTGTTTTTTCATCGCGGTCTCCAGGCACTTGTAGCGGTGGAATTGAAGAAAACCAAATTCCATCCTCGAGATCTTGGTCAATTAGAGTTTTACCTTGAAGCTCTTGACCGTGATGTGAAACGTTCCAACGAGAACCCTTCTATAGGCATCATTTTATGTCCTGATGTGGACAAGGTTGTTGTTGAATATGCTATGAGTCGCAGCATGAGTCCTACGATGGTGGCGGAATATAAGCGAATCTTAATTCCACAAGAAAAAATGCAACAACAATTAAGGGAATTCTGTCAGTTCTTCTCAAAAGAAGATAAATCTTAAAATTAATAGACAAATTAATAATGGACACAAAAGCATTAAGACAAAAGATACTCGACCTTGCTATTCACGGCAAGCTCGTTCCACAAGATCCCAACGATGAGCCTGCATCGGTGCTGCTCGAACGTATCCGTGCTGAAAAGGAAAGACTCATTAAAAAGGGAAAAATTAAGAAGGGAAAGAAGTCTGCAAAGACTTCTGATAAGCCGCATTATGAGAATGAAGAGCCTTTTGAGGTGCCGAATTCATGGGAGTGGTGCAAACTTGGAACTGTAAATGAAATAGCAAGAGGTGGGTCACCGCGTCCTATTAAAGACTATTTGACCACTGACGCAAATGGTATTAACTGGATTAAAATAGGCGATACAACCAAAGACGGCAAATACATAGATTCTGTAAAAGAAAAAATACGCCATGAGGGTGTAAAAAAATCACGCTTGGTTCATAAAGGGGATTTTTTACTTACAAATTCTATGAGTTTTGGACGACCATACATATTAAATGTAGATGGTTGTATTCATGATGGTTGGTTGGTTATTTCTCCGATAGGAGAAGCCTATACATCAGATTTTTTGTATTATCTGCTTTCTTCTTCGTTTGCTTTCGAACAATTTACTAATGTTGCAAGTGGCGGTGTCGTGACAAATTTAAATTCAGATAAAGTTGCTGATGCAATATTTCCACTACCTCCTTATGGCGAGCAAAAACGTATAGTTTTTGAGATTGAACGTTGTTTTGCATTGATTGATGTTATAGAGTTGAGAAAAACGGACTTGCGAGAAACTATCAAGCAAGCAAAGTCCAAAGTTCTCGACCTAGCCATCCATGGTAAACTTGTTCCACAAGATCCGAATGATGAACCAGCAAGTGAGTTGCTGAAACGCATCAATCCGAAGGCAGAAATCATAACCGATAACGGGCATTATCAGAAGTTACCTGTGGGATGGACTATTTGCAGATTAAAAGATATTAGCAAGATAGTAACAGGTTCAACACCAAGTAAATCTAACTGTGGTTATTATGGCGGTATTTTCCCATTTTTTAAACCCGCAGATTTAGATGCTGGACGTCATGTCTATAAAGCTGCAGAATATTTGTCAGAAGATGGTAAGAGGGCTTCAAGAGTAGTTCCTAAGGGTACAACTGCAATATGTTGTATAGGAACTATTGGTAAAGTCGGTTATCTGATGTATGAGGGTGCTACAAACCAACAGATAAATTGTGCAATTCCATCAAAAGTCGTGGATAGCGTATTCCTTTTTTATTTATGTGCATCACCTCTGTTTAACGACAAATTAAATTCAGAATCATCAGCAGTAACAATTTCAATTGTGAACAAATCAAAAATTGAAGCTATCTCTGTTCCGCTTCCCCCTCTTGCAGAACAAAAACGAATTGTTTCTAAAATAGAGGACATCTTTGCTCAACTTGAAGCAATTGAAACTGCATTATAATCATGGATTATTAGCCATCGTAAGTAAATTACCTACGGTGGCTAAATTCCTATTACCAAATAACAATTTCGTCCACTATCTTCTGCTGCTCACTTGCAGTACGACGTAGATATATTCGTGTAGTTTCTAGTCGTTCATGTCCCATAAGATCTGCAAGAAGGGCTATGTCATTGAAGCGTTCAAGGAAGTTCTTGGCAAAACGATGACGGAAAGAATGAGGATATACCACGTTCTTGTTCATTCCATATTTCTCCGCAAAATGCTTCAATCGCTGAGCGATGCCACGTGTTGTTATGCGTTCTCCAAAATGATTCAGGAAAATATATCCAGATTGGATTTCTTTTTCGTCAAGCCACTTTGTTGCTTCAGAACGCAAATTCTTCGGAATGTACAGACGGCGTATCTTGCCACCTTTACTATAAAGGTCAAGATACCCTACCTTTACATGCTCTACCTTGATGTGGCGTAACTCGCTAACACGTGCACCAGTGGCTCCCATAAACCAAACAACGAAATACCACTCATCATGTCCGTCGGCTTTTAGCTTACGTTTGAAGAACTTATAATCTGCATCGCTGATTACATTCTCCAAAAAGTTCTTCTGTTGAACTTTGACGAACTTCATCTTTAGCTTTTCCTGCTTGATAAACTCCAGATACTTGTTAATAGCTTGCAGACGCAAATTGACAGTCTGCGGTTTGAAGTTCTCTACCAAATACCCCTTATATGCCAAGAGGTTCTTCTTATTCACTACTGGATAATGCTCCGTAAAATACTTCACAGTCCATTCATAAGAGCGAACTGTATTCTCTGTCAAGTTTTCCTTGACAAGATAATCCTTGAATTTTGTTACCATATTATACTTAATTTAAATGTAATATGGTATAAACGAAAAAAGAGAGCCTATAAGCTCTCTTCTATTATATCAAGTTGATGAAATAACTCTTCTATTTTTGCTACTATGCGTTGTTGCTCAGCAAATGGTGGTAATGGTATTTCTAATTTATTCATTGTCGATTGTGTAAAGTGCTTTATTGTAACACCTTTACATAAAGAATCTATTACTCCATTTAACTTAAAGTGCCATAAAGAATACTGTAGGTATTTTTCGGATATACCCAATTTGCATCTTACCCTATGCAATGCATTCTGATAGTACATTTCGGTATCAGTATCCCAAATAGCACACCTTCCGACATCACCACCTTCACAAATCAATAAGTCTCCCTTTTTAACAGCATATCTTTCGAAATCCTTGGCTTCTATTCTAAATTCCTTTTGCGTAGTAAAATCAAAATATCCCCATTGTACGTTAACTGCACAAACGTATCTTTTAAATTCTCCACTGTCTTTAGTTCTATCTAATGTCTTTCCTAAAAGTGATTCGGAAATTTCGTTTATATGACAAATACACCATCCCTCAGGCAACTTCTGATAATGCCCGTTATCAGTTATGATTTCAGCCTTTGGATTGATGCGTTTGAGCAATTCGCTGGCAGGCTCATCATTCGGGTCTTGCGGTACAAGTTTGCCGTGAATGGCGTGGTCGAGGATTTTGTTTTTCGCTTGTTGAATAGCTGTTTGCAAACCATCCTTTCCATTTTCAACAATATCAATTATAGAGAATAGTCGTTGAATCTCGTTTACTATTCGTTCCTGTTCTGCAAGAGGAGGCAAGGGAATCAAGCCATTGCAAGCATCCGTGGTACTTAGTCTTGGCATTTTTACTCCATAACCACATTGCAAGGTATAGTCAAGGAAATAAAGTGAACGAAGTACATAGCAGATGTAATTATTCGACAATATTCCATAGCTTCCAAATGCCATTATTTCTGTTGTACAGAATCCGTCATTAGGTGCAACTAATACTTTGTTTAGATATGTGCGAAGCTTTGAATAAAGGATTTGACCTTTTTGAAATTTATGGCGAGTTCCATTTATCTTACGTTCATTTTTGTTGAGATGTTGTATAATCTTGGCTGTGTCTTTTTCTATATCTTCCAATTCCAACACCCAATCAGAATTGTCAATGTCTTCTACTTGGACATTGACACTATCGCCATAATTAGTAATTTCACCAACCGTCGTCCACACCCACCCCTTCGGCAGTTCAAAGGGATAATGCGGCTTATCAGAAGTTAAAAGTAGTTGCAGTCATATTCTTTTCTTTTACTAATAAATGTTATATTCCCGGAATTACTTCCCATAAAGGTTTGTTAAGTTTGAAATTTACAGTACTTTTGCAGAAAGTATCTAATTAAAGATTAAAAGTGAAATTTAAATAAGGTATAGATTATGCAATACAAGAATATCATATTTGATTTGGGTAATGTCCTGGTGAAGCTCAATCCGGAAGGATGCATCGGGGCTTTCAAGGCGATAGGACTGGGGGAACTGGCTAATCCGAATCCTCAGAGTGAGGGGATGAAGCTGATGAGTAAACTGGGTGTTGGAATGATTACCACCGAAGCATTCTGTGATGCATCCATACCTTCCAGAACGTGAAGTTCGATGATTGGCTTTCACTTCGATTCTGACGGAAATGTCAGAATCGAAGCTTTTATTAAAAGGCATCAGAATGATTTGTCAAATGGTGTCAGGCAGGCATAGAGCGGAACGTTGATCATCCAGTCTTGATCCTTGTAGGGAAGCATAGAGTAGCGAAGTCCCTTCAGTTGCGGATTGTTGGTGATGAATGTTCTGAGAGATTTCGCCTTAACGTTCACCTCTGCCTTTACTTCTATCGGTATAACCCTGTCGTGCCATTGGGTTAGGAAATCAATCTCTATTGTGGAGTTATCCACAGCATGATAGTATAATGGAATATCCTGGCTTTTCAGCTGGGTGAAGACATATAGTTCTGTAAAGGCACCTTTATATTCAGAGAAAATGCCATCGCCCACCAGCATCGATTCTGCTGAAGTCTCTGCCATCGCTCCCATCAGTCCCACATCGAGCATGAAGAGTTTGAAGGCGTTCAGGTCTTCATAGAATTTGAAAGGGAGGCGTGGGGTATTGACTCTCTGAACCTTATATGCCAGTCCTGCATCTATCAGCCATTGGATGGCCAGTTCGAAATCTGCGGCTCTGGCACTTTTCTTTACGGCTCCATAGATGAACTTCTTGTTCTCTTTGGCAAGTTGGGCAGGGATACTGTCCCACACCATATTAATGCGAGGCACTTCTCTATCTGGTGCGTGCTTCGAGAAATCTCGGCGATAGTCTTGTATAATCTGCTTTTGGATGGAACGGACTTCCTGTAGTCCCTTCTGCTCTACATGGGCGAGTACGGCGGCTGGCATTCCTCCTACATAATAATATTGTCGCAGCAGGCTGATCAATTCTGTTTCCAGTAAATTGATGACGTTCCAATTTCCTTCTTTCAGGATGCTTGCCATTTTCTCTTTTCCCATGGCATCGAGGAATTCGATGAAGTTCATCGGGTAGAGACGCAACTCTTCCACTTTTCCTACTGGATATGATACCCCGCTATGGAGTGATATTCCCAGCAGGGATCCTGCCACGATGATATGAATATCAGGAGCATCCTCGCAAAAGAACTTTAAAGTTTCTAATGCTTTAGGACAATCTTGTATCTCATCGAGTACCATAAGTGTATCGTTGGGGGTAATATCTACCTGGCTGATGGCGGAGAGTGCCATCAGTATATCAGTTGTTGTGCCGCCTTTTTCAAACACTTCTGCTGCCTTCTGATTTCTGTCGAGACTGAAGAATGCAAGTTTTTTATATTCTCTTTTTCCAAATTCTTGCAGGATATAGGTCTTGCCTACTTGTCTTGCTCCGTTGAGAATCAGAGGTTTATGGTTTTGCTTGTTCTTCCATTCTACGAGTTTGTTATAGATGCTTCTTTCCATGATTTACACTTTTTCTAACGAATAATCGTATGAATTCCGCACTTTTTCTGACGAATAATCGTATGAACTTCACACTTTTTCTGACGAATAGCGGAGCAAAGATACACTTTTTCTAACGAATAACCAAGGAAAAGGCCGACTTTTTCTCTTTTTCTTTTAAAACTTAATATTTGTTATACATTGTGGTTTATTCGCTTTTTCCAATAAAATGTTATACCTTTGCCAACTCATAATAACTAACAAATAATATCAAAATGAATTTTTACAAGACATTAGGACTGAAAAACAGTCGTATCGACGTGGCTGATGCCTTGCGAGGATTGGCAGTGGCAGGTATTATTCTCTATCATTCCGTGGAGCATTTCAATATGTACGATGGAAGCATAGAGCATGCTTATACGCTGGGGTGTGATGATTGGGTGGCAGATGTGCTGGCATTGCTGCTGTCGGGAAAGATGTATGGCATTTTTGCCCTGCTCTTCGGATTGAGCTTCTTTATTATGAATGATAACCAGCAGCAGCGGGGAAATTGCTTTTCTGGAAGATTCGCCTGGCGAATGTTCCTCCTGGCAATGCTCGGTATCGTGAACACCGCCTTTTTTGATGGCGATATCCTCTTCTCCTATGCCATCTATGGACTGGTTCTCATCCCATTGAGTTATCTTCCTACCAAATGGCTCTGGTGGGTGGTTGCCTTCCTCTTTATCCAACCGGTAGAAATCTACTCCCTCATTTCGGGATGGCAGGTGGATGCATCGGCATTGAGTGAGGTGTATGGAAATATGTATAATGGTCATCAGCACGGCACCTTCCTGGAGAATGCCTACAGTAACCTGCGATACGGACAGGTGGCTACCTATTACTGGTGCCTGATGAAGGGAAGACATACGCAGACTATCTGCCTCTTCATACTCGGAATGCTGGTGGGCAGAAAGCGTTGGTTCTATAATGAGAACAACAACCTGGCTTTGTGGAAGAAGGTGCTGGCGGTTTCCATCCTGGTATTGATTGTGGGTGGCATCGCTGATGTGCGCCACATGGAAACATGGAACAATTGGCTTTATCCTATCTACAACTTCTTCATCCTCTCGTTTGTAGTATCAGGATTCGTTTTGTTGTGGTACGGAAAGGAATGGTTCAGAAAGGGATTGTCGTTCCTGCGCCAGTTTGGTAAGATGAGTCTGACCAACTATTTCCTCCAGTCTATCATCGGTTGCGGACTGTTTGCTTATTATGGCTTCAATCTCCAGACGAAGCTCGGCATCACCTACGCCTTTTTTGTGGGTATTGCCATGGTAGTAGTACAATGCCTCTTCTCCAACCTCTGGCTCAAGTATCACTCCCATGGTCCTTTCGAGGGAATTTGGAAGAAGCTGACCTGGATTAAGTTCTAAAACTTTAAGATTTTGAGATAAAAAAAGGTGTGTCATAAATCCATGATACACCTTTTTTTATCTCTTATTGATCCTTTCTGAATATTTTATCCACGACAATGGCGATGGCGCTAGACACGATTTCCTTGAATTCCTGGAGATGTTCTTCATGGTGCGGCTTTTTTTAATCTGTCATGCTCACTATAAAACTTTCATGATGTTCGAAGGTGGGCGCTGCGCCATGAGTTCCTGCTTCATATAATCCATTAATCCATGTAGGGCGCTACATGCTGATAATAATGGTAATAACCCGGACAGAGATAGTTGAGACCGGAATCGCCATACTTATTAATGCGGCTTATCAGAAGGTAAAAGTAGTTATAGGCATATCCTTCTTTTACTAATAAATGTTATATTCCCGCCATTCCTTTTCCAAATCATTTGTTCTCTCCCGAATTTGCTGTACTTTTGCAGTAAGTATCTAATTAAAGATTAAAAGTGAAATTTAAACTAAGGTATAGATTATGCAATACAAGAATATCATATTTGATTTAGGTAATGTCCTGGTGAAACTCAATCCGGAAGGATGCATCGGGGCTTTCAAGGCGATAGGAATGGGGGAACTGGCTAATCCGAATCCTCAGAGTGAAGGGATGAAGCTGATGAGCAAACTGGGTGTGGGAATGATTACCACCGAAGCATTCTGCGATGCAGCCCGTGAGTTGACAGGAGCAGATGTGACGAATGAAGAGCTCATCGATGCTGCCAACAAGATGCTGGTGGAGATTCCTGATGAGAAAAAGAAGCGACTCCTGCAGTTGAAGAAGGCTGGTTACCGTCTCTTCCTCTTGAGCAATACCATTGATATACATTGGGATTATTGCGTGGAGCATCTCTTCCCTTATCAGAACCATGGGGTAGAGGATTATTTCGAGCACTGTTTCCTCTCTCAGCGAATGCATCTGGCAAAACCTGATGCCCACATCTATGAAGAGGTAGTCAAGCAGGCGAACATCAATCCCGATGAAACTCTCTTCGTCGATGATCTGAAGGAAAACTGTGAGGCTGCCGAGAAGCTGGGCATCCATACCTTTCAGAACGTGAAGTTCGATGATTGGCTTTCACTTCGATTCTGACTTCTTATCATCTGACAGAAATCCCTATCTTGTTACACACATAATAAAGCGAGAAAAATGATATATATAAATTATTGCCACAAAAACAATATATCCGATAGCAAAATGTCATTTTTAAGGCTAAAAACAAGTGGTTGACCCATATCAAGAAAAACATATTGCAATGATATTTCTCGGCAAAAGATGCCGTTATTCGATAAAAAAGTGTTAACTTTGCACTCGTGTTTAAGGAATAACAAATAATAAATTTTAAAAAGGTTAATAATTATGATGACTATTTTTACAATGGCTTTCGCCGCAGTTATGTTTTCAGGTATGGTTCTTTGCATGGGCATGTTCTTGAAACACGTAGTAAACTCAATTCCAGAAATGACTAACATGAGCCATTCTGTTAGCTTGAGCAAGTAAGAATAGAACATACGATATACATAATATATATATGTGAATCACTTTAGAAATAGAGAGAGATTTATATAAAGATGAGGGTGCGTCATAAGTCTGTGACACGCCCTCTTTTCGTTACACTAAGATAAATGAATTCTTCGACATGGCAAAACCTGGGTGTGGTTTTTCGAGGATTATCAAGTAACGATAGTATGATTGAGAATATCTATACGTTCCCCAAAAACTGGCGAGCAGTTTACCTGTGCAAATGCCAAGGCTACTAACGAGGCTGCCGACTGGTATGCTTATTTTCCAAGCAATGATGTGAAACTGACCGGACAAGATGGCACATTGAACGTTAGCTCTCATGATTCCGGTCATTTAGTCAAAGTCATTCCCGGTCAAAATCATTTACGATATTATAAAGAAAGGTTATTATCCCTCAACTTATAAAACAAAATAAATGGTTCGCTATAAGAGTTTTTCATTACCGCCAAATCACTTTCTATCGTTCTCGAAAGTCTCCGACATTCTTTTTTTTGATAAAATTCCCCAATAATTTTATACGAATTTCAGTTTTTATTTGTAATTTCGCAGCAAATTTCTAAACACATATTAATTTTAAACAACATGTTGCAAAAGTTATTCGGTTTTGACCCTGCTCAAAACAAACTGAAAACGGAGGTGGCTGCGGGTATCACCACCTTCCTCACCATGGCCTATATCCTGGCCGTTAATCCTAACATCTTCAGTCATCTCGCCGCTCAGGGCATGGATACACACGCCGTGTTCACTGCCACCGTACTGGCTGCCATTGTGGGTACACTCGTGATGGCTATCTATGCCAAGAAACCTTTCGGACTTGCTCCTGGTATGGGTCTGAACGCTTTCTTCGTATTCACGGTCTGCCTCACCATGGGCTATCCCTGGCAGATGGCGCTCACGGCTGTCCTCATCGAAGGTATCATCTTCATCATCCTCTCCGCTACCGGTATCCGCTCGATGATGGTGGATGCTATTCCTGCTTCCCTGAAACGTGCCATCGGTGCTGGTATCGGCCTCTTCATCGCCTTCATCGGTCTGAAGAATGCAGGTATCGTGGCTGCCAATGAGGCTACCTTCGTCACCATCGGAAAAATCACCGAAGGCTCTGCCCTGCTCGGCGTTATCGGCATCATCCTGACCAGCGTGCTCGTCATCAAGAAAGTGCCTGGCAACCTGCTCATCGGTATTCTCGCTACTACGCTCATCGGCATTCCTATGGGCATCACGGAAATACACGGACTGGTAGATGTGCCACCTTCGGTTTCGCCTATCTTCTGCCAGTTTGATTTCTCCAACGTCTTCTCCATCGATATGGTGGTCATCGTCTTCACCTTCCTCTTCATCGATATGTTTGATACGATGGGCACACTCGTGGGCGTCTGCACCAAAGCGGGCATGATGAAACCGGACGGAAGAATTCATGGACTCAACAAGGCGTTCATGGCGGATGCCGTGGCTACCGTGGCTGGTGCCTGCTTCGGAACAAGTACTACTACCACCTATGTGGAGAGCGCTTCGGGTGTTGCCCAGGGCGGTCGTACGGGTCTTACTGCCTTCATTACTGCCATGTGCTTCGTAGTGGCCCTGTTCTTCGCACCACTGTTCCTGTCAGTTCCTTCTGCAGCAACGACTCCTGTGCTCGTTATCGTGGGTCTGTATATGATGTCGCCTATCAAGGACATCGACCTGAACGACTACGCTGAGTCTATCCCTGCTTTCATCACCATCATCATGATGCCGCTCACCTATAGCATTTCTGATGGCATCCTCTGCGGTATGATCAGCTATGTGGCCATCAATGCCTGCTGCGGAAACATCAAGAAGCTGAGCATCACTATGTGGGTATTGGCTATCCTCTTCGTACTGAAATATATCTTCATCTAAACAGAGATGAAAATACGGTTTAGATAATAAACTATATAATGAACAGATCCGGTTGGAACTCATGGGGTTCTAACCGGTTTTTTTTATCCCCATCCCTTATTGTAACCTTTCTGTAACATACAATACTGCCTTGTAACACAATCGTCACAAACACGTAATGCGCTTTACACCCCTGCTTTCAAAATATCATCGTAACTTTGCACCCGAAAAGAAATATATGTTTCCTGCTTGTTGGCACAATAGAACAAGAGAAGGCATTCATACTAAATATTATAATTCAATGAAAGAGAACAAGAAAGCGATTCTGGAGATTCTCAAGAAAAAGAGTTCCAAGAAAGAAGGCAAGAAAGACGATAAGTTTGAGAGCTTAGTGCTCAACCTCGCCCTTCAGAAGATTGACAGTGATGACTTCGACTATGATGGAGAGGCTGTTTATACTGCGGACAAGAAGCGACTCATCTATTGCATGAGTAATGAACCAAGTTTCACCGTTTCTGAGGGTGTGACCGTCATTGGTGAAATGGCTTTCCGTGGCAAGAAACAACTCAAGAATGTCATCATAGCCAACTCCGTGAAAGAGATAGAGCACGATGCTTTCTATGATTGTGATGAACTGGATAACGTTTATATCCCTGCCGGTGTCAAGGAGGTAAGGGGATATGCTTTTGCTGAATGCGACAAACTCAAGAAGATTACTTTTGCCGGCGTTCCTGCCAAACTGAGCCGCCATACTTTTGATGACTGCGACCAGCTCCACGATATCATCGTACCTGAAGGTGCAAGCAAAACTTTCCGCAAGGCTCTCCACTTCATCGAGGGGGATACGGATTTCCTCGTTACTGAAATGGGCGGAAAGAAAAGCAATGCTAAAGCGCAAACCAATACGAAGGAAAACGTAAAGGCAGAAGAATCTAAGAAATCGGAGGAGTCCAAGAAAAAGGAGGAGTCCAAGAAACCAGAGATAAAGGAAGATTCCAAGAAATCAGAGGAGTCCAAGAAAACGGAGATTAAGAAAGATTCCAAGAAATCGGAGGGAAAGAAGGTAAAAGCCTAATATTCTCTCACTAACTTGTTTTATTATCATACATAGTATCATAAAACAATATCGACCCAAAAGATTATGACCAAAGAAGAAATTATTAAAAAAGCATACGTAGAACGCGACGTGAGCTGGATGTACTTCAACCACCGCATTCTGCAGGAAGCCAAGAAGGAATTTGTTCCATTGCTCGAGCGTCTCTCCTTCCTCGGCATTTATTCCAACAACCTCGATGAGTTCTTCCGTGTACGTGTGGCTTCGCTCAACCGCATGACCGACCGCAACCTCACCAAGGATATGGAAGCGCAAATCAAAAAGTCTCTCAAAACGATCAATAAACTCAATGAATCTTACTCGAAAGAATACACTGAAGCGGTGGATCAGGTTTTCCGCGAACTTGAAGTTCACAAAGTTCGACTTGTCACCGAAACCAATCTCAACGATGAGCAGAAGAACTTCCTCACACAGTTCTTCTACGACAAGCTCAACGGCTCTGTCAATCCTATCTGGCTCAACGAGATAGACGACCTCTCTACCCTGGAGGACAACCGCATCTACCTCGCCATCGAAAAGACCGAAATGGAAAATAATGACGAGGATGAAAAGGGCAAGAAAAAGAAAGACGACAAGAAGGGCAAGAAGAAATATGCTGTGGTGAAGGTGCCTGACCGTGTGTATGGCCGCTGGGTGAAGATTCCTTCAAGCGATGGATTCGACAACATCATGTATCTGGACGACGTAATCCGCTTCTGTCTGCCCTTAGTATTCCTCGGATTCAAGGAGAGCTCTTACCGTGCTTATTCCTTCAAGTTTACCAAGGATGCAGAAATGGAGATGGACAATGATGCTGACTTCGGTACGATGGAGAAGATTGCCTTGGGTGTGAACAGCCGTAAGAAGGGCGAGGCGGTGCGCGTCATCTACGACCGCGAGATGCCGAAGGACTTGCAGAAGAAACTGCGCGAGCGCCTGAACACCAAGGAGCTCGATGCTTCGCTTGCCGGCGGAAGATACCAGAACCACAAGGACCTGATGTCTTTCCCTGACTGCGGACACAAGGAACTGAAATATGAGAAGTGGACGCCTATCATGAAACCGGAGTTCCTATCCAACGAGAGCATTCTCGACCAGATCCGTCAGAAAGACCGTTATATCCACGTGCCTTACCACAGTTTCAACGGCTACATCCGTGTGCTGCGCGAGGCTGCCGTCAAGCCTGAGGTGAAAGCCATCAAGACTACACTCTACCGTCTGGCCAAGGACTCCAAGGTGGTGAAGGCCCTGATTACTGCGGCACGCAACGGCAAGAAGGTAACTGCAGTAGTAGAGCTCCTGGCTCGATTCGACGAGGAGAGCAACATCAAGTGGAGCAAGCGTATGC
>USSA01000047.1 GCA_900557255.1 uncultured Prevotella sp.
CGAGTGAAACCGGCATCCTTCAACTGAAAGATGACACGTTTGAGCAAAGGTTCTCCCCCGACACTTACCAGAGCCTTCGGAATGCGGTCGGTAAGTGGCTTAAGGCGAGTGCCCAAACCTGCTGCGAATATCATTGCTTGCATCATTGCTAAATAGCTATTTTAAAATGTGCGTGCAAATTTACTAACTTTTTGCGAGATAGCCAAATTTGCACGCTATTTTTCTATTGTTTTGCCGGCAAAACCTGTTCAATATGCTGTTCACGATGACAAATCTGCACTTCTACACCAAACTTCCGGTGAATATGTTCGGCAAGATGCTGCGCAGAATATACACTGCGATGCTGACCGCCTGTACATCCGAAACAGAACATCAGAGAGGTGAAACCACGCTGCATGTAGCGGTTTACATGATGGTCGGCAAGTGCATAGACATGATCCAGGAACTTCAATATCTCACCATCATCCTCCAGGAATCGGATAACAGGCTCATCCAGACCCGTCAACTTCTTATAAGGCTCGTATCTGCCAGGGTTATGGGTACTTCTGCAGTCGAAGACATAACCTCCACCATTGCCCGACGGATCCTCTGGAATGCCCTTACGGAAAGAAAAACTATACACTCTTACCACCAGCGGTCCCTTACCATCATATTTAGAATAGGTGGCAGGTCCGTCCTGCGGATGCGCACGATAGATATTGTTGTCGGTAGTCTTATAGCCGTCTGCACGACTCAGCGCCACACTCTCTATCACCTTGAACTGTGGCAATTCGGTCAGTCTTCTCAACATATCCATCATATAAGGATAAGGAAATACCTTGTCACCCATCTTCAGAAGATCTCGCAGATTCTGGATAGCTGGCGGAATACTGTCGATGAAATGCTTCTTGCGTTCGAAATAGCCGCGGAATCCGTAGGCGCCCAAAACCTGTAAGGTACGGAAGAGCACAAAAAGACTCAACCGGTTTACAAAATGGCGCACCGATGGTACCTCGGTATAATGCTTCAATGACTGGTAGTATTCCCAAACCAGTTCTCTGCGCAGTTTGAACGGATACTTAGCAGATGCCTGCCAGAGGAATGAGGCGAGATCATAATAGAACGGTCCTTTTCTACCACCCTGAAAATCAATAAAGTATGGATTTCCCTTATCATCCAGCATGATGTTGCGCGCCTGAAAATCGCGATAAAGGAAACAATCCATCGGTTCTGATGTCAGATCCTTGGCAAAAAGCCGGAAGTTGGCTTCGAGCTTCAGTTCGTGAAAATCCAAATCGGTAGGCTTCAGGAAACAATACTTGAAGTAGTTGAGGTCGAAGAGTACACTGTCTACATCGAATTCTGGCTGCGGATAGCAGTTCTGCCAATCCAATCCTCTTGCACCGCGAATCTGGATATTCGGAAGTTCACGAATGGTTTTCTTAAGGAGTTCCTTCTCTTTCTGATTGTAACGTCCGCCCGCATCTCGTCCGCCCTTGATGGCATCGAAAAGCGAAGTACCGCCAAGGTCTGTCTGAAGATAGCAGAGTTCATCATCGCTCACCGCCAGAATCTGGGGAACAGGCAACTGTCTGAGCTGGAAATGCTGAGCCAGATATACAAAGGCATGATCCTCATCACGACTGGTTCCTATCACACCAATTACCGTATCACCATCATGCCCAATGATACGGAAATACTGCCGGTTACTCCCCTGCCCTGCCAATTTTATGACATCAGCCGGTTCTTCACCCGCCCATTTTTTATATAAATCAATCAGCTTTTCCATCATTATTCAGTTTACGTCGTTTCCGATCATCATCAATCTTCTGTGCGAAGTTATCTCCGATAAAGAGAAGCAATAAGATACCCAGCGTAGTAAGGAACGAGTTTGTAGTAGTCATTCCCAACTCTGCCTTTGTAATATAAATGAGTCCTCCGATAACAATCAGAAAGACCACTGCTTTTTTCCAATCAATATTGTTCATGCTATGAATTTTCTATTATGCTGCAAAATTACACAATTAAATTGAGAAAACAAAATAAAAACAAAAAAAAATCGGATGTCTCACGACAACCGATTTCCAAAAACAAACTACTTAAAAACTAATCTACTAAAACAAATCAAAAAAATATCTTTGCCATCCCTTGGGATGATACTTTCTTTTATTTACGATGCAAAGTTACAAAAAAAGATTATTCGAACCAAATAATTTTGCTATTTTTTGCATCTTTATGACTAAAAAAACAAAAAAATAGGGATAATTCGCTGAGAATCACCCCTATTTGATATTTTCGCTTTGCAAACTCGCAGTCTTACGATGTGCTTTGTTTGCTCAAATTATTCATCTAATTACATCATGCCACCCATACCAGGTGCTGCAGCTGGTGCAGCTGGTGCAGGCTCTGGTTTGTCAACCAACACACACTCTGTTGTCAGGAACAAGCCTGCGATAGAAGCAGCATTCTCCAAAGCTACACGCTCTACCTTGGCAGGATCTACGATACCAGCCTGGCGCATATCCTCGTAAACGTCCTTGCGGGCATTGTAACCGAAGTCACCCTCGCCCTCGCGTACCTTATTTACTACTACAGAACCCTCGCCACCGGCATTGGCAACAATCTGACGGAGAGGCTCCTCAATAGCACGCTCTACGATACGGATACCGGTTGTCTCGTCAGCGTTATCACCCTTCATATCCTTCAATGCCTCGAGAGCACGGATATAAGTAGTACCACCACCAGCAACGATACCTTCCTCGATAGCGGCACGGGTAGCGCAGAGTGCATCGTCAACACGATCCTTCTTCTCCTTCATCTCAACCTCAGAGTTGGCACCTACATAGAGGACAGCTACACCACCGGCGAGCTTAGCCAAACGCTCCTGAAGTTTCTCCTTGTCATAAGAAGACTTGGTATTCTCAATCTCGTTCTTAATCTGAGCTACGCGATCCTGGATATTAGCCTTCTCGCCATGACCATTAACAATAGTTGTATTGTCCTTGTTGACGGTAACCTTGTCTGCTGAACCCAGCATATCCAAAGTTGCCTGCTCCAACTTCAAGCCCTTCTCCTCAGAGATAACAACACCGCCAGTCAACACTGCGATATCCTCCAACATAGCCTTGCGACGGTCACCGAAGCCTGGAGCCTTCACTGCGCAAATCTTCAAACCGCCACGCAAACGGTTAACTACCAAAGTAGTCAAAGCCTCAGAATCAACATCCTCAGCGATAACCAACAAAGGACGACCACTCTCAGCAGCAGGCTGGAGAATTGGCAAGAACTCCTTCAAGTTAGAAATCTTCTTATCATAAAGAAGGATGTATGGGTTATCCATTACACACTCCATCTTGTCTGCATCAGTCATGAAGTAACCGCTCAAGTAACCACGGTCGAACTGCATACCCTCTACAACACCGATATTGGTATCACGGCTCTTGCTCTCCTCGATAGTGATGACACCATCCTTAGAAACCTTGCGCATAGCATCAGCCAAGAGCTTACCGATTTCAGCATCGTTGTTGGCAGAAACTGTAGCCACCTGCTCAATCTTGTCGTAGTTGTCATCTACCTGCTCTGCATGATCCTTGATGAAGGCAACTACAGCAGCAACAGCCTTATCGATACCACGCTTCAAGTCCATTGGGTTAGCACCTGCAGTAACATTCTTCAAGCCCTCTGTTACGATAGCCTGAGTCAGGATAGTAGCAGTTGTTGTACCATCACCGGCATCATCACCAGTCTTACTGGCAACACTCTTAACAAGCTGAGCACCAGTATTTTCGAATTTATTCTCCAACTCTACTTCCTTAGCCACGGTAACACCATCCTTAGTAATCTGAGGAGCACCAAACTTCTTTTCGATTACCACGTTGCGGCCCTTAGGACCGAGAGTTACTTTTACTGCATTCGCCAACTGATCAACACCCTTCTTCAAGAGGTCGCGGGCATCCATATTATATTTAATATCTTTAGCCATTTTCTTTTATCTTTTTAATGTTGAATGTTAAATGTTGAATGTTGAGTTAAAACAAAGCAATTGAATCCTTCACTCTTCGTTCTTCACTCTTCACTTATTCTTACTCTTCTACTACAGCGAGTACATCGCTCTGACGCATCATGATATATTTAGTACCATCGAATTCGAGTTCTGTGCCAGCGTACTTACCATAGAGTACGGTATCACCTTCTTTGAGAATCATCTCTTCGTCTTTCGTACCCTTACCTGTAGCAACGACCTTACCACGCTGTGGTTTCTCTTTTGCTGTATCAGGGATAATAATTCCACCTACTTTTTCTTCAGCTGGTGCAGGAAGTACCAGCACTCTGTCTGCTAATGGTTTAATGTTCATGATTCTATAATATTTTAATTGTTATACATTTATTTTGCCAACAGGTATTGCTACCCGTCACCCCGCCAGTATACGAAAAACGTGCCAAAGCATCCATACTGACACTTTGACACGTTTAAATACTGACATTATATCACAAAAACTTGTGTTTTATTTCATTTTCCATTGATAATCGAATCTTTCAATATCCTCCTCAACCAGTGGATTACCATTCTGAACTTCGATGAAAGTCAGCTGTGTAACCGCCTTGATGGCATGATAATGCTCCAGAGGAATCACCACGGTATCACCAGCCTTCACATGTTTCTCCTCACCATCAAGTACAAAGATGCCCTCACCTTCTACGAATGTCCACACCTCTGAACGATGGTGATGAAGCTGATAACTGATATTCTTACCTGGCTTCAAGGTAATACTCTTGGTGAGCGAATGATTGCCGTCAGCATACTCAGAATCGTCAATCACCCGATAAGTACCCCACCTTCTTTCCTCATACATCGGACGCGGAGTAAGATGTTCTACCGCCTTCTTGATGTCCTCGGAATATTTCTTTGCACAGACGAAGATGCCATCAGGACTCGCTGCAACAACAGCATCCTTCAAGCCATCCACATACATAGGCAACTGGAGTTCGTTGATGACATGCGTATTCTCGCAATGACTTCCCATCACCGCATTACCGATGCTGGCATGGTGCAGCTCATCAGTGAGTGTATTCCAGGTACCCAGGTCCTTCCATTCACCATTAAACGGTACTACCGCTACCGATTCTGCCTTCTCTGCTACCTCGTAGTCGAAAGAGATTTTTGGAAATTCGCTATATCTTGCACGAGTATCTTCAAAGTTCTCACTCTGCATATACTTACGTACAATCTGCATCATATAGCCCAAACGGAAAGCGAAGACACCACCATTCCAGTAAGCACCCTCCTCCAGGAGTTTCTCTGCTGTAGGCACATCCGGTTTCTCGGTAAATCTCTTCACTATCTGATACTTCTCTCCTTCAGCAAAAGGAACCACATAACCATATTTTGCACTTGGATAAGTAGGTTTGATTCCCATCAGCACAAGGTCGGCGACGTTTTTCTCCACACATTCCACCATACGGGCTATGGTATGGAAATATTCCAACTCGGTATAAGGATCACAAGGCATAATAACCACAACCTCGTCATCCTCACATTTCTTCTTCAGTTTCAGATAACTTGCAGCTAAAGCGATAGCAGGGAAAGTATCACGTCTCTCCGGTTCGGTAACCACAGAAACCCGCTCTCCCAGCTGGTTCTGGATGATATCCAGCTGACTTGCGTTTGTAGCAAGCGTAATATCGTTGGTCAGATTTGCTTCCTGAGCCTGACGTACCACGCGCTGAACCATACTTTCCATCTCCCCATTCTCCTTTTCGAGCAATGGCAAGAACTGTTTGCTTCTAGCATTATTGCTAAGTGGCCAGAGCCTTTTACCCGAGCCACCCGATAATAAAATTAATTGCATATTATTACTATCTAAATCGTTTATTGTTCATACTTAAGATTTCACAAATTAACAATGAGAGACTGCATCACATCAGGAGTTTACTCCCAGTACCAACAGGTCTCAAAGAAGAATCATCCGTGATAATCCGGCTGCAAAAGTACGTTTTTCTTTTGAGACCACCAAGCAATTTCTAAAAAAACTACCTATTCATATAAAAATACCTAGATATGCGCAAGAAAGTAAAAAGGAAGAAAAACCATCATTTAAACAGATTAAAAACAAGAAAAACTGGTTCAAGTTGGTTCAAGTTAGTCTATTTCGATATTTTTTTGCTGATTTATTTTCGATTTTCAACTATTATTATTACCTTTGCGACCAAATATCAGTTTAAGCAAACCTCAAATAACTTAAAAAGATATATAATAACATAGGAGTATAAAAAACATAAGCAAATGACGAACAAGCATTATAAAGGAAATGAAATGATAAGGAGACTGGTGATAGGTGCCGATTTCGTTATTCTCAACATCGTACTGTTGTTCTATACCCAATATGGTCAAGAACTCATACCCGCGTATTTCGACAAAGCAACAAAGATTACCTTTTTTGTTGCCAATGCTGCCTTGTTCCTAGGCGAATACTTCTATTCCACCATCATTCATGTCAGAAAGATCGGGTTCCTGCAGGTTACAAAGCGTACTTTATATCTGGCTGCAGCAACAACATTCTGTTTCTTTACCTTCTCAAGACTACTCGGTCACGGGGGAAAGATGTTCTCCTTCAGCATTATCTTCGGCATAACATTCTATCTGTCTCTCATCATAAGCCGACTCTGCGAGCTCAAATTACTAAAGTATTTCCGCTCTAAGGGCCGCAACTCACGCACCGTCGTCTTTGTAGGTAACGATCCTGCCGTGAGCGAGATGTACAAGACGATGACAGAAGATCCCTCGGCAGGTTATATCGTAAAAGGATATTATGCAGACGAAGACATCACTGATAATCCGGAAGGGTTGAAAAGAATAGGAAACATGAAACAGCTCAAAGAGATTATCTCTTCTACCATGAATGATACCATCAATGGTGAACCTTCCAATATTGACGAGGTTTTCTGCTGCCTGTCGCATAAAGATCCTGAGATCATCAATATCATACACTTCTGTGATAAGAATGTGATACACTTCTACTACCTGCCACGTGTGTTTGGTGAGTACAAATTGCATCTTGACGCCCAGAATTTCATGGGAAGGACGGTATATTCAAACCGCATAGAACCCCTAACAAGCACGTCAAACCGCATTATCAAGCGTAGCTTCGACATCGTAGTGAGCGGGCTTGCATGTTTGTGCGTTCTACCATTCATTCCATTCATAGCTCTCATCATCAAGATTCAGAGTCCTGGTCCAATTTTCTTCAAACAGGCAAGAACGGGTCTGAATGGTGATACCTTCTACTGTCTTAAATTCCGTTCCATGCATGTGAACAAGGATGCAGACAAGGCACAGGCAACAAAGAACGACCCACGTAAGTTTGCTTTCGGCAACTTTATGAGAAAGACCAATATTGATGAGTTCCCTCAGTTTATCAATGTACTGAAAGGTGACATGAGTATCGTAGGACCTCGTCCTCACATGCTGCACCATACTGAGGTATATGGAAGTCTGATTGACAAATATATGGTTCGCCACTTTTCCAAACCGGGCATCACCGGTTGGGCTCAGGTTACAGGTTACCGCGGAGAGACTAAGGAGCTCTGGCAGATGGAGGAACGTATCCGCCGCGACATCTGGTATATAGAGAACTGGTCGTTCTGGCTTGATATCAAGATTATCTTCATGACAGCCAAGAGCATCATCTGCCCTGACAAGAATGCTTATTAAGAGATTATAAAAAGGAAAAAGGACGTGTCATTAGTCTGGATAACAGTTGGCGCACAACAGTTGACCAACGCATGCACATCAGCTGTTGTGCGTGCGCATATCAGCTGTTATGCAAGCGCACAACAGCTGTTGTGCGACCGGAGATACTAACTGTATCAACAACAGATTCTAGCTTTTCCAAGAACATATCCTAGCTCTTCCAAGAACATATCCTAGCTCTTCCAGCAACATATCCTAGCTCTTCCAACGACATATCCTAGCTCTTCCAACAACATGAAGAGGATGTATCATCAACTTATGATACATCCTCTTTTTTAGGTATTCTCTTTACTCATTACTTAGACGGAAGCCTGTTGAGCCAACAGGTAAGATCATTCAACATTTGGTCGTGATATGGGAAACCATGGGAAGCATCGCGGAATCCCCATCCATGTCCGGCTGTCGGATAGATATGCATGGTACACTCGTTACCCGCCTTGCTCATAGCTGAATAATAGGCTACGCCATTGGTTACAGGAGGAACAACCTTATCATCAAAAGACATCAGTATGATGGCACGAGGGGTAAGATTAGGACGAACTGCCTTGTCGTTAGACCACTCTTCTACCAGTTTCTTATTGGTATTACGCTCTTCACCCAAGAAATTCACACATGATCCCTTATGAGAGATACGCTCATCCATCGAAATCACCGGATAGAAAAGAATCGAGAAATCAGGTCGCACAGCCGCCTCAGCATGAGTACTTACGGAAGAAGCTAAATGTCCACCGGCAGAAAAGCCCATAATACCAACATCTTCCTTATTTATTCTCCATACTGCAGAACTGTCACGAACGGTACGCATCGCCTGATAGGCATCGCTCAATGGAATATTGCGATTTCCATTGGGCATTCGGTACTTCAGAACAAAGAAAGCGATACCCTGTTTATTGAAATACTCAGCCCACTGATGCCCCTCATGATCCATTGCAAGATGGGAATAGCCACCTCCAGGACAATCTACTACGGCTCTTCCAGAAGGATTCTTAGGAAGATAACAGGTGAGTTCACTCTGACCGTCGCTACTGTTCTTCAACACGAACTTGCGAGCGGTGGATTGAGCTGATGCTGATATTGCTGTCAGCATCAGAAGAAAAGAAATCATTGTCTTTTTCATTTTTCTGTTTTGTTATGTTGTTTATATCTTTATTCTGTTTTGCTAAGATAATGCAAAGATAGGCATTTTTTCGTTAACCCTATGTTATTTTTTCTTCTTTTTTTGGTGTTTTTGTTCCAATCGCTTTGATTATTGGTTCTTTTTTGCTATATTTGCAGAAAAATTGCTGTAAACGGCAATCGGAGAAAACATCTCTCTTCTGCCGCTGGCATTTATTTAGGAGTCTCACTTATAAAATATTGACATAGAATAATGAAGGATTTTTTCAAGAACGTGGCAGCCACTATCGTAGGACTGTTTGCCTTCGGGCTGATCATGACCATTCTGGGATTTATCTGTATCATCGGAATGGTGGCATCGAGCAACAGTAAACCGGCACTGAAAGACAATGCGGTGATGGTGATGAAACTACAAGGACAGATTGAAGACCGCACTGAAGACAACTGGCTCGGCGAACTGACAGGCGAGCAGTTTAACAACATAGGCATGAACAGGATTCTCTCTTCTATCCGCAAGGCAAAAAATGAGGATAAAGTGAAGGGCATCTATCTGGAAACAGGTATCTTGGAGACTGATTATGCCACTTTGCAGGAAATCAGAAATGCACTTGCCGATTTCAAGAAGAGCGGCAAATGGATTATCGCATATGGTGATGCTCTCTCACAGGGTGGATATTATCTGGCTTCGGTTGCCAACAAGGTATATGTAAACCCAGAAGGCAATGTGGACTGGCATGGTATTGCATCGCAGCCACAATATATCAAAGATGTAGCAGCCAAGTTTGGCGTTCACTTTACGGTAGTGAAGGTAGGCAAATACAAAAGCTATACTGAAACATACACCGAAGACAAAATGTCGGATGCCAACAGAGAGCAGGTTTCACGCTATATTGGTGGACTCTGGCAACAGATGTTGGGAGATGTGAGCAAAAGCAGAAACATCAGCAAGGATTCACTGAACCGCTATGCTGACGGGCTGATGGTGTTTGATGATACCAAACTACTGAAATCTCGAAAGATGGTAGATGGATTCTGCTATTATGATGAAATCAGAGACGTGGTAAAGAAACAGTTAGGACTGAAGGCAGACGATACCATCAATCAGGTTGACTATAACGACGTAGATATGACTATAGACGACTCGAATCTGATGGGCGAAGAGATTGCCGTATACTACTGTCAGGGGTCCATTGTCAGGATGGAGACTCCTAGCATCTATGATTCTGAGCAACAGATAGTAAGTACAAAGGTCATCAAGGACCTTCAGGAACTTGCAGATAACAGTCAGGTAAAGGCCGTAGTTCTGCGTATCAATTCGGGCGGTGGCGATGCCTATGCTTCGGAACAGATCTGGAGAGCAGTTAAAGAATTAAATAAAAAGAAGCCGGTAGTGGTTTCGATGGGTGGAATGGCAGCATCGGGTGCTTATTATATGAGTATGGGGGCCCAATATATCATGGCACAACCTACAACATTGACCGGCAGCATCGGTATCTTTGGAGCCCTGCCAGATTTCAGTGACCTGATGACAAAGAAGTTAGGCTTCAAGTATGATGAAGTGAAGACCAACCGCAACAGTGCCTATGCCTCTGCAGGCATGTCACGCCCATGGAGTGCAGAAGAGATTGCCACCATGCAAAACTATGTGAACCGTGGATATAGCCTCTTCCGCAATCGTGTGGCTGAGGGCAGAAAAATGAGTACCGAACAGGTTGAGAAGATTGCTCAAGGAAGAGTATGGCTGGGTACAGACGCCAAGAAGATCAAGTTAATTGATGGATTCGGCGGCTTGAGCGACGCCATCGACAAGGCTGCAGAATTGGCTCATCTCAGCAGTTATCAGACGGTAGAATATCCGGCATTGGCTGGATGGATGGAACAGTTGCTGGATATGGCGGGCGGAAACAAGGGAACATATCTCGACGAACAGTTGCGTCTGGCATTGGGTGATCTCTACCAGCCATTCATCATGATACGCAATATGAAGGAGAAAGAGCCTATACAGGCTGCACTTCCTTACGTACTGAACATACAATAACATTTATAATAAGGTATGCGTACATTATTATATAGACATACCGAATTAAGAGAAAGGAAACAGACATGAGAACAGAAGGCGATCTTATCAAGATCAACGACTGGCTGCTACCACTGAGTTGGATTTATGGCGGCATGGTCAGATTTCGCAATTGGCTCTTCGATATCGGACTGAAAAAGAGTCAGTCATTCTCAATCCCGATCATTTCTGTGGGTAACATCACGGTGGGCGGATCGGGCAAGACTCCCCATGTGGAGTATCTGATACGCTTGTTGCACGACAAGGTTAAGATAGCTGTGCTATCACGTGGTTACAAAAGAAAGACCAGTGGCTATGTGCTGGCAGATAAAGATACGACAATGTCAGAGATTGGCGATGAACCCTTCCAGATGCACAGCAAGTTTGACGATATCTATGTAGCCGTAGACGCTAAGCGTGTGAGAGGAATCGAAAAGTTACAGAATGAAGAACCGACCAAGGATGTAGATGTTGTATTACTGGATGATGCCTTTCAGCATCGCTATGTGAAGCCAGGTATCAACATTCTGCTGGTAGATTACCACCGTCTGATCATCTATGACAAGATGTTGCCAGCAGGAAGACTGAGAGAACCTCTAAGCGGTAAGAACCGTGCAGACATTGTGATTATCACTAAATGTCCAAAGGACCTGAAACCAATGGAATTTAGAGTACTCACCAAGGCTATGGACCTTTACCCTTTCCAGAAGCTCTACTTCACCTGCATCAACTATGATACGCCAAAGGGAGTTTTCGAAGACCAGCAGATAGCCAAGGAGGAGTTGAAAAACTACCATGCTCTGCTGGTTACTGGTATCGCATCGCCTAAGCAGATGGAACACGACCTGAAGCCAATGGTCAAGAGTATGCAGTCGCTGAGTTTCGGTGACCACCATCGCTTCAAGAATAAAGACATCACACGCATCAACGAGGCGTTTGAACAGATGCCAGAACCCCGTCTGATTATCACGACAGAGAAAGATGCCGTGAGACTGAAAGAGACTGAAGGACTCTATGAAATGGTAAAGAAAAGCATATACGAACTGCCTATCAAGGTAAGTTTCATGCTGGAACAAGAAGATAATTTTAACGACAAAATCATTAGCTATGTACGAAAAAATTCAAGAAACAGCATCCTGGCTAAAAGAAAGGATGACAACAAGTCCGAAGACGGCAATCATACTGGGAACCGGTCTCGGACAATTAGCTTCAGAAATAACTGACAGTTATGAATTTCCATATAGTGAAATACCAAACTTCCCAGTATCTACCGTTCAAGGTCATGCTGGCAAACTGATTTTCGGTAAGTTAGGAGGTAAAGATATCATGGCTATGGAAGGAAGATTCCATTACTATGAAGGATATGACATGAAGGCTGTAACCTTCCCAGAACGTGTGATGTACGAGTTGGGCATTGAAACCCTCTTTGTAAGCAACGCTTCGGGCGGTATGAATCCGGAATTCCAGATTGGAGACCTGATGATTATCGATGATCACATCAACTTCTTCCCAGAACATCCATTGCGCGGTAAGAACTTCCCTACCGGTCCACGTTTCCCGGATATGCACGAAGCATACGACAAGAAACTCCGCGACCTTGCCGACGATATCGCTAAGGAGAAGGGAATTGATGCAAAGCATGGTGTATATGTTGGCGTTCAGGGACCTACCTTCGAGACACCGGCAGAGTATCGCATGTATCGTGTATTGGGTGGTGACGCTGTTGGTATGAGTACTGTACCTGAAGTGATTGTTGCCCGCCATTGCGGAATCAAGGTTTTCGGCATCAGCATCATCACCGATCTTGGCGGTTTCGATGTACCTGTAGAAGTCAGTCATGAGGAGGTGCAGATTGCAGCCAATGCCGCACAGCCTAAGATGACAGAGATTATGCGAGAAATCATCCGCAGATCTTAAGTATAAATTATAAACTATTATTTATTTTGGATATCTCAAAGTTAGGTGAATTCGGTCTTATAAACCATCTCACCAAAGGTTATGAAAAGAAAAACGAGTCTACAGTTTATGGTGTAGGCGATGATTGTGCCGTGATGCATTATCCAGACAAGGAGGTGCTCATGACTACAGATATGCTGATGGAGGGCGTACATTTCGACCTTACCTATATTGACATGGTTCACTTGGGTTACAAGAGTGCAATGGTAAACATCAGTGATATCTTTGCTATGAACGGAACCCCACGTCAGATGGTAGTAAGCATAGCATTGAGTAAACGATTCAAAGTAGAAGACATTGATGAATTCTATAAGGGTCTTCGAATGGCATGCGACAAATGGGGAGTAGATATCGTGGGAGGTGATACTACCTCTTCTCTCACCGGTTTAGCCATCAGTATTACTTGTATCGGAGAAGCAGCAAAAGAAGAAATCGTATACCGCAACGGAGCCAAGGAAACAGACCTGATCTGTGTGTCGGGTGACTTGGGCGGTGCCTATATGGGACTTCAACTGCTGGAACGCGAAAAGGCTGTATACTACGGACAGATAGAAGATATCCGAAAGAAGATGGCTGAGGCTAAGGCTAACGGTGATAACGAGAAACTGACCCTCCTGAACAGAGACTTAGAGAATATGCGCAACTTCCAGCCAGATTTCGCCGGCAAGGAATATCTCTTGGAAAGACAACTGCAGCCTGAGGCACGCGGAGATGTGATAGCACAACTGCGTGAGGCAGGTATCCGTCCTACCGCCATGATGGATGTGAGCGATGGTCTGAGCAGTGAACTGATGCACATTTGCGAACAGAGTCACTGTGGATGCAGAGTATATGAGAAGAACATACCTATCGACTACCAGACAGCCGTGCAGGCAGAAGAATTCAATATGAACCTTACCACCTGTGCTATGAATGGTGGCGAAGATTATGAACTTCTCTTTACCGTACCTATCGGTGACCACGAGAAGATTGAGGCAATGGAGGGTGTAAGGCAGATTGGCTACATCACCAAAGAAAATCTGGGCAAGTTCCTCATTACCAGAGACGGACAGGAATTTGAACTGAAAGCACAAGGTTGGAATCCGCTGAAAGATTAATTTCAAACGACGCGGTATTTAGTTAATAAACATTAAGCAAGAGAAAATATTTCGTTTTCTCTTGCTCAATTAAAATATTTATTGTACCTTTGCAACCGCAAAAAGCAAGATGGTGCCATAGCTCAGTTGGTAGAGCAAAGGACTGAAAATCCTTGTGTCCCCGGTTCGATTCCTGGTGGTACCACTCCTCCTTTCATAGAAGGCGGTTACTAACTGTGGTTAGGGCCGTCTTTTTTTTTATATCCATACCTCAAGGTAACAGATATTACAAACAAGACAAAGTATAAATTAATTAAACAAACTAAACTTAAAAAGCTTATGAAGAAGATTTTAATAGCTTTATTGGTCTGTTTCTCATTTGTGACAGCCAATGCCAAAGATTACAGTAAGTATTATCAGAACTTACCAGTTCAGATGCAGCAACCAACATTGCCTAGCATCCCAGACAATCATGTAAGCATCTTGGAATGTGGCGGTAATGGTGACGGACTCACCATGAATACCCAGGCATTTGCCAAAGCCATCAGCAAACTGAACAAGATGGGCGGCGGTCATCTTAATGTGCCTGCAGGTATCTACCTCACCGGTCTCATCTCACTGAAGGACAATATTGACCTGCATCTGGAAAAGAATGCCATCATCGTTCTTTCAGAAGACAAGAACGACCATTTAAAGATAGACAAGACTACAGGAAAGAAAGAAAGCCGTGCAACCCCAGCCATCAATGCCAGTAAGAGAAAGAACATCTCTATCACAGGTGAGGGTACCATTGACGGAAACGGAGAATGGTGGAGACCGGTAAAGCGCAGTAAGGTTAGTGACGTAGAATGGAAAGAATTTCAGGCTATGGGCGGAACACTAAATGAGAAGGGTGACATCTGGTATCCTTTCAACCTGAAGCACGAACCTAATGTGGCTGAGAATATGGACGAACAGGAGAAAACCCGAACACACATGATCAGATTCACCAGTTGCGAGAATGTACTCGTACAGGGTGTTACACTTCTGAACAGTCCTAAATTCCATATCATCCCTACCCGATGCAAGAATGTGATTATCGACGGAATCACCGTAAAATGTCCATGGAATGCCCAGAACGGTGATGCAATTGATATCTCCAGCTGTAAGGATGTACTCATCGTAAACAATGTGATTGATGCAGGTGATGACGGAATCTGCATGAAGGGTGGTGCCGGTGCAGCAGGTGTGGCAGCAGGTCCTTGTGAAAACATCAACATTCAGGACAACACCGTATACCATGCCCATGGAGGTTTTGTTATCGGCAGCGAGTTCTCTGGCGGCATGAAGAATATTGTTGTTCGCAACAATACTTTCCAGGGAACAGATACCGGTTTACGCTTTAAAAGTGCAGTGAAGAGAGGTGGAACATCAGAGAACATCTATATCGACCATATCTACATGACCGATATCAAGGATGCAGCCATCACCTTTGAGACCACCTATTTTGACAACCATGTAGGTGCCCAGAAGCAGACAACTCCCGTAAAGCAGGAATTCCTGCCAAACTTTCAGGATATCCACATGAGCAACATCTACGTACGAGGTTGCGAAACAGGTATTGAAGCACATGGTGCAGAAGGTATGGTACACGATATCACCATCAAGAACTCCAATATCTTCTACACCAAGGAAGCCAAGAATATCGATGCTGCCTGCAAAATTCTGTTGGAAAACGTACGTTTTGAAAGTTTCGCAAAGTAAATTTTCTACTCAACATATTCAAGAAGTCTACTTGACAACAGTAAGCGTATGATCGCAAACCGTGAAATGAATATCAAGACCCTCATAAGGCATTCCATAGACCTTATGAGGGTCTTTCTGGTAATGCGGACGGGGATCTTGGGCAAGTACCTCTTTCAATATTTCAATTTTTTCTGCATTCAATCCCTGCAGACGCAGATGCGTGTCTACATCTTCAGAAATCTCTACATCAAGTTTCTGCCATTTGCGGTCATCAACAAAACCGCTCCTTGCCCCAGGATGAGAATCGGCATACACCACATACGGCTTGATGTCAAAAATCGGTGTCTTATCCATGAGATCTGCTCCTTTTACATGAATGACCGGACCACGAGGAGTTTCCCAATCGATATGAGAGATTCTTACTGATGAAAGACCTATATTATTGGGACGAAACGGACTGCGGGTGGCAAAGACACCCACTTTCTCATTGCCACCCAACACAGGAGGACGAACAACCGGACTGTGCGCTTTGTGCCTATTGGCAGAAAATTCCCAAATCAGCCAAAGATAATCAAAGCCCTCCATGCCACGCAGCGCATCAGGGTTACGAAATTCGGGTTCAAAAACAATCTGTCCTTCCAGTTCTGCTACCAATCCAGCCTGTTTGGGTATGCCAAACTTGCTACTGAAGGGAGAACGAAAATATGCTATTGGTTTTATCTCCATATTTACTAATTATTACACCTTATTATATATAAGACGAAAAAAGCCATGAATTATTTTGCCGTATGCGCAAAATAATGTATCTTTGCAGACAAAATAAAAAACAAAAGCAATGAAAATACAAAGACCATCGTATGAAATCTGGTTGCAGAAACCAGGCGAGCTCGGCATCTACCAGCAGATAGAACGAGCCGGAAGAGTATGTTATAAAAGTGAGAATAACACCACTGAGGAATCTGCCAAGCCTTTCGTGGAGCGTATGGTGCAGAGTGAACACTTTGCCATGTTGGAGCATGGAACCGTGTATCTGGTATGCAAACATGGAGAGTTGCCGCTTTATACCCACAACAAGTTCTCACGTCTGAAAACTTTAGACGGCAAAGACTATATTACAACCAATCTCCGAGTATTGGCAGAAAACAAAGCGATGGATGATTTGAAATACCTCAGCAACTATGAAGAAGGTAAGCACGAACTCCGTATTACCGTTCATTTTACTACTCAGATTTCCATAACCCGAGAATATAACCGTCATCGTGCCAACTCTATGGCAGAGCAGAGTACCCGATACTGCAACTATTCGAAGAATAAGTTTGATAACGAGATTACCATCAACCTGCCTACATGGGTAGAAGCAGAAGGCTTCGATGGTTCACAAGATCCCAGCGACTACCGAATAGAAGATATGTGTGCTGACATCGCAGAAGGAAGAACTGCAGAATGGGACAAGCTCACAACTTGGATTTTCGCCAATCAGGCTGCCGAATATGCCTACATGAAACTGATAGAGGCAGGTTGCAAACCACAGGAAGCACGAGCCATCCTACCATTGGACTGCAACACAGAACTGGTTCATACCGCTTTCGTGAGTGACTGGAAACATTTCTTCGACCTTCGTGCATTAGGTACTACCGGTGCACCACATCCTGATGCCAAGATTTTAGCCTTGCCACTGATGGAAGAGTTTAAGCAGAAAGGTTACCTCTAAGGTTTAAAAAACATTAAAGCACCCTTTCAAAATACAGATTTTCTATTCTTTTGACATAACGAATAGATATATTTTGTATTTTTGCAGTGTGTTTTTCATAGTATTAGATTTAAGGTTATCAAGATTGGGGCTACGGCGGTAGCCCTTTTTTATTGTCTTTTTCAGCCTTACCTCTCTATTTTTTGCCGATTTTGCCACTTATTAGCCCCCAAAATGCATTTTTTTGAAGAAAAACAAAAAAAAAGTTGGCGAAAAATTTGGTGGAACCAGAAATTAGTAGTACCTTTGCAACCGCTTAAGAAAACCAAGCTATAGTCATCCAGACTAAAACAATGGAGAGATGGTAGAGTGGTCGATTACAACGGTCTTGAAAACCGTCGTACCGAGAGGTACCGGGGGTTCGAATCCCTCTCTCTCCGCAAGAGCCTTCTGAAAGAAATTTCAGAAGG
>USSA01000048.1 GCA_900557255.1 uncultured Prevotella sp.
TCGAAACAATAAAACCCTCATCGGAGTATAGAAAATCCGTCAGAGGGGCAAAGAAATGGCTTATTTGGGTATTTAACGATGACGACAAGAGTAGCGGAAATATAAAATTAGACGAACAAAAAAAGATATAAAAGCAGAGGAATTTGCCATGCCATAGTGTAAGGCTTACCAATATTCCGATAAGCCCTCAAAATAAGAGGGTACGAACTGCGGCGCAGGCTGCTGTTGAGGAATAATAAGATAAGCCCTCGTAACTAACGAGTTAGGCGGTAAGTCTCTGATAATAAAGAGGCTTGCCGCCTAAATTGTTTTGCGCATAGCGCATATAATGATATTAGTGTTTATCTGTTGTTAGTCTTTCAGACTTGCCTGATACCACTCATAGAGTTTATTCACGCCCTCCTCGATTTCCACTTTGTGTGTCCATCCGAGGCGATGAAGCTTGTCTACAGATATAAGTTTTCGAGGAGTGCCGTCAGGCTTGCTAGCATCAAACTCTACCGTGCCCTCGAATCCTACAGTCTTTACCACGAGCTCAGAGAGTTGGCGGATAGTCAGCTCCTTACCGGTACCGACGTTGATGTGGCAGTTGCGGATTTCGCCAAGGGAAGGGATTGCACCACCGCGACCCTCTGAATTATTTCTGTCCACGGCACCGTCCACCTTCGCTCCATAAAATACAGAAGAGTATTTCTCTATGCCGATGATGTCCTTGAAGTCAACGTTTAGGAGCACGTGAACGCTTGCGTCTGCCATATCCTCACTCCATAGAAACTCACGCAGCGGAGTGCCTGTTCCCCAAAGCACCACCTTATTGTCGTAGATGCCATAGAACTCCAGAGCTTTCAGTATGCGCTCATGAGAGTTGTTACCGTCCACATTGCCCTCGCCGATTATTGCGCGGAGCTTGTCTGTGGGATTGATAGGACGCTTGTTCATGTCTACCTCAATGCTGTGCCAATCGCCGTCGTGTATGAGTTTGGCGAGATAAATCTTACGCATCATCGCCGGCATCACGTGACTATTCTCCAAATGGAAGTTGTCGTTAGGACCATAGAGGTTGGTTGGCATCACAGCGATATAGTTGGTACCATACTGAAGGTTGTAGCTCTCGCACATCTTCAGTCCGGCAATCTTGGCGATGGCATATTCCTCGTTGGTATATTCCAGCGGAGAAGTAAGGAGCACATCTTCGCTCATAGGTTGCGGTGCATTCTTAGGATAGATGCAGGTAGAGCCCAGGAAGAGGAGCTTCTTCACGCCATGAGAATAAGCGTTGCTGATTACGTTGCATTGCATCTTCATGTTCTGCATGATGAAGTCTGCACGATACAATGAATTCGCCATGATACCACCCACGAAGGCAGCAGCCAGAACTACTGCATCCGGCTTTTCCTCGTCAAAGAACTTCTCTACTGCATACTGGTCGGTCAAGTCGAGTTCTTTGTGAGAACGACCTACCAGGTTGTTATAACCTCTCTTCTTGAGGTTATTCCAGATAGCAGAACCCACGAGTCCGTGGTGTCCTGCAATATAAATCTTTGAATTCTTATCCAACATAATTACTTAACAATTCCCTTTTCCAAATATTCTGCAAGATTGCAGCGAACCTTCTGACCGGCATCCTCAGCAGCCACCTTCGCCATATCGCTCTCTACCATGATCTTTACGAGATCCTCGAAAGAGGTGGTGTTAGGATTCCAGTTGAGCTTAGCCTTAGCCTTTGTTGGGTCACCCCAGAGGTTCACCACGTCGGTAGGACGGTAGAAATCAGGAGAAACCTCAACGAGTGTCTTGCCGATGAGTTCCTCAGGACCCTCAACGCAGATACCCTTCTCGTTCTCATCCTTGCCTTCCCATTTCAGTTCGATTCCTACATAGTGGAACGCCAGCTGGGCGAACTCACGAACAGAGTGCTGCTTACCTGTTGCAATCACGAAGTCCTCTGGCTTGTCAGCCTGAAGAATCAGCCACATACACTCTACATAATCCTTGGCATAACCCCAGTCGCGGAGCGAATCCAGGTTACCGAGATAGAGCTTGTCTTGCTTGCCCTGCTTGATGCGGGCTGCAGCCAAAGTAATCTTGCGGGTAACGAAAGTCTCACCACGGCGCTCACTTTCATGATTGAAGAGGATACCAGAGCAGCAGAACATATCATAAGCCTCACGATACTCCTTGACAATCCAGAAACCATACTGCTTGGCAACAGCGTATGGAGAATAAGGGTGGAATGGAGTGTTCTCGTTCTGAGGAACCTCTTCTACCTTACCGTAGAGCTCAGATGTTGAAGCCTGATACATGCGGCAGGTCTTCTCCAGACCGCATTGGCGGATAGCCTCCAGGATACGGAGCACACCGGTAGCATCTACATCTGCTGTAAACTCAGGGGAGTCGAAGCTCACCTGTACGTGGCTCTGTGCTGCCAGATTATATACCTCAGTAGGTTTCACCTTGTTCATTACCTGGATGATACTCATAGAGTCACCGAGGTCAGCATAGTGAAGATGGAAATTAGGTGTACCCTCCAAATGGGCAATTCTTTCGCGGTAGTCGGTAGATGATCGGCGGATAGTTCCGTGAACATCATACCCTTTTTCCAACAATAATTCAGCCAAGTATGAACCATCCTGGCCTGTAATACCTGTAATTAAAGCTACTTTTCTATTCATGTCATTATATGTTTTTAATGATGTCTTTTTATTGAATAAGTCAGAATATCTGTGGGTAAACCGGATTAAGCCTTAGCAATCAGGTTTTCAAAGTCATCACAGAATTCAGTCATCTGGTGATAGAGTAGATTGCAACCCTTATTGGATAATTCTTCATCTGGTAGCGGACCGCTGTTAATTGCTACCGTAAAAATGTTGGCTGCCACGCCGGCACGGACGCCCAAAGGAGCATTCTCTACCACGATGCCTTCCCAGGGTTTCAGGTTTCCTGCCTTCTGCAATCCCATGAGATATGGGTCAGGATTTGGTTTGCCGCGCTTTACATCATAGGCGGTTACGATATGTGCTTCATCCAGAAAATCGCCGAAGTCGTTGAGCAGTCGCATGATGAGCGGGCGCTGTCCGCTTCCTGTTACCACTCCTACCTGCATGCCGGCATCTTTAATCTTCTGCATGATTTCCTTTACGCCAGGAAATATTTCGGCAGTAGGCATCGAGTGGAATATTTCGGTCTTCACATCATACATCTTCTGTGCTTCGTCCAGCGTGATGTCGATGCCCTTCTGCTTCTTCACCATCATCTGGATGGTGTCAATGCCTCGGGCTCCTTCGGTGGCATAAGCATCGGCTGCTGTCATGTGGATATCAAACTGTTTCATCGATTCCTGCCATGCCACAGCATGATTTGGCATACTGTTGTACAGCACGCCGTCCATATCAAAAAGCACGGCTTTAGGGTTGAATTCCCCAAAGCCGTGTTCTTTCATATATTTAAAAATAATTTCCTTCATCAATTATTCATTCTTCAAGCGCTCCTGGATAGCTTTGCTCTCTGCCTCATAACCTGGCTTGTTGAGCAATGCGAACATATTCTTTTTGTATGCCTCAACACCAGGCTGGTTGAATGGGTTTACCTCTTCCAAGAGACCGCTGATACCGCAAGCCTTCTCGAAGAAGTAGATCAGCTGACCGAGGTAGTAAGCGTTCAACTCTGGTACGTTAACCAGAATGTTAGGAACACCACCGTCAACGTGAGCCAGACGTGTACCGAGCTCTGCCATCTTGTTCACCTCGTCAACACGCTTGCCCTCGAGGAAGTTCAAACCGTCGAGGTTCTCATCATCGTGAGGGAAGAGCAACTTCTCGTTAGGAGTCTCTACGCTGATAACAGTCTCGAAGATAGAGCGCTCGCCCTGCTGAATCCACTGGCCCATAGAGTGAAGGTCGGTAGTGAAGTCGCAAGCTGCTGGGAAGATACCCTTCTGGTCCTTACCCTCGCTCTCACCATAGAGCTGCTTCCACCACTCAGCGAAGTAGTGAAGTTTAGGCTGGAAGTTGCATACAATCTCAATCTTCTTGCCAGCCTGAGTATAGAGAGCCTGACGTGTAGCTGCATAGATAGCAGCAGGATTCTCCTCGAAAGCTACGTCCTTGCCGCAAGCCTTCTCCATGTCAGCCGCACCAGCAACGAGCTGCTTTACATCGAAACCAGCTACTGCGATAGGCAACAAACCTACTGGAGTCAAAACTGAGAAACGGCCACCTACATTGTCAGGGATGATGAAGCTCTTGTAACCCTCCTTGTCTGCACAAGTACGTGCAGCACCCTTCTTGGCGTCGGTTACAGCTACGATAACATCCTTAGCCTCTTCCTTACCGCGCTGATCCTCGCATTGCTTCTTCAAAAGACGGAAAGCGAGAGCAGTCTCAGTGGTGGTACCAGACTTAGAGATATTGATGACACCAAACTTCTTGTCCTTCAAGAAAGAAGTCAACTCGAAGAGGTAGTCCTCACCGATATTGTTACCTGCGAAGAGGATAGTAGGGTTTTTCTTGTCGTTTACGAGCCAAGCGAAAGAGTTGCCGAGACCTTCGATAACGGCGCGTGCACCGAGGTAGCTACCACCGATACCTGCTACAACAACCACCTCACACTTTTCGCGCAAAGTATTGGCAACAGCCTGAATCTCATTGAGGAACTCAGGAGTGATAGAAGATGGCAAATGCAACCATCCCAAGAAATCGTTACCTTCACAAGTGCCGTTCTCAAGAGCTTCCTGAGCGGCCTTAACCTTAGGCTCGTAAGCCTTTACTGCACCTTCTGCAAGGAATGATGCAGCCTTTGTAATGTTTAAGCTGATACTTTTCATTTTTCTTTTAATATCTAAATGAATGTGTTAATGTTACTACTTGAAGACAAACTCTTCTGCCGAAACCGAAGGATAGGATGTGCCTATCTGAACGAGTCGGTCAAGAGTTTGATTTCGATTTGCGGACTGATGCGCTCGTACAATATATTATATACAGCATCGAGAATCGGCATGTTGACGTGCATGTGGCGATTGATTTCCTTCATACACTTGGTGCCGAAATATCCTTCTGCAATCATCTCCATCTCTATCTGCGCACTCTTCACGCTGTAGCCCTTGCCTATCATGGTTCCGAAGGTGCGGTTGCGGGAAAAGTTGCTGTAACCTGTTACGAGCAAGTCGCCCAGATAAACTGAGTCGTACATGCTTCGGTCGATAGGGTGGACGGCTGTCAGGAAGCGGTGCATCTCCTGAACGGCATTTGACATGAGTACCGCCTGGAAGTTGTCACCATACTTCAGTCCGCCACAGATACCTGCTGCGATGGCGTATACGTTCTTCAGAACCGAAGAGTATTCGATACCGATGACATCGCTCGAAGTCTTGGTCTTGATGAATTCACTCGCCAGACAATCGTTGGCGAAGGCACGCGCCTTTTCGGTATCGCTACAGCCCACGGTGAGATAGCTCAGTCGCTCCAGTGCCACTTCCTCGGCATGAGAAGGACCTCCGATGCAGGCGAGGTTCTCGTAAGGCACATCGTAAACCTGATGGAAATACTCTGAGCAAACGAGGTTTTCATCTGGCACAATACCTTTAATGGCTGTGATGATGAACTTATCGCTGAGTCGCGTCTTGAGCTTTTTGAGATGATTCTTCAGATAAGGCGACGGGGTGACGAACACGAGTGTATCGTAATTCTGCACTATCTTGTTGATGTCGGAAGAGAAGAAAATCTCATCTACATTGAATCGTGCCGACATCAGATAGGCAGGGTTGTGCCCCATGCGCTTGAAGTCCTCGATGCGGTCATCGCGACGCATATACCAGCCTATGTGATGAGTATGACCCACCACAATCTTGGCTATTGCCGTAGCCCAGCTACCGCCGCCAATTATCGCTATTTTACCGCAGTTATACATGTTAATGTTGAATGTTGAATGTTGAATGTTGAGTTGGCATACGCCTTGCATGCTGGATGTTGTGAGACTTAATGGCTGTCTGGTTGTAATTTCTTAGTAACAGAAGCAAGAAGACTTACCATTTCATTGGCATCCTTATATATAGATAGGTATAGCTTTTCGTCTAAGTATTTAGTTCGATACAAAAGCTCTATCCAATATAATGTCTCTTTACTTTCTTTGAGAGAAATGTAAACCTTTGCAGCAAAGTCTGCTTTGCTGATTGCTGACTGAGCTTCGGAAAGATTAGCTCCGATACTAGTACCAGAACGAAGGAGTTGTTTGCTTAAAACAAACTCCTTCTTCTCGTTACATAACCATTTGTATAGATTAACGATGCGTACAGCAAAATCCATACTCTTGGTCATAAGTAAATCTTTTGCGCTGCTCATAATTCAACATTCAACAATCAACATTCAACATTACTACGATCAATCCAGCCCTGGATGTCGTCAACAGAAGGCTTCTCGTAGCCGAGCTTGTACTTCTTGTTGATTTCGCCGATTTTCTGCTGGAGACCCTGAGCCTTTTCTTCACGGATATCAGAGATGAGGTTGAAGCCTGCCTTGCGGAGCACGTATGCCCAATCCTCTGGCACGCCAATCTCTGCCCATTCCTTGATGGTGCTCTGTGGCATCTTCTTCTCTGGCTTCATCTGTGGGAAGAACAGTACCTCCTGAATGAAGGTCTTGCCTGTCATCAACATGACCAAACGGTCGATACCGATACCGATACCTGATGTTGGAGGCATACCATACTGGAGGGCACGGAGGAAGTCCTGATCGATGATCATCGCCTCGTCATCACCCTTGTCAGCAAGCTTCATCTGGTCGATGAAACGCTCTTCCTGGTCAATTGGGTCGTTGAGCTCAGAGTATGCATTGGCAAGCTCCTTACCGTTAACCATCAACTCGAAACGCTCGGTCAAGCCTGGCTTAGAACGGTGCATCTTGGTCAATGGAGACATCTCTACAGGATAGTCGGTGATGAAGGTTGGCTGGAGGAAGGTTCCCTCGCAGAACTCACCGAAGAGCTCATCAATCAACTTACCCTTACCCATGGTCTCATCTACGTCCATGCCCTTCTCCTTGCAGAATGCGCGGATCTCTTCCTCGGTCTTGCCGTTGCAGTCGAAACCGGTCTTTTCCTTGATGGCATCGAGGATAGGCAGACGGCGATATGGAGCCTTGAAACTGATGATGTTGCCATCAATCTCGCGCTCTGGCTTGCCGTTTACGGCGATACAGATCGTTTCGAGCAACTTCTCTGTGAAAGCCATCATCCAGTTGTAGTCCTTGTACTGAACATAAAGCTCCATACAGGTAAACTCAGGGTTGTGGTTGCGGTCCATACCCTCGTTGCGGAAGTTCTTGCCGATTTCATAAACACCCTCGAAACCACCTACGATGAGGCGCTTCAGGTAGAGCTCGGTAGCGATACGCATGTACATATCCTGATCGAGCGCATTGAAGTGGGTGATGAATGGGCGGGCAGAAGCACCACCGGCAATGCTCTGCAGGGTAGGAGTCTCTACCTCAGTATAACCTGCGTTGTCGAGTACGCTGCGGAGTGTGCGGAGTACGGTAGCACGCTGCATGAAAGTATCCTTTACGCCATCATTAACGATGAGGTCAACGTAGCGCTGGCGGTAACGCAACTCCGGATCATCGAACTTGTCGTAAGCCACGCCATCCTTATACTTCACGATAGGGAGTGGCTTCAAGCTCTTAGAGAGCAGGCACAGTTCCTTGGCGTGAACAGAAATCTCGCCAGTCTGTGTGCGGAATACAAAACCCTTTACACCGATGAAGTCACCGATATCGAGAAGTTTCTTGAATACAGTATTATAAAGGTCCTTGTTCTCGTCTGGACAAATCTCGTCGCGGGCGATATAAACCTGGATTCTTCCCTTTGAGTCCTGCAACTCAGCGAAGCTAGCTTTACCCATTACGCGGCGACCCATCATACGTCCGGCGATAACTACCTGTCGTGGCTCGTCCTCGTCCTTGAATTCAGCTTTGATATCTGTGCTGAATGCATTGGTTGGAAACTCTGCTGCTGGGTATGGGTCGATACCCATCTCGCGCAATGTCTGAAGACTCTGTCTGCGAACGATTTCCTGTTCGCTTAGCTCTAAAATGTTCATATTCTATTCAGATATATCTTTTATTTTCTTATTTTTGGTGCAAAAATACAAAATAAATCTGAACTATATGCCGTTTTTTATGTTTTTTATTATTAAAGAAAGGAAAAGGTATGTAAAGTTTGCCCTTTATCAAATAAAAAGTGCGATAAATTTTGTTTTCTCTAAAGAAAGTCTTACCTTTGCGTTGAGTTTATCAGAAACATACTTTGGAGCGATGAGAAAACGAATAGCTCTGAATCAATAACAAAATACGAAAAAATAGGAGATAATAAGATGAACATAGATGAATTAGTAAAAAGAATCAGCAAGACTGATGGATTATCCAAGACCCTCGGAATGCATTTCATTTCTACCCCTGAGCCTGATACGCTTCAGGCAACGATGAAGGTAGATGAGCGTAATCGCCAACCTTTCGGCTTCTTGAGTGGAGGTGCTTCTCTGGCTCTTGCCGAGAATGTGGCGGGTATCGGTTCCCTGGCGCTCTGTCCGGGACAGATTGCCGTGGGCATCAACGTGAGCGGTACTCATGTTCAGGCGGTCAGCGAGGGCGATATGGTTACTGCCTTTGCCAAGATTGTGCACAAGGGCAGAACCTTGCATACCTGGCAGGTGGATATCAAGAATACGGCTGGTGAGGTAATCTGTACCGTACAGGTAACCAACTATGTGTTCACTCCAAAGAAAGACAATCAGAAAAAGGGGGCAGAAACAAAGGTATGATAGCTTTTGCGTATTATCGTCTGCCTTATCTGCACCATGCTACCTATGTGGCTCAGCATGTGGGAGAACCTGAGGTTCTCTCTTCTGTGGCAGAACTGAATGGCAAGGAAGGTTTCGTGATAGCTCCTTTCGCGCCATCCAGCGAATGTCCCGTGGTGCTGATGCATCCGGATGAAAGCAAACTTCTCTCTGCCGAGGGGGCTGAAAATGCATCGCGATGCGGCACTTCCTACGTCGTGACGCAGCAGGATTTACGTCGGGACGTAGCAGAATCTACGTCGGGACGTAATTTTGAAGCCTATGCAAGGGAGTTTGAATGCTTTCACCGGCAGCTCTCTGAAGGTAAATTCAGCAAGATTGTTCTGGCAAGAAAACTGCGTATTCAGAGCAATCGGCAGCCTTTAGGATCTGTCCAGACTTCAGCAGTGCAAGATGCCGGCAAGCCTTCAGATGTGCAGAATACAGCCAATGCTTCAGTTGTGCAGGATTCAGACTCTTTAAAGGCTCTGTTTCTGAAGACCTGCCGGATGTATCCCCGTCTTTTTGTAGCCTTGATTTATACACCCCAATCGGGTTTATGGCTGATGGCTACACCTGAAATTCTGCTCAAAGGTGAACAGAATCAGATGGCAACCATGTCGCTGGCAGGCACCCAAAAGGCTGAACCTTCCAAGACCGTAGCCGATTATCCGGTAGAAGGGATAGAATGGTCGGAGAAGAACAGAGAGGAACAGCAGTATGTAACCGATTATATCGAGGATTGCATCAAGGTCTTTTCGGATGATTATCAGAAGAAGGGACCTTATACCACGATGGCTGCCAATCTCTATCATCTCCGTACCGACATCGTTTTCCGTCTGCATGATACGGGGCGTCTGGGCGATGTGCTCGATGCCTTATATCCTACACCTGCCGTCTGCGGAATACCGAAGGATGAAGCTCGCCGGTTTATCCTACAGCATGAACATCAGTCGCGCAAATACTACAGTGGTTTTGTGGGACCGATTTCGCCGAAAGATAAGACGCATCTCTATGTTTCCCTGCGCTGCATGAACATCCTGGATGACGGCTCCTGCGAACTCTATGCCGGAGGCGGATTGCTGAAGGAGAGCGAGATGGAGAAGGAATGGAAGGAAACTGAAGCTAAGATGCAGACCATTCTGTCGGTTCTGTAAAGGTCTTGCAGAGAAAATGATAGGGATTCATTCTGATTTTATAATGCTAAAAGACAAAGGGTCTTCAAGAATCTGAAAACATAAAAATAACCTAAAAAATAAGGTGAAATGTATAGCAATAAAGAAAACGTCAATATTTTGACAAGTTTACTGGTAGCGCATGGTGTTCGCCATGCTGTGGTGTGTCCGGGCAGCAGAAATGCAGCCATAGTTCACAATCTCAACGAGTGTGAAGACATCACTTGCTATCCTGTAACCGACGAACGTAGTGCCGGCTTCCAAGCTCTTGGACTTTCTATGGCTGAAGGTTATCAGCCTGTCGTGGTGTGTGTGACTTCGGGTTCTGCATTGCTCAATCTTTATCCGGCAGTAGCTGAGGCTTATTATCAGCAAATCCCGCTCATAGTGATTTCTGCCGACAGACCGGCACAGTGGATTAACCAGTTGGATGGTCAGACGCTTCCTCAGCCTGATGCTTTGGGGCAGATGGTAAGAAAATCGGTATCTCTGCCAGAAGTGTTCGAAGGTGAGCAGCAGGAAGAGATGCATTGGTATTGCAACCGGCTGGTCAACGAAGCGCTGTTGAAAAGCATGGGGCGGGTAAAGGGACCTGTACACATCAATGTACCTATCTCTGAGCCTTTCTATTCGTTTACGAAAGAAGCTTTGCCCGTAGAGCGCAAGATAGAGGTTGCTTACTGCAGGGCAAATATTGACACATTTGATGGGACCCCTTTTGAATGTGTGTTAGAAGCCAAACGGCCATTGTTGGTAATAGGACAGTTGGACAATACCGAAAAATATGTAGACTTGTTGGCTTATATTGACCGAATGCCTATATTATGGGAATCTCTGGCAATGCCACCTTATTTATATAAGGTTCAGGAAGAACTGGGAGAAGATTGGAATAAAACCACCCTGTATAGCGCTTTCGAGAATTTGCTGGATGAAATAAAGGACGATGAAAGATTCCGTCCTGACCTGGTGGTTTATATAGGTGGACATATTGTGAGCAAGAAGTTGAAATCTTATCTGCGTTCGCTTAAAGGAGTTGAGCAGATAAGAATTTCGCAAGAGGCTGATATCGAAGATACGTTCATGCATCTTACTAAAGTGATGGATTTGCCAAACAGTGATGCTATGTCATGGTTGGATAATTTTGGCTGGCACAACCACTGGGAGGATTATCGCAAATTGTGGATGGATGCGTTGGCTAAAAGCTATGAACGCAAAGAGAACTTCAAGCCTGAGTTCAGCAGTCTGGCTACCGTAAAGGAATTCTTCAGCCAGCTTCAGAAGGTTGAGCCTCAGGATTTCAAAGCGTTCACCTTAGGCGGTAAAGATGCTCAGGACGATGGTATCTATGACCGCGAATTCGATACATTCCTTCCAGGTATGATGAGCAGCGTCATCTCCGGTAACAGTTCTGCCATCCGGTTGATGAATCTGTATGCCGACCGCCATGTTTACTGCAATCGTGGTGTGAACGGCATAGAAGGTTCTCTTTCTACGGCTGTAGGTTTCTCGATGTGCAAGAACAAGTCTGATAAGCATGTATACTGCATTCTCGGCGACCTGAGTTTCTTCTATGACCAGAATGCGCTCTGGAATAGAAATCTGAGCGGCAAGCTCCGTATCATCGTGCTCAATAATGGTGGCGGTGCCATCTTTGGCAAGTTCCAGGGATTAAAGGAGAGTCAGGCTCGCGAAGAAATGGTAATGGCAAAGCATCATGCAACGGCTGAAGGAATCTGTAGTCAGAATGAGGTAAAATATCTCGCAGCTCATACGATGGAAGAGATGGAACAGGGCATCAGCCAATTGATTCATGCCGAGAGCGAGCGCCCGATGCTCCTGGAGGTTTTCACCGATATGGATGTAGATAACGAGATGCTGGAAGCCATCCAGAAGTGCTGATAGAGGACCTGTAAGGAACTATAACTGATAGTTCTGTCAAAAAAATAAGATAGTAAGTAATCATAAAGTTCAAAGTAAAATGAGAGAATGGAAAAAGATAGAAGGTTTTGATTTCAAGGAAATCATCTTCGAGGAGTATAATCATATCGCTAAGATTACCATCAACCGTGAGCGCTACCGTAATGCCTTCACGCCGTTGACCACTTGGGAGATGGCACAGGCATTCACCTATTGCCGCGACTGTCTGGATATCCGTGTGGTCATTCTGACGGGTGCCGGCGATAAGGCGTTCTGTGCAGGAGGTGACATGCATGTAAAGGGCCGAGGCGGTTATGTGGGTAACGATGGTGTGCCTCGCCTGAATGTGCTCGATGTGCAGATGCAGATTCGCCGTCTGCCAAAGCCGGTTATCGCTATGGTGAATGGTTATGCCATCGGTGGCGGTCATGTGCTTCATGTGATGTGCGACCTGACCATCGCTTCAGAGAATGCCATCTTTGGACAGACTGGTCCTAAGGTAGGAAGCTTCGATGCCGGTTTCGGTTCTTCTTATCTGGCAAGAATGGTGGGTCAGAAGAAGGCTCGCGAAATCTGGTTCCTCTGCAAGCAGTATTCTGCCAAGGAGGCTGAAGAGATGGGAATGGTGAACAAGGTGGTGCCTCTCGAAAAGTTGGAAGATACCTGTGTAGAGTGGGCTGAAATCATGATGGAACGTTCGCCTCTGGCACTCCGTATGATCAAGGCTGGCTTGAATGCCGAACTGGATGGTCAGGCTGGTATTCAGGAGTTGGCTGGCGATGCCACGATGCTCTATTATACGATGGATGAGGCTCAGGAGGGCGGCAAGGCATTCCTTGAGAAGCGCAAGCCTCGCTTCGAGGATTATCCTCAGTTCCCATAATTTCATCAGCAATAAACAATAAAAAACCTCGGAAGAAAAGCAATCTGCCAATCTTCCGAGGTTTCTTGTTTTTTTATTCGTGAGTAGCGAATCTCTGCTCTGCCAGTTTCTCGTATTTGGTGCCTGGCTTGCCATAGTTGGCATACGGCCAGATGCTGATGCCGCCACGAGGAGTAAAGATGCCTGTTACCTCTATATATTTAGGGTCCAACAGTTTGATGAGATCCTTCATGATGATGTTTACGCAGTCTTCATGGAAATCGCCATGGTTGCGGAAACTGAAGAGATAAAGTTTCAGACTCTTGCTCTCTACCATCTTTACGTCAGGAATATAGCTGATGCGAATCTCTGCGAAATCTGGCTGTCCCGTAATAGGGCAGAGCGATGTAAACTCAGGGCAGTTGAAACGTACCCAGTAATCATTGCCAGGATGCTTATTCACGAAAGTTTCGAGCACCTCTGGCGCATAATCCATTCTATATGTAGTCTTGGCACCTAATGCCTGAAGACCGTCTTCTTTTCTATCCACGCTTGGTAATGTTTTAATGTTTGATATTTACTGATGTCTTTTAGCCGAGGCTGAAGATCTTGAATACATTGTAGGAGATGTTATTGTCGTATGCATCTTCACCTTCATGCTTCTTTACGTATTTCACTACACGGATGGTCAGAGGCAATACCACAATCTCGTAGGCTGTCTTCAGTATCACCTGCCAGAGCATGAGCCAAGGCAATTCTGATGTAGGCACCACACCGCCCAGGGCAAGTGGGAAGAAGATAAGACTGTCGCAACTCTCACCTGCAATGGTACTGAGGATGGCACGGGCAGAGAAATGCTTGCCACCATCGCGGATTTTCATCACGCTCATTACATAAGCATTAGCAAACGAACCGATGATGAAGGCTACGAAAGAGGCTGCTGCAATGCGGGGAGCCAGACCGAAGATGGCATGAAAACCGGCATCGTTGGTCCAATAAGGCGCTGCAGGAATTACATCGCAGATAGCACCCAGTGCCACGAAGAAGAAGTTCATCGCAAAGCCGGTCCAAATCAACAGACGCGCTTTCTGATAGCCCCATACTTCACATACCACATCGTTGATGATGTAGCTTACAGGGAATACGATGAGTCCACCGGTAAGGGAAACTGGCCCGAAGGCGATTTGCTTTGTTTCGAGTACGTTTGCTGCAATCAGGCAAACGCAGAAGAGGATGCTGAAAAGCATAAACAGCACGCTCACTTGAGTTTTTTTCTTGTCCATTTTCTTGTTTTTTACGAGGTTTACCAAGCACTCGGGTTATTGAATATGATGATTCTTTTCAGAAATCGGCTGCAAAATTACAACATTTCTTCTTAATAGCCAAATATTTGGGAAAAAAAATAGCTCCAAATACTAATCACTAGCACTTGGAGCCCTTATCTAACTAAAAACCTAAAACTTTTTTCTAAAAACTAAACCTAACAATCTTAACCTATGAGAAACTAACCTTTTCAGATTATATTGTGATAGCGAAATAACACTCTTGTTATCCGCTGTCATCTGTCAACAAGCAACAGATATACCAAAAAGTAGTTTCATGACAAGATGTCAGAGAAAATTTACTTTTCCATAAACTTCTTTGCAGCTCTTAACTGATGTCTCATCACACTCAGGAATTCCTGACTCTCCTGCAGTACGTTGAGATAAACCAGAGAAATCTGCATCAGCGTATTGTCAGTCATGTGCTGGATGCGGTCGATATGCTTCTTGCGGAGAACTGAAAGCTCGTCTTTGCAGGCATCTGCCTCGGCAAGTATCTCGCGATAGCTGTCATATCTGCCAGTTTCAATCAGTTCGCAGCTCATGCGCATCAGGTCGTTGATCTTCTGGCGTACAGGAGCAAACTCCTTGATGTATTCAGCAGGAAGCGGATTGAAGTTGTTGTCAACATGTTCCTTGATTGGGTCGAGCATACGGCGCAGAGAGTAGATAAACTGCTGGTTGCTGTTGGCGCCCAGATGGAACCAGGTGTTGCGCTCGATGGCAATCTCGATAGGCGATTTCTTCAAACCGAGCATCTCCTGACGGCGGAACTTCTTCAGCATATCCTGTTCCTTCTTCAGATCCTTGTTGGCATGACGAAGGTTGCGGGTATTCTCGTTGGCAAGACCATCCATAATCTGGTTGAACTCGTTCAGGGCGAAGTGGCAGACGTAAGACTGGGTGCGTGAAACCTGACGGCGAAGCAAATCCCATACAATCTCTGGGTCGCGAGAACGCATCATCAGTTGGAAGGTAGTACTCTTGCTCTCTTCCTTAGCCTTCTTGTTATACTGGATGTTGCTGCGGATGAGCAGGTAGATAACCAAGCCCATGAAGCAAGCCTGGATGCCCACACCACCGAAGTGCATGATGATACAAACAATGGCACAGGCTGCGAAAGCTACACCGGCTGTGATGAACCAACCACCGATTACACTTAATACACCTGTTACACGGAATACGGCACTCTCGCGGCTCCATGCTCTATCAGCAAGTGAAGAACCCATAGCTACCATGAAGGTAACGTAGGTGGTAGAGAGAGGCAACTTCAGGTTGGTACCGATGGTAATCAGCATAGAAGCAAGTACCAGGTTTACGGCTGCACGAACCACGTCGAAAGCAGCACTCTCCTCGAGTTCAACATCATTCTTGTCGAAACGGCTGTTGATCCAGTTCATCAGTGCCTTTGGCATAAACTGCTTCAACCATGAATCTGTAGCCTGGCAGTTGCGTACAATCACGCGGGCTGCAGAAGAACTGCCGAACATCTCATCGCCTTCGTCCTGACGGCTCAGGTCAACAGAAGTCTTGATTACGTTCTGTGCTTTCTTGGATGTCGCCATGGCGATAATCATTATGGCACCGGCAGCAAGCAGGAAGCCTGGAGTAGTCTTGGCACTCTCCATCAATGAAGTCATCATAAATTGGTCTGGCGCTGCACCGTTGGCATTTGCCATATAGTCCTGATAAGAAGAGAGACCAGCCAGAGGCACACCGATGAAGTTTACCAGGTCGTTACCAGCGAAAGCCATAGCCAGGGCGAAAGTACCCATCAGCACTGTAAACTTGAAGATGTTGACACGGCAGAGGTGCAGGAATTCCATTACAACAGCAGATACCACGAAGGTGATGCAGATGAGGAAACCGAGATTCTGGTCGATGTAATCGCGCACCTCAGCAGGCAGGTAAGGACTCTTGCCCAAACCCTTCATGAAGATGAAGTAAGAGAGGGCTGTAAAGGCGATACCGCCGAAGATAGCGATGCTGTAGCGGCTGTGCTTGCGGTAGTTAAAGGTGAAGATTATACGGGAAAGCCACATCACAAAGGCACCAAACACGAAGGCGATGATGACAGATGAGAAGATACCCATGATTACCTCCAACGCCTTGTTGCTATTGAGCAATACGCCATAGTTGAGGCTGTCGTCGCCATACATCTTCAATGTAGCGAGGATGAAAGCACCACCCAGCAACTCGAATACCAGAGAGACGGTAGTAGAGGTTGGCATACCTAAGGTGTTGAACACATCCAGGATGATGACATCAGTCACCATGACCGCCAGGAAGAGCGTCATTATCTCTTCGAATGTAAAGTGGTCAGGACTCATGATACCATGGCGGGCGATATCCATCATTCCCGATGACATGATGGCTCCGAGAACTACACCGCAGGATGCGATAATCAGCACCGTGCGAAATTTAGCCACCTTAGCTCCGATGGCAGATTGCAGGAAGTTGACAGCATCGTTGCTGACTCCTACGAAGAGATCGAACACTGCTAAACAGAGCAGGAAGATCACAATACATAAATAAATTGTACCCATTATTATCTTAATGTTTATTGTTATTGTTTACTTTGTGGGGGACATTTCTTTCCCTTATTTGCGGGAGTTATCCATTTTCTCCTTCTTTTCGGCTGCAAAAGTACGTAGGAAATGTTACAGGCTATTTAAACAGATGTTACATTCTTGTTAAAAACGATTTTTCTTCTGTTTTTCTGAAAGAAAGTAGTATCTTTGCAGTCAGAACGCCTATATATAATAAGGTGTAAAACATAACAAACATGAAAATGGATAGATTTAAAGATATCAGGGCGATAGCCTTCGATGCCGATGATACGCTCTGGGCATTACAGGAATATTTCGAAGAGGTGGAGCATGAATATTGCGAACTTCTTTCTGAATACGGAAAAGAGAAAGAAATTTCTGCCGCTCTTCTGGAGACGGAAAGTGGTAATATGGCTGACTTGGGGTATGGCTGCAAGGCTTTCACCATTTCGCTGGTAGAGAATGCCGTGAAGGTAAGTAAGGGCAAGATTTCTGCCTATGTGATTGCTCAGATTATAGGGCTGGGAAAGAGTCTGCTGCATCTTGATGCCAAACCGCTGGAGGGGGTAGAGGAGACGCTGGCTCTGCTGCATGAAAAGAAGAATGAGGGCAGGGGATTGAAACTTGCCGTCTTTACGAAGGGAGAGTTGCAGGATCAGAAGAATAAATTATGGCGCTCGGGGTTGCAGCGTTATTTTGATGTGGTAAGTATCGTGAGCGATAAAAAGCCTGAAGCTTACCGCCGCCTCTGTAGGGAGTTGGATGTCCAGCCTTCAGAACTCGTGATGGTGGGTAACAGTTTCAAAAGTGATATTGCTCCTGCGCTGAGCATCGGCTGTTCTGCCATCCATATTCCTGCCCAATCTATCTGGGCGCATGAGAAGACTGAAGAGTATGAACACCCGAAACTCCGCCGCATCTCATATTTCAAGGAAATTCTTGATTGGATATAAAGGGGGAGAATATCGATCTTTCCTCTTTATCTGCTGATACCCATCTACCGCGTTTTACGGTTGTAACTACTCAGCACCCTTATAGAAAACTTCTCGTTAATAAAGCATAAACTTGATTTTGCTTATTTTCTTCAT
>USSA01000049.1 GCA_900557255.1 uncultured Prevotella sp.
GGGAGTGGGAATGAAAGTTAAGAACAAGCCTTGACACAGTTTAATTTACACCCCCGTCAACAACGAGGCAAATCACTTTGCCTTATCTACTTATTTATTCTAAATCCTCATCCCAACCTGTATACTTAAAGCCTTTAGCCCTATAATGATAACCAGGCTGATCTGCACGAGAATAAACAATAGTAATTTCATCGGTAATAGTACCAGTCGCAGTCTTGTAAGTATTATGTCCACACTTACCAGACACAGTAATCTTACCTTTAGAAGTTGCAGAGTTTCCAATAAAATTATCCACATCTGTACCACTAAAAATATAATCACTCATATTGATAGAAACCTTGGCATTTATTGCCCAATCAGTAGCTGTGCTATAATTACCAATGCGAATCCAAGCTTTATCCTTATCGTAATCTGTTGTATTACTCAAGAAACCAAAAACTCCATCGGAAACCTTGCATATCTCTTCAACATCGGAAGGGTTAGAGTCCCAATATTCCGCATCAGTCTTACTAGGATCGTAACCTTTCTCAATATTCAAAGCATACTGACCTCCTATTGGAGCTATCGGTGTATAATCTATGTCGAAATCCGTACCTTCGGAACAAGCCGAGAACATCATAACAACAAGAGCTAATAAAAAGAATATTTTTTTCATATTTCAGTCTATTTAATAAAAACTAGAATTTACTTTTCCCACCACAACTTTTTGGTGATGTCGTTACCATTCTCCTTGATATACTTCATAGCAGCGGTATTATACAAAGAAGTCGAAGTAGGATAAATTAAGCGCATAGGATAAGCACCTGTCGCCAAGTTTGAAGCACCTGGATCTACCAAGTTACCTAGTTGATAACCATCAGACAAAGTACGCTCCATTGGCTTGTTACTAACTCGTACTGTAACAGCACCCTGAACTTCAGGATATCCTAAACGATTACGAGTAATCCAGCCATCATAAGAATTAGCGCCAGCATAAGTGAGCCAATATTGACGTGCTATACTCTTGAGCATATCTGTTTTATCAAATGCATATACACCATTTACAAAACTTGAGCCATCAAGTCCCCAACGGCTAAAACCAGCAAGAACACCTTTATTATAATACTCCTCTGCTTTATCTGTATTACCTAAACGAGCATAAGCCTCAGCAATCATCAATTCACATTCAGCCTCATTCATCAAGTATACAGGATCATCATAAGCCTGCTTAACACGTGAAGACTGAGAGATAGTAATTACAGACTGAGTACTAGGCTTTGTTCCACAAGGAAGCCCCTCATAGCACTCATCCATATGTGCTATCAACAACTCTGGTGTATTATAGTCTGGATGCGCTTTTTTAGATGCAGCAGTCTGATTATAAAGATAAACTATGCGTGGATCTTTCTTTGCGAGAAGATACTCAACAAAAGTATGACAAGCACGCATATTCTCAGTGGTATTCAACTGACGAATATTAAATTCATATAATGGGTTAGCCTTGTTTGTAGCATCAACCCATGCTGTCCAAGCACAATCCTCTTCCAGCAAGCCGCCCTCAGCCAACAAGTTTTTAATATCCTCTTTATGAGCATCGAAATCCTTCAGATACATTTTCAGTTTCAAGCTCTTGGCAAAGCTGACCCATTTAGCCATACTTCCACCCAAGAAACAGTCTAAAGTACCACCTATAGGATAAGACTTCTCTGACTCTAATGCATCATTATATTTAGCAATAGCCTCATCAAGCATGTTAATAATACCAGGATACACAACAGTCTTACTATCCTCAAATATAGGATTTGGATTGTTATCAATATCCAAAGACTCACTAAACGGAATGTCTCCATAAGAATCGGTCAACACCAGATAGTTATAGGCCATCAATATTTTGGAAACCATCCAATAATTCCATACCTTTGCACCTTCTGCTGAAGCTACAGACAACTTCAAATCCTTCAAAGCATTGGCATAAGTATTATCCCACAAAGGCTTAACTGGAGGATAAGAGCTGCTTGTCGTTACCGCATAGTTAGCCAATGTATTATACTGGTTTGTACTATTACCCTGTGTGGCATACTGACACCAGAAATTTCCAGTTAATTGTCCGTAAAGTCCTAAAACTGCAACTGTTGACGCCTCTGCAGAAGGGAACAGCTGCTTATAAGTAGCTGTTGTTGGGTAATCAGGATTGTAGTTGATATCCAAATAACCGGAATCGCTACAAGAAGTAACAGTACCCATTGTCAAGAGGGCTCCCAGCAATGCTGCGCTTAAAAATTTATATCTTTTCATATAAGAAATCTCCTTTAATTAAAATACAACCTTCAAGTTAATACCATAGTTGCGAGTTGATACAGAACCCATTGTCTCACCAAACTCAGAGCTGATATCATTACCAAAGTTAGAAGACTCAGGATCGATATAATTCTGATGCTTAGGAGTAATGAGCAACAAGTTGTGGCCAACGAGACTCAAAGACAACTTCTGCATCTTCAATGCGCTTGTGATTGTCTTAGGGAAATCGTATGTCAAAGCCAACTCACGAAGTTTGAAGTAAGAACGGCTTACAACGAAATCACGACGCACCTCCGGGTTGTAACTATAGTTACCCTGAGCATAATTCATCTTCTCTGAACTAACAGGGATATTATTCTCAACATACTGTCCACCAACAACCTTTACAGAATGAGGATAGATAAACGCATCACGCTCATTGAATACTGTCTCTGTAGAGTTACCATTGAAGTGAGTGATATAAGATGTCTCAGAATACATAAATCCACCCTTATGCCAGTCGCCAGTAGCTGCAAGGGTCAAGTTTTTCCACTTTAAGTGTGTGGTGAAGCCCATTACGAAATCAGGCTGAGAAGAGCCGAGATAATCATATTCCGTAGAACTTGACTTTAAGAAACCATTGTTGTCTACCACCTTATAGCCATAATACTGACTATTCTTATCTGTCACCTTCTCTGTTGCAGGCAACTTGAAGATACCGATAGGCTCACCAACCTTCAATACGTAAGATACACCACGCATAGAAGAATACAAACTAGTAATTGTAGTACCTACAGGAATGGTATATTCATCAAGACCATCCCAAAGTTCCTTCACCTTGCTCCAGTTTTTTGAGAATGTAGCACCTACGCTCCACTCCCAGTCCTTGGTACGGATAGGGGTAACATTGATCATTGCCTCGACACCCTTGTTCTGAAGCTTACCCACATTACGGGTGTTCGTAGTATAACCTGTCTCAGGCGCCAAAGTAGCTGAGATAATCTGATTCTTGGTTATACGATCATAGTAAGCAACATCGAAACTCAAACGGTTACCGAAGAATGTACCGCTCAAACCAAGTTCATACTCAGTTGTAATCTCTGGTTTCAAGTTTGTATTTGGCAAACGGTTATATTCTGTCAGACCTAACACACCAGAAATTGGCAAATATGTATAATAAGACTGGAATGGACGATAATATGAATTAGTCATATATACATCAGCATCATTACCAGTCTGACCTATAGCTGCACGAACCTTCAACAAGTCGATCTGCTTGATATTCTTCAATGCAGGAATAGCCTGGTTCAGAAGTACAGATACATTGGCACCGCCATAGAAGAAACTGTTATTACCAACAGGAAGTGTAGAAGACCAGTCGTTACGGGCAGAAAGGTTCAAGAAGGCCCAATCCTTATAACCAAGCTCTACCTGTCCCAAAAGTCCAATCAATCTTCTTTTCCATGAAGTTGCATCAGTAAGAGAATTGGAAATTGTATTATCCAAGGAATTCCATCCAGGAATTTCCAACTGCTCATTATAACCACCTACAGTATCATAGTTTCTCTGGTTCAAGTTCCAACCTAAGGTTGCACCTACCGAGAAATCACCGAAAGTATGATTACCGGTCAGCAAGAGGCTTGCGTCAATCTGTCCACGCTGAGAACGATACTTAGAATAGTAACCCTGGTTACCTACAGTTGTACCATTACCATTTGCCTGATAAGAACCCTCGGTATAAAGAATACGTGGTTCGATGCGCTCGGTCTTATAATTGGTATAATCACCACCGAAACGGCCAATTACCTTGATATCCTTGGTAATATCGTATGACAACTCCAGCTTACCATAAATACGGTCGTCCTGGTAAGTAGAATAGTAGTTATCTACCATATAATACGGGTTGGTAGCATACAATGTATAGTAGTTATCTACATTGTTACGCTCAAGGTTGTAATCCTTCATATCTGTGAAACGAACATCAGAAGCACCCTGAAGCAACTCCATATACATATCACGAGAACGGCGCATATCCTTGCGAACATAGTTCAGGGACATGTCAAGATGGAATCTGTCGATATTGGCGTAACCACGGAGTGAGAAGGTATTACGATGATATGTATCACCATCATTAGGAGTAATACCATTAGAACTTACATTACCATAAGATGCAACAATACCTACTTTCTCATCACCATAGCGGAGAGATACGTTGTTATTCCATTCCTTACCTACCTGATAGAAGTCACGGATATTGTTCTTAACATAAGAAAAAGGCTTGGTTAAAGTCTCGCCATTAGAAAGACCGGTAGAACCATACCAATGCTCACGACCATCGAGACGAGGTCCCCAAGAACCGTTCTCCTCATTAGACCAGGAACCCCAACCTTGACCAAAGAGATTCTGAGTCATTGGCACACGAAGCACATCAGTAAATGTCAAAGAACCATCGTAAGTGATAGAAGCCTTCTTATCACCCTGTGGCTTCTTTGTAGTAATCATAATAACACCATTGGCTGCACGGGAACCATAAAGAGCAGTAGCAGAAGCACCCTTCAATACAGTTACCGATTCAATATCCTCTGGGTTGATGTCGCCTGCACCACTACCAAAGTCAACAGAGTTATCACCCAAACGGTCATTGTTGATAGGCACACCATCAACAATATACAATGGGTTGTTGCTAGAAACAGAAGAAATACCACGAATTACGACTTTCTGAGAGGTACCTGTAACACCACCACCAGAAATCTGCACACCAGCCATCTTACCCTGAAGACCACTCATCAGGGAACCAGACTTAGCCACAGTCAACTCAGAAGCGTTGGCTGTACTGGCAGCATAACCCAAAGTTTTCTCTGAACGTTTCATACCCAAGGCAGTAACAACTACCTCGTCAAGATTTCTTGCATCAGAAGCCAAAATGATCTTCATCTTAGCAGATGCTTTCATAGTTTTTGTCTGCATGCCGAGGTAACTGATTTCTAAGACAGCATCCTTGCTGGCATTAGGAAGCGTAAAATTACCATCGACATCAGTCGCTGTTCCAGTCTTAGTTCCTACAATTCTTACAGATGCGCCAATCACTGGCTCACCATCTTCCTGAGAAACAACCTTACCTGTAACAGTAGTTTGAGCGAGGGCTATTCCTGTTGAAAGAACTAGCCCCCCCATGAGCATGGTCAGTCTTTTTACCATAATTCTCTCTCTTAAAAATTAAACAACTTACAAATATCGGGTGCAAAGATACATACTTTTTGCTAATTAAACAAATTTTTAGCAAACAATTTGATATAAAATACCAACTTTATGGTACTTTATGTATATTTTTCGCATATTTTATTACTTTTCGTAAGCAGTTTTAGTATTTATTCCCCCAAAAAGTAAATAACGAGAAGAAACTGGGTACAAAAGGGAAGTTTTAAAAACAGAAAGGCAAACACGCCATTTGCTACAACAAATGACACGTTTGCCTTTATTATTTTATTAAAATGAAACTCGCCTATCAAAAAGGCTTCATCAAGATTACACCTTATTATATATAGGGAGTTATGAAAAAAAGAGTCAATAACGCGCGGGAATTTAAATCACGCCAAAATGGAGGAGCGCATTCTTAACACCACCTTCATCCACATGAGTCGTAATGTAATCGGCTACCTGCTTGAGATTATCTCCCGCATTGCCCATCGCAACACCAACACCAGCCTCCCGGATAATGGAAATATCATTGCCGCCATCGCCGAAAGCCATGGTTTCATCTATGTTCAAACCCAGATAATCAGCCATTGCATGCAAGCCCTTGCCCTTATCCGCGTCGGCTGCCGTAATATCCGTAAAGGCAGGATGCCATCTGCCCGAGGTGCAGTTGCTAAGCGTAGGCATCAGGAGCGCCTCCTGCTCTACCGAACAGAAAGGAGTAACCTGCAGAACCTGCTCATCTCCCAGTTCATTCACATCGGTCAGGAAGATTTCACAATCCACCCCCAGTCCCTTGGCAAAGACTTCATAAACCTCGTCAGTATAATGATGAATAGCGAGATGATGCTCTCCTACGACGATTGCCGGATAATCATCACGGTCGGCTGCCTCGATAATCTTCTTTACATCTTCAGGAAGGATGGCGTGCTGGCTCACCACCTTATCGCCTACAAAACAGCGGGCTCCATTGGTGGTGATGTAACCGTCGATGAGATGTTCTATCTGACCGAGGTTGTTGATGATGAGTTGCGGACGACCGGTAGAAATATACACCTCTACCCCATTCTTCTTAGCCTGCTCCAAGGCATCTACCGTGCTCTGCGGAATCTTGTGGGTCTTGAAACTCACCAGGGTGCCGTCAATATCGAAAAACAATGCTTTTATCTTCTTATCCATACCAATATCTTCTATACCTTATTATATATATAATGCAAAATCGGCTCTGTAAGTACAGAAAAACCGATGCAAAATTACGAAAAAACAGATAAATGACAAAAAATATAAAGATTTATTAGATTTTACTTGCATCGAAAAGAGAAAAAACGTATATTTGCCACATCTTTATGCCCAAGGAAACTCCGAGATAACGCATAGAGCAACTAGTAAATAAGAACTATTATGAGTAAGAAGCCCTATCGGTTACTGGCATCCCTGTTGCTGATGCTTGTAGCGACGCTTACTTCATGTGAGAAGTTTTCGATTGACGAAACAACCGGAAAATCACGTGAGGCAAACGCCAATGTAACTATCCATGTGCAGAAAATAGAAGGCACAAGTCTGATGACAACCAAAGCTGCCGACAAGCAGATTGCCCTGGGTGATGTGTGCTCCAGACTGACACTTGCCATCTTTGACGGAGAGGAGAAACTGGAGACGGTGAACCAGCTTTCAACAGACAATGGCTTCGGAACAGCCTATGTAAGTCTGGACGAAGGAGAATACCGACTGGTGGTGATTGCCCATAACGGAAAGGGAAACTGCTCTATCAGCGCACCCGAGAAAGTAAAGTTTGCGAGCAACAAGCTTACCGACACCTTCTATTATTACGGCAGGTTGAGCGTAACGGCAGACGGAGCCACCTCCGACATCAACCTGAGGCGAGCAGTTGGCGCCTTCAAGTTACATATTACCGACGAAACCATTCCCGAAGAAATCAGGAGCATCAAGTTCTATTATACCGGCGGCAGCAGCACCCTGGATGCAACCACCGGATTCGGCTGCGTGAACAGCCGTCAGACCGAGAATTTCAGTATGAAAGATGGCGACAGAGACTTTACCGTCTACACCTTCCCACATGAAGAAGAGAAGAACATCAAGATGAGTATCAGCTTTCTGGATGCCGATGCAAAGGTGGTAAAGAGTTTTGAAAAAGCCGATTTGAAAATCCATCAGAACAAAACAGCCTATACCGAGATTTCCATTGCTGACGGATTCGGTGGCGGAGACGACAGTACGGGTGGTGGAATAGGCATTACCGTAGACCCTACCTGGGGAGAGACAGAACGGGTGAATTTCTAAGAAACAGACGATTAAGGGATTACAGAAAACCAGAAGGTATGTTCTATTTTTCTACAATGCAATATATTTTTTGATTCTTAAAGATTTGATAAACAAAATTTCTTTGTCATTTAAGAATAATTCCATAAATTTGCATCCAATATTATATAATATTATAAACAAAGGATGAAAAAATATATAACTCTTATCATGCTGATGGGAGCATTGATTCCTGCCGGGGCTCAGGCACAAACGCTGAGCCTTGACAGTTGCCGTGCCATGGCGCTGCGCAACAACAAGCAGCTCAATGCCTCGAAGCTCAAGAAAGACGTGGCGTACAACATGAAGAAATCGGCACGTACCAAATATCTTCCTAAAGTAGATGCTTTAGGCGGTTACGAATGGTTCAGCAGGGAGATTTCGCTGCTGAACGACGGTCAGAAATCAACATTCAGCAATATCGGCTCTACCGTTACCGGAGGAATATCGGGAGGAGCCAGCAATCTGATGAGCCAACTTGTAAGTCAGGGAATGATTACCCCGGAGATAGCGCAGCAGATAGGCGGACTGCTGAATGAGAAACTGGGACCCCTGCAGCAGCAAGGCAATGCGCTGGGAGAGAAACTGGTAGATGCTTTCCGCACCGACACCCGCAATATCTGGGCAGGAAGCGTGATGGTTCGCCAACCTATCTATATGGGTGGAGCCATCATTGCAGCCAACAAGATTGCCGACATCGGAGAGCAGATTGCAGAGAATGATCTCGACCAGCAGACCCAGAGCACGCTCTACAGCATAGACCAGGCTTACTGGCTCGCCGTTTCGCTGAAGCAGAAGCAGAAACTCGCCATCAGCTACCGCGACCTCGTAAAGAAACTGAACGAGGATGTTCATAAGATGATTCAGCAGGGTGTTGCCACCAAGGCAGACGGTCTGAAAGTAGACGTGAAAGTGAACGAAGCTGAGATGCAGATTACCCAGGCAGAAGACGGACTCGCCCTGTCGAAGATGCTGCTCTGTCAGCTCTGCGGCATTCCGATGAACCAGGAAATCACACTTGCCGATGAAGATAAGGAAACCCTGGCTTTATCAGGAACTCCAGTTGACACCGAGCAGCAGAGAGTGGCAGCTCAGGATTCGGCGATGAACACCCGTCCGGAACTCCGCATGCTGCAGAATGCGCTCGACATCTCTAAAGAAGCTACCAATATGGTTCGCGCCATCAATCTGCCTCACGTCATGCTGACAGGTGGCTACATGATTTCGAACCCGAACGTATTCAATGGTTTCCAGAAGAAGTTTACCGGAGTCTGGAACGTAGGCGTGATGGTTCATATTCCGGTATGGAACTGGTTCGACGGCGCCTACAAGGTGAGAGCCGCCAAGGCTGCCAGCAATATCGCCCAGATGAACCTGGATGATACGAGAGAGAAGATTCACCTGCAGATTACCCAAAGCCAGTTTAAGGTAAAGGAAGCCCAGAAGAAGCTCAACATGGCAATGAAGAACATCGCCAGTGCAGATGAGAACCTGAGATGCGCCAACCTCGGTTTCAAGGAAGGAGTGATGGAGGTTACCGACGTGATGGCTGCACAGACTGCCTGGCAGAAAGCACAGAGCCAGAAGATTGATGCAGAAATCGACGTGAAGCTGACTCAGGTTGGGCTGAACAAGGCGCTCGGTATCCTGCAGTAATAATAATAACAAATTTAAATTCAGATTAAGCAAATGCCTAAGAAATCACAGCATAACAACATATTGCTCGCTGTAATCGGTTTTACAGCAGTAGTCATTCTCGTAGGCGTCATCGGTTTCTTCACCCTGGAACAGAAGGATGACACCATTCAGGGCGAGGTAGAAGTATCAGAATACAGAGTATCCTGCAAACTGCCGGGACGCATAGTAGAGCTCCGCGTTCAGGAAGGCGATTACGTTCATGTGGGCGATACGCTCGCCATCCTCGAAGTGCCGGAAATGAAATCGCAGGAACAGATGCTCCAGGCTACCAACGCTGCAACCGAGGCGATGAAGGACCTGACGGATGCCGGTGCACGCAAGGAGCAGATTCAGGGTGCTTACCAGTTGGTTCAGCAGGCTGAAGCTGCCGCAACCATCGCCAAGAAAACTTACGACCGCATGCAAAACCTCTTCAACGAGGGCGTAATCAGCGGTCAGAAACGAGATGAGGCTTACGCAGCCTATAAGGCTACAGAGGCTCAGGTGGCTGCAGCCAGAAGTCAGTACGATATGGCGAAGAATGGAGCCCGCGAACAGGAGAAGCGCATGGCTGCCAACAACACCCAGGCTTCGAAGAGCGCTGTGGATGTAGTGAAGAATCTTCTGAAAGAGACCGTTCAGATTGCCCAGTGCGAGGGCGAGGTTAGCAATGTCTATCCTAAGGTAGGCGAGCTGGTAGGCCTCGGCTCTCCTATCATGAGCATCTCTATCATGAGCGATATGTGGGGAACCTTCAATGTTCGCGAAGATCATCTCAAGGGTCTGAACAAGGGCGATGAGTTCACCGCTTACGTTCCAGCCTTCAACAAGGACATCAAGATGAAGGTTTACTACCTGAAAGACCAGGGCTCTTACGCTACCTGGAAGGCAACCAAGGATAATGGCGACTACGACCGCAAGACATTCGAGGTGAAGGCCCGTCCTATCACAAAGATTGAGGGATTGCGCCCGGGAATGTCTTTGATAATTAAGTGAAGAACGAAGAGTGAAGAGTGAAGAATTCTATTGTTTTATTAAATAAAATCCATGCTGTTTGTTCTGTTCAAAGTTCAACCTTTAAAGTTCTATGTTTAAGAAATTATATCATATAGCCCTCAGAGAATGCGGCATCATGTGGAAGAATCCCATTTATCTCTTCTGCATGGTCATCTTCCCCATCGTGGTGGTGATTTTCTTCACCACGCTGATGAAGGGAGGAGTGCCTACCGACATGCCTGTGGGCATAGTAGATCAGGACAACTCCGCCACATCGCGCCAGCTGGTGCATAAGCTCGATGCCTTCCAGACCACCAAGGTAGTGGCCCATTATGAGAACATGGCAGAGGCAAGACATGCTATCCAGAAGAACGAAATCTACGCCTTCCTGCTGATTCCTGACGGAACGGAGGCAGGCCTGATGGCCCAGAAGCAGCCTAAGATTTCATTCTATTACAGCAGCGTATCGCTGGCAGCCGGCTCCCTGCTCTTCCGCGATCTGAAAACCATCTCTACCCTGGGAGGTGCGGCAGCAGGAATGGCGAAACTTTCGGCGCTGGGAAAGACGAACGATGAAATCATGACCTTCCTGCAGCCTATCGCCGTAGACCTGCACATGATAGGTAACCCATACGCCAACTACAACTATTATCTTTCGAGCGTAATGGTGCCGGGACTCATCATGCTGTTCATCTTCCTGATTACACCTTATTCTATAGGTACGGAACTGAAGTTCAACCGGGCAAGAGACTGGATGCGGATGGCAGGCAACAATCCTTATCTCGCCATTGCGGGTAAGATGCTGCCACAGACGCTCCTCTTCCTGAGCATCTTCCTGCTGTTCGAATTCTACATCTATTATGTATTACAGTTTCCTCATCCGGGCGGCGCGCTGCCTATCATCCTGTTAGGCGTTCTGAGCGTACTCTCCTGCCAGTGTTTCGGCATCTTTGCCTTCGGATTGATGCCTTCATTGCGCATGTCGATGAGTATCTGTTCGTTGTGGGGCGTGGTGAGTTTCTCCATCTGCGGAGCCACCTATCCGCTCTTCTCGATGGATTCTCCGATCCAGTCTATCGGCCAGCTTTTCCCGATGCGCCACTATTACATGATTTACCAGATGAACATCTTCAATGGTTTCCCTATGGGCGATGCTGTGCTCCACTGGGGTGCAATGGTGCTGTTCTGTGCCCTGCCGATGCTCACTGTCTGGAACATCAAGAAGGCAATGCTAGTATATAAATACCTACCATAATGAAGAAAAGTAGTTTATTATATAAGATTATCAATGGCATCTGGGATATGTGCTACATCTGGAAGACGGAAATGCGCAATGTTTTCCGCGATGAGGGTGTGCTCATCTTCTGCATTCTGGTGCCGCTGGGTTATCCGCTGCTCTACTCATGGATTTACAACAACGAGGTGGTGAGAGAAGTGGATACAGCGATTGTGGACCTGAGCCACAGTCACAGTTCTCGCGAGTTTATCCGCGATTATGATGCTTCACCAGATGCCAAGGCTACCTATTACTGCAACAGTCTGGACGAGGCGAAGGAACTGGTGCGCAGGCAGGCAGTTCACGGAATCCTTTACTTCCCTGCCGACTTCGATACGAAGCTGAACCGGGGCGAACAGGCGCATGTGGGAGTTTACTGCGATATGAGTCTGATGCTGACCTATAAGGCGATTTATCAGACCTCGCAGGCCGTAGCCGGCCACATCAACTCGGGCATCCAGATAACACAGGCTGGAGGATTTACGGATAGAGACGATGAGATTACCACCGAGCCGCTCGCCTTTGATGAGGTTCCGATATTCAACACGACAGGAGGTTACGGAAATGCCATTTTGCCAGCCGTGCTGGTTCTTATCCTGCAGCAGACGATGCTGCTGGGCATAGGAATGGCAGCGGGAACTTCGAGAGAACTCAACAGAAACCGCGAACTCATACCGGTAAGCGAGCATTATGGCGGTATTTTCCGCATTGTTTTAGGCAAGGCATTGGTTTATTTCATGGTTTATGCCGTGATGGGAATGTATCTTACGCTGGTAGTTCCCAAGCTATTCAGTTTTGTAAGTATGGTAACGTGGACAACTATTCTCGGTTTCCTCCTTCCTTACATTCTTTCGTGCGTTTTCTTCGGTCTGATGCTGTCGTGTCTGGTAAGATATCGTGAAAATGTGATGCTTCTGGTGGTATTTACCTCCGTTCCGTTGCTTTTTATGACGGGAGTATCATGGCCACTGAGCAATATTCCGGGCTTTTGGCAAGGATTTGCGTGGGTTTTCCCATCCACTTTCGGCATCCGCGGGTTCCTCAGAATCAGCAGTATGGGTGCTTCGCTTTCAGATATTCTGCCGGAATTCAGAGCACTCTGGATACAAACGGGTGTCTATTTCCTGACTACCTGCCTGGTTTTCAGGCAGCAACTGAGATCGGCAAGACTCAAGGTAAACCTTACTGCCGAAGTAGCAGAAGAAGAGGATGAGGTGGAAGAAATCGTGGAGAATGGATAACGTACAATGAATAATTTCGGGGGTGACCATGCAAAAAACAGCTGTTAACTGTTAACCTGTTAACTCCTCTGATAAAAAAAAGCTAGGACTGCTTGAGGGCAATCCTAGCTTTTTATTTTATACCCTTATCAAATAGGATATTTACTACTTAGTGTGTACTAACAATCTTGGTTGGAGCCTTCTCGGCATTTCTGCGGTTCACCACCATTACAACGCTTTGGGCAAGGCTGAGGAAAGCCTGACCGGTAATGGAATCAACCTTGGTAGCAGCAGGCGCACCATCATCACCACCCTCGCAGATGCTCTGAACGATAGGAATCTGGGCGAGCAGAGGCACATTCATTTCCTTGGCGAGGTTCTTGCAACCCTCCTTACCAAAGATATAATACTTGTTCTCCGGCAGCTCGGCAGGCGTAAAGTAAGCCATATTCTCGATAAGTCCGAGGATAGGCACATTCACCTTATCATTCTGATACATGTCAATACCCTTTCTCGCATCGGCAAGCGCCACCTGCTGAGGCGTACTTACGATAACTGCACCCGTAATGGAAAGCGTCTGGAGCAGCGTAAGATGAATATCGCTTGTGCCAGGAGGCGTATCGAGGATAAAGTAATCCAACTCACCCCAGTCTGCATCAGCAATCAGCTGCTTCAGGGCAGAACAAGCCATTCCGCCGCGCCACAGAGTAGCAGTAGTAGGACTTACGAAGAAACCGATACTCAGGAGCTTCACGCCATATTTTTCGACAGGTTCGATGAGGTCTCTGCCGTCCTTGTGAACAGAATAAGGACGCTCCTCCTCCACACCGAACATCTTAGGCATGGAAGGACCGAAGATATCCGTATCGAGCAAGCCCACCTTGTAGCCCAACTTAGCCAGGGCGATAGCGAGATTGGCAGAAACGGTACTCTTGCCTACTCCACCCTTACCAGAGCTCACAGCGATGACGTTCTTCACCTGTGGCAGCATCTTTCCCACCTCAGGACGAGGAGCCGACTTGAACTCAGTAACGATTTCCACCTCTACATCTTTCGAAATATGATAATGGATGGCAGCCTCAGCCGCCTTCACCGTACTCTTGAGGAAAGGATCCGTATCACGAGGAAAGAGAAGAACCACCTTCACCTTCATACCATTGATGCTAGGCGTATCTGCCAGCATCTCGCTCTCTATGAGGTTCTTCTTGGTGCCTGGATAAATCACCGTAGCAAGCGCCTCTTCAATCAATTTTGGATATAATGTCATCATTTCTTTTTATTTATTTGGTGCAAAAGTAACAATAAATAATGTAATAAGCAAATAAAAACTAAATAATTTCAGATATTAAACGCCCAAGGCACCGCTTTGCCATCTCTACATCTTTATTTTATCGTTTACGGAATATAATAAGTCCAAAAATTGAGACCTGTCTTTTGGTGAAATTAAAATACTTTTCCCATCAACAAATAAGATTCTTATCCGAGATAACGACAATGCCGGAGCACTTTCCCAGCTATGAGATTCCTTGATTTGCTTTATTTTTTTTATATCATATTTAGCCCTAAAAAATGAGCCACACTTGACTATAAGTATGTGATTAGACACAACATACTTGGTATTACAAAAAATATCAGCTAAAAATACAAATAATAAAGTTGGCAGTATCAAATTCCAACTATTAAAATCAATAAAGAGAATAGGAATTATGGCAATGGTTGAGAAACCAAAGCAAAATATGACCAACCACATATCAATTTTCGACTTGAATACCATAGTTCCTTCTTTTTTAAACTGTGCTAATGTCATCATTTTTAATTATGTCTTGTGCAAAAGTAACAATAAATAATGTAATAAGCAAATAAAAACTAAATAATTTCAGATATTAAACACTTTTATGTATCTTTGCAAATTGCAGAAATGTGTAGTTTCAGCAAAAAGCGAATCTACAACCGAACAGACAAAAACGGAAGAAAAATGAAATATAAAAAGATTATATTAGGCGTAGCCTTGGCTCTGGCCTGCTTCTCTAGCCTGAATGCCAACGCGCTGACCGAAACCAAAGTGAAGAAGACGGAAACTCAGACCGCAGCACCCAACGTTTACTGGACCGACGGCTACGGAAGAGTATCTTATACCACCAACTCTATCATTTCGCCCGTAGTAAAAATTGCCCTCAAGGAGTTTGCGGGCGATATGAAAGCCGTAACCGGATTCGATGCGAAAGAAAAATCAGGTGCTCCGATACAGATTTACCAGCTCGACCAGCTCACCAACAAAGAGTTTTCGGCAGTAGAAAAACTCGGTGCGCCGCTGCATCTTATTATCACCGCAAAGGATGCTTTCTACATCGGTACGAGGAAAGGGAAACTCATCGTTATCGGAAGCAACGCCCGCGGAACGGCTTACGCCATCATGAAACTCTCTGAGCTGGCTGGCGTTTCGCCTCTGGCGGCATGGAACGACTTGCAGCCTGCTCAGCGCAAGAGTCTCTACACACCCGTAGACCAGCAGTGGATAGAGGTTCCGAGAATAGAATTCAGAGGACTTGCCCTGAACAACAGCCAGTGGATGAAACCGCAGAACTACAGCCGAATCGCCCGATTGATGCTGCGCCTGAGAGCCAATACGCTGTGGCAGGTAGACGGCAAACACGAGGCTGCTTACAACAAGGCTGTGGTAGACAGTTTCGACATCTGCGTGGCGGAAAACTACAAGGTGACGGAGTTCGTGGGCAAGAAGCACAAGAAGAAACACCGCCAAACCATTGAGAATGTGAAGCTGGTATGCTCGGATGCACAGATGGAGATGAGCAACCTCTCGCCGGGCCTGCTGCTCGAAATGCTCAACAGCAAGGATTATCTGGAGAGCAAGAATGCCCAGCGCGGCAAATCACACCATTCTGAGGCTCACAACGACGAAGACTGTGCCTGGATAGCCAACATTACCAATCCGAAACAGTCAACCTTCCAACTAGCCATGATGATGAACCTGGCGTGGAATAAAAACGCCCTGAAAGCAGGTTGCAAGACGTATATCCAGAACTCTCTCAACGCATTCTTTGGCGCCATTACGGGCAAGAAAATCATGCCTCTGATGGAAGAATATTACCGCCTTACCAGCATCCGCCATTCCGCTTATATGGCGATGCCTTACGGCGATACTGAGTTTCATTCAGGCGAATTCGGCAACGAACTGGAGCGTTTTCTCTACCGCTACGACCTGTTGAAGGCGAAAACTGAATCCATCGAACGCATGCTGCCTCAGAACCAGAAAGACGGTTTCTTCGAGGTAGTGAAATATCCGATATTCCTGGCTGCCTTAGTAGCCGAAAAGGAGCTGGAGGCACAGGAAGCAAGATACATCTCCCGTCCGGGACTGTTTAATAAAGACGATGAGGCGAAGGCTGCAGCGGCTGTGAGCATCGATGCTTACAACAAACTGAAGCAGCTCAATGCCTACTATAGTCACATCAGAAACGGCAAATGGAAGGATTTCATTCTTACCAACGGTGCAGAGATGCAGGCTCCGCAGATTCCGGGCACACTCCCGGCTGCCGACATCAAGCGACTGAAAGCAGATGCCTTCGACCGCAGCAACGATCTCAAGCCGCTCTCTGCAGTTACCGGCGACATCATTGCCAAGAATGCCTACAAATGGAGCGAGGCTACCGAATCGCCGCTTGCCCAGGCTGCCGTAAAAGGAGCCGAGAAGATTACCGTCCGTCCGCTGTTAGGTCACAGCGGCAAGGCTGTGAAATTACCGAAAGGAGCCAGTCTGAGCTATGATTTCTACTGCGACAAGAGCGGTGATGCGCGTTTCACCATCGCCGTTATTCCTTGCTTCCTAAACGCTGTAAAGGATATGAGGGTGAGTGTGAGCATAGACCGTGGCGAACCGGTAATCTGCCAGTTGAAGGAGGTTTACAACTCAAAGGACTGGCAGTTTGACCTGTGGCGCGGCCAGACGCTGAAGAGCTTCTACGTTACGCTGCCTGGTGGCAGCCACAACGTAACCATCAAGGCTTTAGACGATAATGTGATGATTGACCAGTGGGTTCTGGATTACGATGTAGACAGAGAATATTACGTATTCCCAGTTGCAAAATAAGAGGCTTTTCTGCAGTTTTTCAGGCTTAAATGAAGATCGGGCTGAGGCATAAATGAAGACCGGGCAGAGGCTTAAATGATGCCGGGGCAGAGGCTTAAATGATGCCGGGGCAGAGGCTTAAATGAGGGCTGTCATGAGGTTTTTACGTAGCTTTTCATGAGGCTTTTATGATGCTGAAATGTGTTAAGAATCCTAACTCATAGCTTCTTCCCCTGCAACTCTATGACTTATGCCCCGCAAAGCACAGAGACGGGAAAAAAGAGCGAGTGGTTAACAGGTTAACAGTTAACACCCCAAAAATGCATGGTACCCCCCACACACATATAAAAATAAGTATATATATATTATATTATAATAAGGTACGCGCGAGGGGGAGTATCGAAAAAACAGCTGTTAACTGTTAACTCTGTTAACCCCCAGGCATAAAAAGACATAAAAAAAGCACTCCAAGGAGCGTGAACTCCTCAAAGTGCCCTGATCATAATTATATTTCTAATATTGGTTTTTACGCAATAAAGAAGTCATTGATTACTCAATAACTACAGTTGTCCAACCATGCTTGTCCTCAATAGTACCATACTGGATTCCGCGAAGCGTATCATACAGGTGCTTTGAGATAGGACCTGGTTTCTCACCGAAGTTGTAGCGCTTGCCTGTATCCAAGTCATCAATGTAGCTGATAG
>USSA01000050.1 GCA_900557255.1 uncultured Prevotella sp.
AACAGACCGATTGGCAGGGTTAAGTATGCGCTAAATTAATTCCGCCAACGGGTTATTATAAAGGTATAACCAAAAAGAAAGAATAAAATGGCAAATAAAATGTCTATATGTATCATCAAATACACCTATACTCGATATGTAGGGGTGGATATCGAAAAATATACTCGGGGACTATTCGAGTATGTGAAGGAAGAGTTTGGGGAGTTTCAACCACAAATGTCAGAGCCTGGAACTATACCTGATATGCCAGACTATCTGGACATCGTGCTCTGCAAAAAGGACGGAAGTATCTTCTACGAAATGGATATCCAAAGACGTGCCGTCAACATTCCGCATGATTGTCAAATGGATGGATTAGTATTGGAAATCTTTATCCAGAACTGCGATGGCACGAGATACAAAAAAAGACATGCATATCCCAAGCCTTGGTGGAACCATAAAGCTAACGGCAAGTCGGACATGAGAAAACTGAAAATTCATAAAACTATCACCAAAAGGAATCTTAACAATCAAGAAGGCAAAGACTCTGAAGGCATCAGAATACCTGAACTTAGACCTCAGATTCTCAAGTTTCATAAATTCTTAAAATAACCATCCCATGACATACGAAGAATTCAAGCAATTGGCTGAACATCCACAGCATCGGGATGTTCCTGCCATCTTCAAGCTCGAAGTTTTAGAAACGGAAGAGCTGGAGGAGAAGAAGCGTTCACATTATCCGAAATATAAGGTGAATACCTATTGTCCGCAAGCCTTCACCACAACTTTGGAGGAGGCAGAGAGACTGATGCACCAGGATGTCCAGTACCGCAAGAAGATGAAGGAGGAAGACGACTATCCGCTGGATACCTTCTGCTATTATATCTCGGAGATTCCAATGGGACTGTTGCACTACGACCGTGAATGTCTTTCGGAAAGGATGTATGATGGGGAAGGAAAACTGATCGACCGGTCTTACTGCTGTTCGCGTTTCAGCATTTACTATCCCGGAGTCTGCGATTTGCCTGCATACAACCATCATCCTGACGAGACCTTCCGAGGCAGAAACGCAGAACAGATTAGATTCCAGAAAGGTGACATCGTGGAAGTATATCGTGGCGATGAGGTGAAACTTGCCATCGTTGTCGGAACTCCGCTTACCACCGAATGGATCTGGGAGAGAAACCAGGCTGCCAAGGATAAAAGGGGATTGGATAAACTGCCATATGATGAGACGGATGACAGCTATACCGTGATAGATGGTCCCGGCTACGAATACCACGACCACGTTCCGTCGCTGCATGTCTTCGCCCCTCACTATCATGTGCCGCTCTATCTTGAGAGACGATTCAAGGGTTATCTGGAAAAGGCTGAGAAAAAGCAGAAAGAAGAGGAGGAGAAAGACAGGATCTTCCGCCAAGCTCACGATTGCAGTTTCAGCAACAAGGAACAGATAGAGAAGTCTGAAAAGTGCGGTTGTTTCTTCTGCGGCGAAATCTTCTCGCCATCTGAAATCACGGATTACCTCCCTGATGAGCCGCCTACAGCCGAATGTCCCTTCTGCCATACCGACTCCGTAATAGGTGATGCCTCCGGCTTCCCTATCACCAAGGAATTCTTGAAGAAAATGAAGAAGATCTTCTTCTAGGCAAAATAAGGAAAATCGCCCTAATCCCAAAATTTATACCTATTTTGGGGATTAGGGCATTAGATCGAAAAAAAGGAGCAAATGCAAAGCACTACTCCTTTCTTTGATATTTCAATACTTAAAAAGCTTTTAAACTATATGCTTCATCATAAGGTATTATATTATGATGGTCTTTGTTGTTAATCCATCCATTTTCCTTATGACTTAAAGCTACAACATCTGCTCTTTTCATATCAACAAGAACAGACATAACTTGATTGATAACATTAATGTCTTCTTTACTTAATGCCGATGTGTCAGGTGAATCGCAAAAAAGCAAGTCATATTCAAAGTCTGCACTTGTTTCAATGCTTTTTTTTATCAAACCTTGCACATGATCATATACAGTCTCATAATGTTCAGGTACAGGACCATATTGGATTGCACGATATGCCAGCCCACTGATGGAACGCCCATATTTCTTATAACTATAGAAATCTACATAATACATTTCTTTATTGAGCTTTGTCTTTGGCACACCATTTTTTTCCTTGCTTACAATAAGTTGTACCATACACTGCAATTTGTTTGGATTCATTTCTGAATATCCATTATTTACCCCTCTTTTAGAATTTCCATAAAAATAGAAATAAGGAGCATCGTTACAATCCATATCAGAGGCACACAAGATGTTCTTCTTAATTCTAGAGTATGTACTTTCATCAAATTGATTTCTGCTAGACTCTAGCATCGAAAGCATACCTTCACGACTTCTTATGGCAGCAATACTCTTGCCATTTGACTCAGATGGTAAATTTCCATTTTCATATTGGCTCCATTGATTCTGACCAAATCCAACAATTTTGGTTATCTGAGAATGAGAAAGACCATAGTGCTCTCTAATCTTTCTAATCTCGTCAGGAAATGGGATTCCATGCCTAATACGATACTGGTTATACAATTCATTACACAACTGTTCATCTTGCTCTTCTGATGTAAATTGCTCCCCAGTATCTTTACATACATAATATCGCACATGAACAGAGTATTTTTCTTTACGGAAGGTCTGAACCTCAGTATCTTCAACAAGATACACCATTCCTCCAGTAAAAGGACTACTCATACTGTTGACAATCTGCTTATTCATAATCACCTCCTCTTTATTTAAATGCATATTTTAAAGGATGTTCTGCGGTATGGAAAGAAATACAAATAGTATTCGTATTTGGTTTGCCAAGAGCAATTTTGACATAAACATCTACACCATCACAATCTTTACCAAACACCCACATATCTCCATAGGAAAATTCATCTAAAACCGTTTCAATATAGTCTTCAGCGGTGATACTCTTTATGATTTCTTTTCTTGCTGAAGGTGTTATGCCAAGCATCTTTAATGCTTCTTGATTCTTGGATCGGTTCAAAAAGATAATACCTAGCACGTCCATCTTTGGCAAAAAGTGGCGGAGAAAATCTTCGACTTCTTTTTTAGTTCTTACTGAATGACTATCCATATTTAAAGTTTGTTATTCTTATTTGCGCTGCAAAGATATAGAAAAGCCTTTAATAAAACAATTTTTTTCACGTTAAAGTGCATTTTTACCCTCATATTTAACGTTTTTACATCTTTTCATGGTATTACAACGATATTAATTTCTATCACATGGGACAGTTTCAGTTCCCCAAAAAGGACATAAAAAATGCGATACCGCCGCCCTAACTACCTATTTTATATTGTTAGGGCGGTGCTATTAATAAAAAAGAAGCAGGATGGAAGACTGGTCCATCCTGCTATTTTTATTAGAATACCTTTACGAAACGGTCGATGTCAACCGAAAGTCCCACTGAGAAGGTGCGGCCGGTGGTCATCGCCGAACTCCAATAATAGTTCTTTGGCGTATAACCGAAAAGATTATCTACCGTAAAGTTCAGATTGACGGCATCCAGGAATCGCTGCTGAAGCGTGAACTTCCACAACTGATAACTGCTGTCATGCTTCTCGATGTTCGTATCAGGAGAAGACAGGTATCTGCCTGACAGAGCGGCATTGATGCGATAGAACGAACAGAGCTGACGGTCGTAGTCGAGACGCCAGGTAGCTGAATGCGGACGAGGCTGGGAGAACTGGGAATCTACACTTCTGCCACCCACATGGAGATAACTGTAGTCGAGTTTCACACCGAGTCCCATATCCGAACGGTACTGGGCACTGAAGTCGATGCCGCTCACCTCTACTCCATCCTCGTTGCAATAACGGGAAGCCACATCCGGCTGACCGATTCCCGGGGTATAATCGGCATAATCCTCGGTAGTGATGCGCTTATCATACTTATTATAATAACCCATCAGGGTAAGACTATACTGACCGGTAAAGAAGCCAGCATTCTTCACCCTTCCGGTATGCTCCAGCGCCAGGTTGTAGTTGTTGCTCTTCTCCGGCTTTAGATCCGGATTACCGTAAATCATCTGCATACCTGCCATATCAAAGTTCATATACATCTCCTTGAGCGTTGGGGCACGGAATCCGCCGGCATAGTTGGCACGGATGGAGAAACCCTTCCACTTGGTCATCAGAGCCAGACGACCAGTAGTGGCATGCTGGCTGGATGCAGAGAAGTAATCATGACGAAGACTTGCCACGATGTTCAACCACTGCAAAGGATTGTAATCGAACTGGGCGAAGGCATCACATGAATTCTGATTCTTTGATTCATTATCCTCAAACTGATAGGTGGTAAGATAATCGTTCAGGAAATCAGCACCTACCGTCAATGTATTCTTGCCGAAGATATGGGAATAGAGGGCACGGACGGTGTTCTGACGGTTGGTATAATCGTGGTCGTGAGTACGCTCATCATTCACATATCGAGCCTTGTCATACTGGTCGAAGCCGTAAGAAATCTCCAGATTATCAATCTCCGAAAGATTCATCACGGTCTTCAGTCCGGCAGAATAATCCATGTAATGATCATCATAGTTGCTGCGCTTGCTGATACGATTGAAATAACCGCCACGACCTATCAGTTTTACCTTATCAGAGAGCTTGTAGGTAAGACGCTCCTTCACATTGAAGGTCTCTCCACCATAGATATGGAGGATGTTGGATTCTGTATCAAAAGGACTGGTAAGCTGAACCTCATCCGATGTGGTGCGCTGGATGCTGGTCTGCGAATTCCATTTTCCGGCATTAAAGCTGAAGCTTCCGCCGTGGCGCCACTCCTTGTTGAAGTCGTTGTAGCGGGTGTTGACATTGGCAGTCCAAGGCTCGCTATTTTCACGGGAGATGATATTGATGACTCCGGCTACGGCATTGGCGCCATAGAGCGCCGAAGCAGCACCCTTCACAATCTCGATACGCCCCACATTATCCAAGTTCAGACGACTGTAGTCTACATTATCCATGGTTTCACCAGCCAATCGCTCGCCATCTACGAGAAAGAGCACGGCGTTTCCACCAAAACCATTCATATTGAGAGAAGTCTCCTGATTCATGGCATAGCCGAATTCCAGACCCGGCATCTGCTCGGTAAGGAGGTCCTGAATATTGGTAGCATCGGCAATCTTGATATCATTGGCAGTAATCAGACGGGTTACCACAGGAGCATCCTTCAGCGCCTTCGGAGTTCGGGTTGCGGTAACCACCACCTGATCGAGGGCTGTAGCATCCGGTTGAAGACGAAGCACATGCTGCTCACCTTTTCTCTCATCCGCTTTCAGTACGAAAGTCTGAGTCTGATAGCCCACAAAGCTCACCTTCACTCTCACCGCTCCATCCTTGCTGTAAGGAATGCGGAAATATCCGTCTTCATCAGTTGTTAGCCCACTCTTTGCATGCAAAATCTGGACGGTGGCACCCGCCAGAGGTGCGCCCGAATCATCGAGCACCCTACCCACGACATCGCCCTGGGTTTCGGCTTTCAAATTCAGGCACAATCCGCAAAGGATTAGGAATAGTGCGAATATTTTTTGTTTCATCGAGTTATATCAAAGCTTATCCTGCAACAATCTTCTTATTTTGTACAAACAAACTTACCAATCATTGGCATAGGCATCTTGCCATACTGCACAGAATAGTTGACGGTCAGGGTTTTGTCCTTCAATGTACCCTGCAAAGTAACAGTGTACTTCTTCTCTGCACCATTCACGGTAATAGTACCTGCATAGTTCTCCTGAGCGAATGCATAAGCACCATTGGAACCAGAAACCTTTACAGCAGGAACCTCCAGAGCAGGAAGAGCCATCATGCCCTCGCCACAAGCAGGTAAGGTAACCTTGACTGTAGCATCATCAACAGCCTCAATCTTCATAGTAAGGTTATCGTATGTAGAAGCATCACCCATTACGGTCATATCCAAACTACCGGTATAGGTATCCGCTATTTCCTTTGCCGCAGCTACTGCTACATTATCATCATCATCACTGCTGCAAGAGCTGAATGCTACACACATAGAAACCAAAGCCAACATCATGGCCATCATTGTCTTAAACTTTTTCATTTTTCTTTATTTTTCTTTTAGTTACAATAATATTTTCTGTTTGAGGGGATTTGCAATCCCCGATTATTTATCTTCCGGAACATAGATGATTTCGCCATTCTCCAGCTGGTAAGCAATGCCCACCTTCTTTCCCTTGTTGCCAGATTTCTGGCTCTGGTCTTCAGAAGGAGTATAGCGATTGATCTTCTGTCCATCCTTGGTAATGATTTCCATATTCTCCTTACCAGGATTCTTCACCATCGTGAAGTTATCCTTGCTGAACATTTCCGTCATATTATAGCGCGAAACGAGGGCTACCATCAGGGCGAGGGCAAACACCATCGCCACATCGAAGAGGTTGCTCACTACGCTCATCGGATCATCATCCTCGCCATCATGCGCAAGCCTATTTCTGCGTCTCTGTCTCATAAATTATATATCTTAACTTTTTTACCTTTTTACTTTTTTACCTTTTTACCTTTAAAAGCCTTTTTACTTTTCCTCCAAAAGGTCTGCCATAAACTCGAGGTTGCTCATATCCTCAGTGTACCAGCGGTTCTTGGTCTGCTTGGTTACAAAACCGATGCCTGCAGAGAACAATCCCACTACGGTGGTAGCGAAAGCCACCTGCATATTGTAAGCCATCGAAGCAATATCACCGGTAGAAAGACCTACCAGAGCTGGACCCATCGGAATCAAGGTACCCATCAAACCGAGCATCGGACCCATTTTCAGAAGAGTAGATGGAAGAGAAAGATCCTTCTCAACAAACTGGGCATACTGGTCGAGGATGCGATTCACATGCGCCTTGCTCTGACGGTTGTCCACGAGTTTCTTCATATAGGAAACGATGACAGCCTGCTTGTTCTTCGGCAAGCGATCGCCCAAGGTATCGATGTTATCGAGCGTCAGGGTGTTCATCTGTTCACGAATCTCCGCACCCGACTTGCGCTTTACAAGATACTGTCCGAAGAAACCTCCAAGGAGCAGCAAGGCTCTGAGGAAGAAGAAAATCAACAAAATAATCACAGGAACCAGCATGCCTGTGGAAATCCAAAACAATACGTCTGATATGTAATTCATCTTTTTTATAATGTTAAATGTTGAATGTTGAATGTTAAGTTGGGGCTTGCGCCTTTACAGTTTCTGTGATAAGCGCTGCATCTTGATGCGATAGCAGCCCCATCCTATCGCCATTCCTACGATGACGATGGCGATGACGCCGAGAAGCGAGAGGGCATCGAAACTGTTGAATCCTGCCACCGCTGTCCTGCCATTCACCGTACCGATGATGCCCATCAATCCGAGCAGCACCTCTACCAGGAAGAGCAGTTCCAAGCGGATTGGTCGCTCCGGCAAAAGCCATCTCAAACCGTAAGTGAATACCGGTATCAAGACCAGCAGCACTACGGCAAGCACCCATGCCACTACCTGGAACGATACGCCGGGAAGCAGGAAGATGGTCATCACCAGAACGCTGAAAAGCACTGGGAAAACCAGCAAACCCGGGAAGTACTTCAGGAAGATGAAGAACACCCATTTGCGGCGACTCACATGTTCCGAAGTCTTCAGATCTACATGGTGCACACAGAAAAGCATCGTGAGTGCCACGTCGATACTCAGCAGCACCGCCATATCGAGCATCAGCTTCTGGTCGGCTATCCAAGCCGCAATCTGCGTCTTCGACTGCTCAATGGCGAATGGCCAGGTCATTCCCACGAAGAAGGCTACGAGCACCGAGATAATCATAATCTCCTTTACTCCGTGGAAGGTCTGCTTCAGCACAAAACTGAAGCAAACCAATATCATCATTACTAAAACTAATGTCTCCACTTTTTTTTAAAATGTTGAATGTTAAATGTTGAATGTTGAATTATTCTTCACTGTTAAGTGATGAATTATTCTTCACTCATCATTTTGCGACGACGTCGCAAATATACTGCGAGCACAACGAATGCTACGATGACGATGACACCTACTACGATGCCGCTCACCACAGTGGTGGTCTTCTGAGCTTCCTCATTCAGCGTCTCCTTCTTCATCACCATACCCTTGTCGCTGCTGTTCTTCGCAGCCTTAGCATCGCGGATCTGCTCTACATTCTGCTGATATTCCTTGGCAGAAGCAGCATCGGTCTTGCTGGCGATATAGTTGCGCAGCTTGGCATTGTCGCAGACAAAACCGGAGCATGAAGGCTTATACTTGTTCACCGTCTCGGTATGAAGCTTGGCGATGTCCTTGAGCTGCTGAGGAGTAGCCTTCCACATTCCCTTGCGGGCACTCTCCATCATCACGGCGGTCATCTCCATCAGCGCTGCCGGATTCTGCTTGTCGAAGAACTCCTTGGTTCCGAGATGGTACTTGTCCTTGACATACACATTATATATCTCGTCCCACATCTCCTTGTCGATTGCCTTTGGCTTCATCACATTCCAACCGTAGGTATTGGTTACGATTTCGGCGAATGTGCTGGCACTGCTGGCTCCACCCTTCATCTTCTCCTTGATATAGGCTGGATTGAAGATGGTGGTTCTGCTCTCGATGCCGATAGCCTCCTTCACCTCCTGCATTCTCATATTGCTATGGTTGCGATAGTCGGCGAGATAAGCATCCGGATCCTTACCGGTTACGTTGCGGACTGCGAGGTTCATACCTCCCATAAATTCATATACGTGGTCGAGACTCAAAGCACCCCAAGTGTTGCTCTGTCGTGGCTGAACTACCACATCAGTACGGGTCAGCGCTGCCTCGAAAGCAGCCTTGCGAAAAGTCTCCCAGTTTTTCTCATCACCGTAGTAGGCACCCATATTGTTCATATAGACCTCGGCAATCTGACTCTCCTTATCCCAGCGGTCGCCTGAGGTTACCATCTCCTGGATACCGGTACCATAGTTACCGTTTACGCCACCAAACACTCGATACATACTCACCTCGCGGGCCTCCTTTGGCGACATGCCCTTCTCTACGAGCACTCTTTCGGATTCGGTAACACCGGCTTTCACCAGGTTGTCATACTTATCACCCTTGGCATTTGCCGCCATCTCTATCGCCTTGTTGATGAGGAAGAGACGGGATGCAGCCAGGTCGCGGAGCTGACCGGAAGTCTGAACCACGACATCGATGCGAGGACGGCCCAACTGCTTGGATGGAATGAGACGCAGATCGGTAACACGACCGAAGGCATCTCTTACCGGTTCTACACCGAGCATATAGAGAATCTGAGCGATGGTAGCACCCTCTGTTTCGATAAACTCGCTGCTCCAGAGTGTGTAGCTTACCTTACGAGGATATTCACCCTTATGTCGCTCACAATACATCTTGATGGTATTGTCGCAAAGTTCCTTTGCCTTCTCCCAGGCATCCTCCGAAGGTGTATTCTCCACATTGATGGAGAAGAGGTTTCTACCGGTAGGCAGGGTGTTCGGATTCACAATCAAATCACCACCAGGAGATGGAGCGGTAAAGCCGCCATTCAGGGCATTCATCAGAGAAGACATCTCGTTGAGCGGACTCTGACGGAGCGCCTCCGAATACTTGCCCACATTCTGCAAGGCATGCTCTACGGTAGTAATCGCCTGAGCCAGCTGAATCTGCTGACGGGTATATTTAGGTGCTTTCGACATCATCATACCCTTATCTTTAGAAGATTTTTGAGACGCCTTGCCGGCTTTCGCCATCTCCGCCTTCTTCAAATCCTCCTGATACCATTTCTGTCCCTTCTTGATGGCTTCCATCATCTTGTCAGGGAAGTGACCGGTCTGCTCCATCTTCTCAAAAGCCTCACGACTCATCTGCGGAACCTTCTTCTTATGAGAAACCTTGGCTGCACGGAGCTCGCTTACCGTACGGTGGTCCACCTTCTTCGGCTTCGCCTCCTTCGCTCCACCCATCTGGTCTGCCATCTGCATCATCATCTGGATAGGATCTGGAGCAGCCTGCATCGCTTCAACCTTGCGAGCCATCTGGAGTTCGGCAGGAGTGATTCCTACATAACGGCAGATGTATTCATCAGAAACCGAGGCTGAACCCAGAAGCTGGGTCACGGTATTGCGTGCCTTGCTCAGATAGAGACGGTCGAAAAGCTGTTTGTGCTTCTCCACACCCTCCTGAGCACGACCTTTCAACTTATCTACTGCCAGCATTCCGTAGGCAATAGGATCTGTAGCCATCGCATAGACACTGGTGCGGACATCATCATTATCGTATGGCACACCCAAAGTATAGAGTTTGCCGGTAATCTTCTCGTTTGCCAACTCTTCCGCAAAGTTCTCTACTCTCGCGATTTCATCTGCAGAATAAGGCTTGTTCATCTGCTTGGCATCGAGTCCCAGTTCTCGGGCGATTCCCATCTTCACGGTCAGTGCCTTCACCTTGAGCGACTGTTCGGTAGATGCCTTCTTCTCGTATGACTGAATGGCATCACTCAACTGCTTGTAGGTCTGTCGCAACTCGCTCTCCTTGAAAGGAGGAGTGAGATAGCTCTGGGTCTGGGCATAGGTGCGGCGCTTGGCAATCATCGCCTCGCCTACATTGCCGATGGTATATATATAAAGATGTGGAACCACACCAACCAATCGGTCACTCCAGTCGTTGCTGTCGAGTGCCACCTGCTTTCTCGGGGTATATTCCAGCGAACCGTGGGTTCCGAAATGGATGAGCGCATCGGCACTGAAACCATAACGTGCCCAGAGATAAGAGGCAACATAGGTGTAAGGAGGTGCCTGGTCGGTGCCATGCACAATCTTGAAGGAGTCACCTCCCACGCCTGCCATCACCTGTGGAAGCAGAGCCACATTACCAAACTGCAGTCTTGCCACCGCCAACTTACCGTCATCGGTAGCCATATATTTGCCAGGGAAGGAACCATAGAGCTGATTCATCTCCTTGATCATCTTCTTAGACAAAGCCTTCTGGGTCCATCCGGCAAACTGCTGGGCGGTTACCAGAGCTGGATGTCCAGACTTCAGAAACTGGGTATAAGCACCCTCCGCATAGGTTCCAAAGACGGCACCCTGAGCCTGGATCATCTTTGCCAGTTCCTGAGGATTGGCTGGCAACTTGCCTACATTATATCCCTCATTCTTCAAGCGAACCAGGAGATTGTAGAGCGATGGAACCACTTCCATTCCCGAAGCGGTAAGTGCATTCTGACCCGGACCCTTGAAGTAGAAGATGGCGATACGTTTGCTGCTGTTCTTCTTGTTCTTCAGATTCACATAGCCCTGCACGCTCTCTACGAAACTCTCCATTCTGTCTGGGATGCCGTAAACCTCCTGCAATCCCTCCTTGTTGATGCGCTGTCCGAAAACCACGTATGGGCGGATGGCACCATCAATCTCCGGAGTCACGATGCTCTGCGACATGAAGCCGCCGTTCATTCCCTGCTTGTCGTTCTCCCACTCAGTGGTCAAGCGATTGATATTAAGAGGTGAGAACAGTGGAATATTCTTCTGCTTCAGGAACTCAACGAAGTAATCGCCCAGTCTGCCATGCGCCATATTTACTACGGCATTCGCCTGGATACTGTCGGCATGATGACCGGCGATAAAGCTCTGCAGCTGGTTGATGCGATACACCATGAATCCCTTCTTCTCGAAAGCCTTCTCCATATCAGGAGCCGCACCCATAAAACCGGTGAGCAAGATGGTAGGAGCACCTTTCTTATATAATCCGTTCTTCGCCAGGAAGGCATTGTACTCACGGATGCTGTTGAAACCCAGTTCATCACCCTTTTCATCCTTCGGGTCGAAATGAGTCAGGAGATAGTCTGGTCGCTCATCCACACGTTCCGGTTCTGGAGCCATGAACTTCTTTCCGTCGATAAACTTACGGATGTAAGCGAGCATACTGTGATAATTCTTCTTACTGCCGTTCTCGATGTACTGCATCAGATAATCTGCATCGAAGTTATCTACCGATACGATATTGTTGGCTGGGTTGGTAGCAGCATGAGTCAGGGTTGGCACCTTGTAGGAAGCCTCTTCCAACTGCTTGCGCTGGTTCTCGTCAATTCGGAGTCCCATACCATTCACGATAATCATATCATAATCATCCAGATGATCGAAATCATCTGTCGTAATCTCACTCAGTTTAATCATCGCATTGTCGTTGGCATGCGAAATCTGTCCCAGCTCAATAGCCTGATAGTTGAGGAAAGCGATGCGGGTAGTACCCACCCAGGCAGAGTAAGCCTTCGCCAACCCTCCCAGAACGATTACAGCCAACAAGGCCAGGAAGATGTGTTTCTTTTTAATCTTTCTGATTTTTCCTAATTTTTTTTTCATATCTATTCTTTTTTTCGGGTTGCAAAGATAAGGCTTTTTTAGAAATTGTACAATACCGAGAAATTGTGATTTTCACATTTTTTATACTTAGAATTAAGTATCAGGTTAAACGCATTAATATAGTCTGTACTAATAAATAAGTAGTGTTTTCAGGACTTTTTCTTTCATTTCAGCCCTCAAAAAGAGGAATTATTCCGAAATATGCAGAAAGAGCGTAATCACCATTACGGCAATCACGCTCTTTCTACTTATAAACATAAAACATTACGATGATGAAAGAAAAGCTTAGCAAACCTTCTTCTTCCGCTCACAATAGCGTTCGCATTGGGCACAGATGTCATATCCCAGCATGGCACCCAGGATGAAATCCTCCTCCGGCGTAAGCTGGCACAACGGTTTGGTGATTATCATGCGGATAGCATCCAGACATTCTTTCTTACCAAAGAAGAGATTCAGACGGTCGTTGCCAACCGACTGGATGATATAATCAATGTTCTGACGCTCTAATCTTGTTATGGCAAAAGACTCATATTTCTTGTTGAAGGTGTAGAGCACCAGGCGGCGCACGCCCTTCTTATATTCATATATATGATTCATCAGAACCTTCAAATCTACTGGTGTTGCGATTTCCTGCTGCATACTATCCGAATTTATCTGTTTTTAAACCAAGAATCAGAGAATTCCATCATTCTCCAATTCTTGAAAAATATTTTTGTAAAATTATAACGCTGGCTTGATGTCCTCGAGCCAGGCATCGATACGCTCCTCTGTCTTGTCATCCTCGTTCACCTCGTCGAGTGCGAGTCCCAGGAACTTGTCGCCATCAATCGCCTCACTGTCATCATAGGTGTATCCGTCTGTAGAAACACCAGGCAATACGGTAGCACCAGCCTCAACGACAGCATCATAGAGTTCCTTCATGCCGCCACAGAATGTATCAGGGTAAGACTCGCTGTCGCCACAACCAAACAGGGCTACGGTCTTGCCAGCCAAGCCGGCACTCTTCAATGTCTTCACGCCATCATACCAGTCGTCCTGCATCTCGCCGGCACCCCAGGTAGAAGTACCGAGAAGAAGATTCTCATGACTTGTGATAGTAGCGTCATCAATGTTAGCTACATCTACAGCTTCCACGCCCAACTTAGAGGCGATGGTTTCGGCAATCGACTGGCATGAGCCAGTAGAAGAGCCATAAATTACGATTGTTGTTTTCATTTGTCTATCTTACTTTTAGTTACATTTATTTTCGGGTGCAAAGATACATCCTTTTTCCATCATCTGCAATACCTAAAAATGATGGTTTCGCAGAAATACCTAAATATGGGGATAGATTTCAAATGAGGTGAGAGCAAACATCAAGAACATTGATAAACAACCAATTCTCTTGGGAGGTTGATGATTTTCAACCTCTCAAACCACAGTTTCATAGAACTTCCCTGATGTCGCTTCACATGACTATTAATGATATAATAGTCTGCCTGATACTCATCCATCAAATCAGAAAAGGCAGCCTTGATACGAGAACACTTCTCATTTATCGCATTATCAAGCGGATTCACCAGACGGTTCACGGTCTCAGTGATTTTATCCATATCTATTCTATTCCCTATCTTTTGATAAAGTTGAAGAAGTTCTTCCCGATAATCTACCAGATTCTTGAATTCAATACCTTCCGGATGGTTCAGAAAGAGCAGATAGAGTGCCTTGTGGATGGGACTGAGCTGTACTTCTTTATTACCAAACTCAGGCAAAAGGAAGTGATAATCCTCAGTGATGAGCAATGGGCTGAGAGTAGCCCTTGCTGCCTCTATGCGAAGCTGTTCCAATACGGGCACACTGATAGCTTTCAGCAAAAGGTCAGTTCTTCCTTCTACCAAAAGTTGGGAGGAAAGCGTTTTTATCAAAGCAGCTTTCTCCTCGGCATCCATATTTCTCAGTTCATCTTGCATAACGGATGCAAAAATACAAAAAGAATAGGAAAAAACGTTTCTCTTCATCAAAAAAACTTCTTTCGCAAGCCTTGCGTTTCATTTATTATTGTATAATTACTCCTTTTTTATTATCTTTGTGCCCAAAATAGAAATATAGATAAGATGACAGAAGAATGGACTCCAATAGATTTCGGACAGACAGAAGACACCACCAAGAACATCATCAAGGTGATTGGTGTGGGTGGTGGCGGATGTAATGCCGTTAAGAATATGTACTCAGAAGGTATTGTAAATGTGAGCTTTGCCGTTTGCAATACGGATAGCCAGTCGCTATCCAAATCACCAGTGCCTGTAAAAATCATGCTCGGAAAGAGCGGCTTGGGAGCAGGTGCTAACCCTGAAGTCGGAAGAAGCGAAGCGCAGAACACCCAGGAAGACATCCAACGACTGCTGAATGACGGAACCAAGATGGCATTCGTTACAGCCGGCATGGGTGGCGGTACCGGAACAGGAGCAGCACCTGTCATCGCCGGTATCGCAAAAAGCATGGGCATCCTGACGGTGGGCATCATCACCATCCCATTTTATTTTGAAAAGCGAAAGAAAATCGTGAAGGCCCTGCAGGGGGTAGAAGAGATGCGCAAGAACGTAGATGCCCTGCTCATTGTCAACAACGAGCGGCTTTGCGATGTATATGCCGATTCTGAAATTACCGTAAAGGATGCCTTCAAACTGGCAGACAAGGTACTGAGCGATGCCACCAAGAGCATCTCTGAGCTGATTACCGTAGAAGGAACCATCAATCTCGACTTCCGTGACATCGAGACCACCATCAAGAGTGGCGGCGGTGCCATCATGGCGATGGGCAGGGCCAGCGGAGAAGGCAGAGTTCAGAATGCCATTCTCAATGCCTTGGATTCCCCATTACTCTATGGTAGCGACATCAGTAATGCACAGCGCATCCTCTTCAACATCTATACCTCCAGCAAGCACCCTATTTTCGTAAGGGAAATGCGAGAGATAGATGCCTTCTTCGATGAATTGAATCCAGACATCAAGGTTATCTGGGGTCTTTCAGATGATGACAGTCTGGATGAGGATGCCAAAGTAACCATCCTGGCAACAGGTCTCAACAACGAACTGGCAGATGAAATTCAGGACAATCCAGTCACAACCACCAAGGATGAAGATGATTACCAGAGAATTATCGACAAGCTTTATCATCCGATACGTGACGACTTCCAATCACGGGGAAAAGAAGATTCCCCAAAAGAGGATATTCCAGCAGAGCCATCAAACACAGAATCTACAGACATCCCTGATGAGGAGCCAGCTCCACTCACCTCCGATGCTCCGACTGAAGAACCTCCAGTCACAGAAGAAGAGCCCCCAAAGCCTGTCATTCAGCAAAAGCCACCAACCTTGGCGAAGAGGATAAGAGACAGACTGAAGAAAATAGCTGAAGATTTAGACATCATCACGGAAGATGAATAGCTTTTTGCTGATGCAAAAACACACTCTGCGAAGAAAAAGTGGGAATATTGCCACTTTTTCTTCGCAGAGATATGATTTATCGGCTATATCTTGCCGATAAAGTATAAAAAAGCATAATTGCGGCAGAATATAATATACTATATTTTGCCGCAATCGTTATTTTTTTGTATTTTTGCACAAAATGTCAAAGATAAGATAATAATAGGAAAGGAAGAAAATATGATCATAGGAAGAAAAGAAGAAATAGCAGAACTTGATAAGTTGTACCATAGCGACCGCCCCGAATTCGTAGCAATATATGGACGTCGCCGTGTAGGAAAGACATTCCTTATCAAACAAGCGCTGAAAGATCGAATCACCTTTCAGCATACAGGCGTGTCTCCAGTTGACCAGGATAACGACAGAAACAGACTGAAAACTCAACTGGAAAGTTTCTATTATGCCCTTCTCAACCAAGGATTGGAAGGTTATAAGATGCCCAAGTCCTGGATGGAAGCGTTCTTCTTGCTTGAACAGTTGCTACAAGACCAAGACAATGGCGAACGTCAAGTCATCTTCATCGATGAACTTCCATGGATGGATACCCCTCGTTCCGGATTTCTCCCAGCCTTCGAGAACTTTTGGAATGGTTGGTGTAGTGGTAGAGACAATATCATGCTTGTGGTTTGCGGTAGTGCTACTTCCTGGATTCTCAGCAATCTATCAAGAAGCAAAGGAGGACTCTACGGACGCTTGACAGCAGAAATCAAACTCTCGCCCTTCACTCTGAAAGAATGCGAAGAGTATTTCGAGCATGCTAACATCCAAATGAGTCAATACGACATTCTGCAAAGCTATATGGTCTTTGGAGGAATACCTTATTATATGGGGTACTTCCAGAAAGGGTTAAGCTTCGAGCAAAATGCAGATAAGATTCTTTTTGGCAATAGACCTAGACTGAAAGATGAGTTTAACAGGCTTTTTGCTGCTATCTTCAACAATCCGGAAGATAGCAAGAAAGTGGTACGTTTATTGGCTACCCGCCATTCCGGTTTCACTCGTGAAGAAATCAGTCAAGCCACAGGTCTCCCTTTGGGAGGAGGTTTGTCTAACACCCTGGCAGCATTGGCAGAAAGTGATTTCATCACCAGCTATTCGCCATACGGGATGCCCCAAAGTACAACATGCTATAAACTGATAGACAACTTCTGTCTCTTTTGGCAGAAATACGTAGAACCCCATGGAAAAGAAACCAGTTTTGTAAGCGACAACATGACTTCTGATGTATTAAAAGCATGGCATGGAGTGGCCTTCGAAGAAGTTTGCTGGCAACATTTCCAGCAAATCAAGCAGGCACTTGGAGTTGCTGGCGTAAAAACCTCGCTATCTGCATGGAGCGTGAAAGGAACAGAGGAGAAAGAAGGAGCCCAAATTGATCTTCTGATTATCAGAAACGACAATGTGGTAAACTTATGCGAGATGAAGTTTGCCAGCGCCCCTTATATCATCAGCAAAGAAGAGGAGCAGCGCTTGCGCCATCGCATAGAGGCCTTAAAAGCAACGCTTTCTCCCAAGCAGTCCATTCATCTCACGATGATTACAACCTACGGGGTAGCGTATGGCAAGCATAGCGGAATTGTTCAAAAGGAAGTTAAAATGGAGGATTTGTTTAAATAAAACAAGCGCAGAATATACATACATAGATTTCAAAAGAGTAAGCTAAAGAAAAAACTCAAAAGTTTAATTCAATAAAAAAATCCCAAAGACTTTGGAAGTTATAATATTTTGCACTATATTTGCACACATATAATTAAAATGTAAGTAATATCAATAGTTCGTTAATAATTCAATAATGTGCTAAGCAGCTATACGCTGTAAGCAC
>USSA01000051.1 GCA_900557255.1 uncultured Prevotella sp.
ATTTGTTTCAGTATCTTTGCAGCATGGAACAGATATTACGTGAAATGATAGAAAAGATGGTGGGGCGCAAGATGGTTGTGCCTCGCGACTTCGCTTGGTTGAGCGAAAAGGTGGAGGAGCGTACCCAGCAGAGAGTGAGTGCCTCTACGCTGCGACGGTTTTGGGGATACGTGAGCGAAGGGGTTTCTGCCAGCAAGTTTACCAAGAATGTTTTGGCGAATTTTCTCGGTTATGCGGACTTTGAGGAGTTTGGATTGTCGCAAGGGATGGGAGAGCAGCAGAGCCAGATGGTTATAGGCAAGGAAATATCTTGCGATGATCTTTATGAGGGACAGATGCTTAAACTTTCCTGGCTGCCCGACAGAACCTGCATCATCAGGTATCAGGGAAACGGAAGTTTCAAGGTGGTGTCATCAGAAAATACCAGATTGGCGAAAGATGATACTTTCGAGTGCCGTCATTTTATCAATCATGAGCCTGCTTATCTCCATGCTTGGAAACATGGAGATGATGAACCGGTTACTTACGTCATAGGTAAGAAGAACGGCATCATCGTAGAGCATTACTTAGAAGATTGAAATCTCGACAAGGTGGGCTTCACATATCTTTCAGAGGTATAAGAGGACAGCTCGTAGATGATATCAGCCTTCTTGCTGCCAGCGATGTCTCTAGAGAATGTCTGCGGATAAGTCGTTGTGGTGAATTCATTACTCTTATCTACAAACTGATAGAATGCTTCGCTCTTTTTCTCTACAGAACGGATGGTGTCGATGCCGGAATCCTTCCACATCTTGTCGACTGTCTTCTTGCCTTCGGATAGGAGTTCGGCGGCTTGTGCCTGTGATGCAGAAGATGGCTCGGTAGCTGTTGGCTGCAGGGATTTCTGGCCATTGGAAAGTGGGGCAGGCTTCTTGGTATGCTGGCGGATGGATGTATCCTTCTTGGCTTCGTGATGTGCCGGGGTGATGTTAATGGTCTTTTCCTGCTGATGCAGTAAAGGATAACTGATGAAACCAAATAAGATGATACAGACCAAAGCTGCGATTGCGATACGCTTGCTAACGGATTGATGCCTGTTTCTGCGAGCTATGAAATCGGCTTTGAGTTCATCCACATTGGCATATCGCTGGGCTATGGGAGCCTTACATCGTTTGATGATGGCAGTATACGGTTTGCTTGGAAGTATCTTTTCCAGGATACAACCGATGCTGAAGATGTCGTTGCGGATGTCTGCCTGTTGGGATGCAATCTGTTCAGGTGAGATGTAGCCCGGTGTGCCGGCAGGCTGTTTGAGGATGGCAAAGTCATCGGTATCTGAAAGTCCGAAATCGATGAGCTTTACATGATTGCCGTTATGGGTAATCATGATGTTGGAAGGCTTAAGGTCCCGGTGTACTATCTGCTTGGCATGGATGTAATGCACGGCATCAAGCAACTGGAGGAAGATGTCTTCTCCCTCAGTCTTCCTACCGCTCCAGTGTTCCAGCGTGATACCATCTATCCATTCCATTACGATACAGGTACCCATTTCCGGTATTTCTTCCATGCTGTAGGCTGATACGATGTTGGGATGCTGCAGGGATATGAGGATATCGAACTCTTTGTGCAGCAGGTTCTTGTAGTTTTCGTCTTGACGGTATGGCTCCTTCAGCCCCTTGAGCACCCACCATCTGCCATAGCGCTTTGCCTTGCAAAGAATGTTGAATCCTTTGCAAGGTATGGGAGTAAAGTCTGAAAATTGCTCAGACCTTCTGCTTCCTTCTATGATAATTCCAGAATATGAATCCATGTTACTCAGACTGGGGTGATAATTCGGTTGCAAAATTAACTAAATAGAGATACCCATCCCACAGAAGCGGGATGGATATTAGTATACATATTGGGGCAAGCAACTGGAACTGTCATTCTTGTGTACTGCGAACTGTCCAGATTCTCAGTCCGAACTAAGCGTAGTTGCTACCTCTTTATGTCTGCCGCCATTATTAACGGCATTGCAAATATAGGCATTTTAAAAGAAATTTTCAAGCGAAAGAGAATCTTTTAGTATTCTTTAAACTTTTACGATGTTTTTTGCTTGTATTTTAGTTCAAGCTCATATCCTGCAAATTTATACCTTAATTATATATAGGGGAATGCTTGCCGCAAATCCCCTCTCTTTTCTCTTGTGAAATGTGGAAACCCACCCCTTTTTATGTCCGTTTTCAAAACTGATACTGCCCACATGTGATAGGGATATCATCCTTTAAAATCAGTTAAAAAGTGGGTGCTCTTTTATAAAATGTGTGGGAAAATTGCAGAATTCCCTCATAAAATGTGTATATTTGTAGCGTTATTCCCTCATAAAATGAGGACAGAAGTGTGATTATTCCCTCATAAAATGTGATAGAGAGGGGGAATATTCCCTCATAAAATGTGATTTAAAGATATGGATTATGGAAAGGTTTGCTATCAATGAACTTCTGAAATGGAAGAATAAACAATATCGTAAACCTCTTATTATAGAGGGTGCCAGACAGGTGGGAAAGACTTGGCTGGTGAAGGAGTTTGCCCGCCAGAATTACAGGCAGCTGGCGTATGTGAACTTTGAGGAGATGAAGATTCTGCAAAATCTCTTTGAGCAAGACTTCAATATTCCTAGAATTCTTACAGCTATTGGGGCTGCAACGAATGTAACCTGCACTGAAGGCGAAACGCTGATATTCCTGGATGAGATTCAGGCTGCCCCTCATGCTGTTACTTCTCTGAAATATTTTGCAGAGAATGCGCTGGGCTATCATGTCATAGCGGCTGGTTCTCTTCTGGGTATCGAACTGCATCAGGGGGAATCTTTTCCTGTGGGTAAGGTGGAATTTCTCTCTTTATATCCAATGAACTTTATCGAGTTCGTGATGGCTATGGGGGAGAAGAATCTGGCGCAGCTGCTGCAAACGAAAGATTGGAATATGATAACGATGTTTGCTCCCAAGTTTCAGGAACTCTTAAAGTATTATTACTATGTGGGAGGTATGCCTGAAGCTGTATTGAGTTTTAGTCAGAATCGTGATTGGAAAGAGGTGAGAGCCATACAGAAGGATATTCTGGGCAGTTATCAGAGAGATATGTCGAAGCATGCTCCATCAGAAATTATTCCCCGTATTACTGATTTGTGGAAATCCTTGCCAGCCCAGTTGAGTAAGGAGAACAGGAAGTTTATCTATGGAGTGGTGCGCGAAAGGGCAAGAGCCCGGGAGTATGAGTTGGCCTTGCAGTGGCTGCTGGATGCCGGACTGATATATAAGGTATATAATGTGAAAGTTCCCCGACTGCCACTTGCCAGTTATGAAGACCGGGCAGCCTTCAAGATTTTCGTCCTGGATGTCGGGCTTCTAGGTGCGATGTCTAATCTCAAGGCAACGACAATAGTGGATGGTAACAGTATTTTTACCGAGTTTAAAGGGGCATTGACGGAACAGTATGTTTTGCAGCAGCTCATTCTCAGGTATGAACCGTATTATTATGCCAAGACCAACAGTACTCAGGAGATTGATTTTCTGCTCCAGGATGAGGAGGACGAGATTGTTCCGCTGGAGGTGAAAGCCGAGACGAATGTCAAGGCAAAGAGCCTGCGCCAGTTTGTTGCAGACAACCAGTCAAAGAAGGCCTATCGCATCTCCATGAATGATTATCAGCAGGAAGATTGGGTTACGAACGTACCGCTCTATGCGGCAAATGGTGTCGATTTTTAGCGATAGCACCGCCCTAACTATATAAAAATAGGTAGGGCGGTGGTATCGCATTTGCAAATATATATGAAGTTCCGAAAATGAAATCCCCAACCTGCTATGGGAAAGCTGGTTGGGGAAATTATGATAGATTTTGCTTTCATCAGAAAATATCCGGATGTGAATTACAAAGGATACTCCTCGAAAGCGTAGAGTACAGTGCTTAAATAACGCTCACCTGTATCTGGCAAGAGGGCTACAATCTTCTTGTCCTTGTTCTCAGGACGCTTCGCAATCTCGGTGGCTGCAAAGGCAGCAGCACCTGATGAGATTCCTACCAAGAGACCCTCGGTCTGAGCCAGGTCACGACCTGCCTTGATGGCATCATCGTTCTGAATATCCAATACCTCATCGATGAATTCTGAAGAGTAGGTCTTTGGAATGAAACCGGCACCGATGCCCTGAATCTTGTGAGGACCGCTCTGTCCACCGTTCAATACAGGCGATGTGGTAGGCTCTACAGCAATCACCTTCACGTTAGGATTCTGCTCCTTCAGGTACTTGGCGATACCCGAAATGGTTCCACCTGTACCCACACCGGCTACGAAGATATCAATCTCGCCATCGGTATCTGCCCAGATTTCTGGTCCGGTTGTGGCATAGTGCTTGGCAGGGTTGGCACGGTTGGTAAACTGTCCCAGAATCACGGAACCCGGAATGGAATCGCGGAGCTCCTCGGCAGCCTTGATGGCACCAGGCATTCCGTCCTTACCGCTGGTCAATCTCACTTCTGCGCCGTAAGCCTTCACCAGGTTTCTGCGCTCCACACTCATGGTTTCAGGCATGGTGAGGATGAGGTGGTAGCCCTTTACGGCTGATACCAGAGCCAAACCTACACCCGTGTTACCGCTGGTTGGTTCGATGATGGTAGCACCTGGTTTCAGGATGCCCTTCTGCTCTGCGTCTTCGATCATCGCGAGGGCGATACGATCCTTTACGCTTCCGCCAGGATTGAAGAATTCTACCTTAGCAATTACGGGAGTCTCCAACCCCTTGGATGCTGAATACTTACCCAATTCTACCAATGGGGTCTTACCGATTAAATCAGTAATCTGTTTATATATCTTTGCCATAATGATTTTTTTAATGTTAAGTGTTGAGTGTTGAATGTTGAATTTTAATGTTGAGTGTTGAATGTTGAATGCCGTTATTGTCCGTCAGGCAATTCAACATTTAACATTCAACATTCAACACTGAAATTACTTTACGTAGGTGAATGCCTCATCGAGTGCCTCAATCAGGTCGTCGATGTTCTCAATACCGATGCTCAGGCGAACGGTAGAAGGATAGATGTGCTGCTCCTCCAACTCCTCTGGGCTCAACTGAGAGTGGGTGGTTGTTGCTGGATGGATAACCAGTGACTTCACGTCGGCTACGTTAGCCAGCAAAGAGAAGATGCGCAGGTGGTCGATGAACTCCCATGCCTCTTTCTCGCCGCCCTTAATATCGAAGGTGAAGATAGAACCACCGCCGTTAGGGAAGAGCTTCTTGTAAAGTTCATGGTCTGGATGAGAAGGAACGGCTGGGTGATTAACCTTAGCCACCTTAGGGTTGTTCTCCAGATACTCTACCACCTTCAATGCATTCTGAACGTGACGCTCTACACGGAGGCTCAATGTCTCCAAGCCCTGAAGAAGAATCCAGGCATTGAATGGAGAGATGGTTGCACCGGTATCACGAAGGATGACCGCACGGATTCGGGTTACGAAGGCTGCTGCTCCGGCTACATCTGCGAATACGGCACCATGATAAGATGGGTCTGGCTTAGCGAGAGTAGGGAACTTGTCGGCATTTGCCTTCCAGTCGAACTTACCGCCATCTACGATGACACCACCGAGAGATGAACCGTGACCGCCGATGAACTTGGTAGCAGAGTGAACCACGATGTCTGCTCCGTGCTCGATAGGGCGGATGAGGTATGGGGTGCCGAAGGTGTTATCGATAATCAGTGGGATGTTGTGGCGATGAGCAATCTCAGCCAACTTATCGATATCGGTTACATCAGAGTTAGGATTTCCGAAGGTCTCTGCATAGAGTGCTTTGGTATTGTCCTGGATGGCAGCCTCTACCTGCTCGAAGTTGCGAGGATCCACGATGGTGTAGCTTACACCCTGTGTGGATAATGTATGAGTGATGAGGTTATAAGTACCACCATAAATGTTGTCGGCAGCTACGATGTGGTCGCCGTTCTGAAGAATGTTCTGCAGAGCGTAGGTAACGGCGGCAGCACCAGAAGCGACAGCCAAACCTGCTACACCACCCTCGAGGGCAGCCACACGGTCTTCGAATACACCCTGAGTAGAGTTGGTCAAGCGACCATAGATGTTACCTGCGTCACGGAGTCCGAATCTATCGGCAGCGTGCTGAGAATTGCGGAACACGTAACTTGTGGTCTGGTAGATAGGCACCGCACGAGCGTCGGTAGCTGGATCTGGATTTTCCTGACCTACATGCAACTGAAGTGTCTCAAAGCGAAGTTTCTTTTCTGTACTCATAATCTATGTCCTTTCTTTAATTTTACGTTAATATTCAATCTATTCATTTATATAAATCTGTCGCCCAGAAATCAGATTGATGTTCTCTCTGAAAGACATTCTGATGTCCTTCTGAAAGTCATCATGCTGTTTGTTCTGATTGACGCTGCAAAGGTACGGCGATTTTTGGGATTCTGAAATAGCATATGAGTAGTATTCCTGCTACCACGTTTGTGGTATTCGGGCATTTTTTAGCTGCTTTGATGGGTTTACACCTTATTATATATAGGAGCAATTTTTATTATATATAGGATTTTTGAGTCTGTATCCCATCCCAAACTAGTCTTTCAAGCAGCCGATAGGTACCACATATACTCCGTCTTCTCTGCGGTAAGCATAGTCGCCTACGGCAGTAAGTACCATCATGAAAGATGGAGCTTTCATCTTGGTCGTGTCTATCTTATCTGCAAGAGCGGTTAGCGTAGAGACTCCTTTTTCGATGGCTTGTGCACCACCCAGTTTGATTTCGATGAGGCCGTATGAGCCGTTGCGGAGATGGATAACTGCATCACATTCCAAACCGTTCTTGTCGCGGTAATGATATACGTTGCCGTCGATGGCATCAGCATATACACGAAGATCACGGACGCATAGGGTCTCGAAAAGCAAACCGAAAGTCTCCAAGTCGTTGATGAGATCATCAGGACCTAGACCTAAAGCAGCCACCGCAATGGATGGATCAACGAAATATCGGGTTTCAGCCGAACGGATGGCAGTCTTGCTGCGAAGGTTCGGATTCCAGGCAGGCATGTCTTCTATGACGAAGATTTTTTTGAGCGCACCGATGTAACTCTGTACAGTTTTGTCAGCCAGTGTTTCATCATCGTTTTCCATCATGTCTTGTCTTATGGCTCCGATACTTACTTGGCCACCTTGTGAACGGGCGTATGAACGCAGAAGCAGCTTGGTTCGTTCGCTGTTTCTGCTGATTTCATCCACTCTTGAAATATCAGTCTTTACCACCGCATCGTAATAGTCGTAAGCCTGTCGCAAGGCGGCTCTTGGGTTCTTGGTAGTGGCACTAGGCCAGCCACCTCTGCAGACGAGATAGGCGATGTCTTCCAGTTTCAATTTGTTGAAACCTTCCAGGTTTGCATTTCCCTTGAACAGTTCGCTGATGCTAACATCGCCTGTAGATTCTCCCGATTCCCATAATGACATAGGTCGCATGGTAATCCAGGCGAAACGTCCTGTACCCGTGTGATGTATTTTTTCGGAAGATGCAGGCACGGCAGATCCTGTGAGGATAAACAAGCCTTCCTCACCCTGGTGGTCCACTTCAAATCGGATGGCATCCCAGATTTGCGGTATGATTTGCCATTCGTCAATGAGTCGTGGCTTTTCTCCTTTCAGGAGCATTTTTATCTTTAAATTTGCCATTTCCAGATAGTTGTTTTGATTGTCTGGATCTGCCATATATAGCACGCTTTTGGCCTTTTGTTCTGCCGTGGTAGTTTTTCCACACCATTTTGGTCCTTCTATCAATACGGCTCCAACTTCTTCGAGTCTGTATTCCAATATTTTATCTGCAATTCTTTTCTTGTATTCTTTCATGTTGAATCTCCTTTGTTTCGGCTGCAAATATACGATAAAATCTTGGAATTACCAAATTTGGTGGTATATTTTTACTTAATTTGGCTGTGATTCGTTACCCAATTTGGCTGTAATTCGTTACTTAATTTGGCTGTGTGACCCTCTCTTGTTCATTAGGCCTATTTTATTTTTATGTTTTTAACAAATTCTTATGCAGTCTTTTCGCTTTTTCACGTATCTTATATATGCTGTGCACAATATCGCACACCCAACATGAAGATAGAAAAGCTGATAGAAAGAGTAAAGGCAGGTGATACTGACGCCTTGAAAACTGTTTATGATGCGTATTCTCAAAGGATGAGAAACGCTTGCATAAAAATTACCCAAGAGGACGAGGACACGGTGGATGACCTTGTCCAAGAATCGTTTATACGAGCTTATTATTCTTTGGAAAAGCTAAAGGATGCTTCAAAGTTAGGGGAATGGCTTGTTGCCATTACTAAAAATGTATCCTTGCGATATTTAGAGAGGAAGCGTAAGATACAAGTGCTATCTTTCTCGGAAATTGGGGATGGGTTTGATGTGGAAAGTTCTTATACTTCTGATTCCAAATTGGAAGAAAAAGAACTTTTTGAGCTTATCGACAAGTTGCCTTCCGGATACCGCAACGTGTTCAGAATGGCTGTCATTGACGGCTTTTCGCATAAAGAAATTGCAGAAAAGCTTGGTATTGAGCCACACAGTTCATCATCACAATTGACAAGAGCAAAGGGATTGTTGCGTAATATGATAAACAGGCGAATGCTGACTGTCATTTCCATATTGCTCGTCAGCATACCTATATATAAATATCTGTTTTGGAAGAGAGGTACGGAAAAGGAGCAACAACCTGTAGCCAATATAAATGATGTTGCCAAGGGAAAGCGTTCTGTTGATCGTGTAACTGTGCAGCCTACTGCCCAATCTTCTGTGGTTGACAAGAATATAATAGCAACGGCAAGTCAGGGCAAAATGAATTTGCCGGATTACCTCATTGTTGATTCTGTTGGCATTCAAACAGATTATAAAACTGATCATAAAACAGATTTCGAAACTGGTTATGAAAAGGCTGATTCGGCAATCAATATTGTAGTAGCAATAGATAAAGATAGCGCTTCACTCGATACAATAAAACAGGTTGTTCCTGAGCTAGAAAAATTTATAGCAAAGGAAGTTACTTCAAGTTACAAAAGCAAGTGGCAACTGCTTGCCATGGGGTCTGTGGGTTCTGCATTGGCTCAGACTGCTTATAAGATACTTGTGGGCAATAAGGGTGAAGATAGTACTGATGGACCTCAACCTTCAGGACCACAAATGTTTTCAACTTGGGAGGAATATTCTCGATATCTACAGCAGAATGCGCATGGCAATATGTCGGAGGAAGAAAAGGCTCTCATGGAAATCGCCATCAACAATACGAACAATATCAATAACATTAAAAACGGTGGAAAAATCGTAGAGCATGAGTATCATGACAAACCAATCACATTTGGATTGTCCATGACTAAGACTATCAATAGAAAATGGAACATGGAGACTGGTCTTCAATACTCTCAACTGAAGTCTGAATTCATTTTGGGTGAGGATGACTACTATGTACAAAAGCGGCAGAAAGTCCAGTATTTGGGCATTCCTTTGCGTTTGTCATACAAGTGGTTGGGTGCAAACAGGTGGACAGCATACACTTCCGCAGGTATCATCTTGAACATACCTTTATCTGGCAAGACAGATGAACAATATGTAACAGGAACTATAGTTCCATATTCAGATAGCTGGCATTTTACCCCACCATTCCAATGGACAGTTGGTACGGGTGTTGGATTACAATATAATTTTGCGAAGAATTGGGGTGTTTATCTGGAACCGACATTCAGTTGGCACATACCTAATAGAAGTACTACTCGTACAATTTGGACAGAGCATCCGTTTACCATTACCGTTCCATTCGGAATCAGGTTTACATGGTAAAAACAAAGCCGCATGCAGTCTTTAGAACTTTTGGTGTATCTTTAATAGTAGAAACACAAAAGTTTCTTAAGACGCATGTACAAGACAAAAGACTATATACGAAATGGGGTTATGTACCTCAACAATATGTTACGTCCTCGGCACAAAATGCTGAGTACGCTAATGTTGTATTCCACAACAAAATGCCAATCTCGTTGCAAACATTGCTCAATTTGGCAAAAACCAGTAGAGCATCTTTCTTTTAAAGACATCAGGGAAATTATACGCAGTAAATGCATCTCTCAGCATACGGTTGTTGGATTGGAAGGTGGGGAGTTCCTGCTTCATCCTGAGGCAGATGTAATAATGGAGTGGTTTAAGGAGAACCATCCCAATTATACATTACTATCCAACTGCTTAAATCCCCAAAAAGTGATAGATGCCGTGAGAAAGTTTCATCCTGCTCATTTGTATGTATCTCTTGACGGTGATAAGGAAACATACAAGAGCATGAGAGGATGCAATGGGCATGATAAAGTAATAGAGGTTGTGAAAGCGGTGAGAGATGAGGTTCCTATCTCCCTCATGTTCTGCCTGTCACCCTGGAATTCCTTTTTTGATATGAGATATGTCATAGAGGTAGCAAAGGAATATGACATTGACGTGAGAATCGGAATTTATGGAACGATGGATTTCTTTGATACTACGACAGAACTTCTTTCTGTAGATTTTGAAAATTACATTCAAGATATACCTCAGAACATACATGATACAGAAGAAAATTTTGATTTTGTAGCCTTGTATGAAGAATGGCGAAACGGCAATCTCAAACTGCGTTGCCAAAGTATCTTTAGCGAATTGGTGATTCACTCGAATGGCGATGTTCCACTATGCCAGAATCTCGATGTGAAGCTTGGCAACATCCATACACATTCGCTGGATGATATATTCAATTCGAGATTCGCACATAAGGAGCAATGCAGATACTCGAAGGAATGCAATGCCTGTTGGATCAACTTCCATCGAAAATATGATTTGATATTGCTGCGAAACCTTGAAAGATTTCTGCAAAAAAAGCTTATTCAAGTCGTTTATGGAAAATATCAATGGACAAACAACGTTAATGAAACATATAGGGAATACATAAATCGAATTAATAGCTAATGGAATATATAAAGAACATCATCGAACGTTATAAGCGGATAAGGAGCATGAGGCAGTTGAAGCAGATATATGGTGGCAATTATGCTTTTGTGGGCATTGGTAACCATAGTACAAATAATCTGTACCCTGTTCTGAACTATCTTCATGTTCCATTGAAATATATTTGCTGCAAGTCAGAAGCCAAGTTACCGTTCATAGAAGCGGCTTATCCCAATGTCTGTGCGACAACATCTTTAGATGATATTTTGCATGATGATGACATTAAGGGCGTGTTTGTGTCGGTTTCTCCAAAATCTCATTTCACGATAGCTTCAGAGGTTATCAAGAGTGGCAAGGCTCTATTTATAGAAAAACCTCCATGCCAGAGTGAAGACGAACTGTTGCAACTAATCGAAATGAGAAAAGCGGCCGGCTTTCCGCAAGTAACTGTTGGATTGCAAAAGCGGAATGCCCCCGTCATCCGTATCCTAAAAAAGGAATTACAGAAGAGCAAGGGAAGAATGAGCTACAATCTCAAATATCTTACAGGAGCATATCCTGAAGGTGATGCGATGTTGGATCTTTTCGTTCATCCATTGGATTACGTGACGTTTCTATTCGGAAAGGCAGAAGTTAAGTTTGCTGGCTGGATAGAGCATCATACACTTATGTTGTTACTCGAACACGAAAAAGCTACAGGTGTTTTAGAACTGTCAACTGGTTATTCCTGGAATGATGCAAAAGAGTGCATGACGATAAACACTTCATCTGGTATCTTTGAAATGGAGCAGATGGAGAGTTTGATATATAAAGGTAAGCAATCTATGTTGATGGGTGTACCTGTCGAGAAAGTTTTTCAACCGAAGAGGGTCGATGTTCATTTGTTCGACAGAAATAACTTCGTACCAACTATCCATAACAATCAGATAGTTACGCAAGGCTACTTTGATACCATCAAAAGTTTTGTCGATGCAGTAGAGAAACGAAAGAGTTCCTCAGAACAATCGTTAGAAGCAATAATCGATACTTATAAGTTGATTGAGTCAATTCGTTCAATTCAAAATTAAAAATAGATATAGTTATGGTTAAACAAGTTGTATTTTTAGTTATGGCTGCTATGGCAATGGGAGCTTGTTCTACGGAACAGAATATCATGGAGCAGGTAAGAATGAGTGATGTGGTAAACTCTGGCTGTATTTCTTCCTTCTCAGCAACAGAAAGTCGGCCTGAATATTATAAAGCAGAAAAAGAAAAGTCTGCAAAGATGTCGGTTTCTGTTGATGCAAGAAATGTTGCTCATTTTCAAGTGACTGACCTCCAGGCAAATTGTGCAGTAAATGGATTTAGCCCTCAAGTATGTTCACAAGACGGAGAAATCCGTATTGTGTTGATTCCTTTGGGAGATTCCACGATTGAGGCAGACTGTATGTGCAACTATAATGTAAGTTTCAATCTATCGAACTTAGTTTCCGGCACTTATCATGTGATGGTATATCGTTCTGATTTTTCGGGTAAATATGATTCAGCCAAGCCATGTTATGAAGGAAACATGTCCTTCGGACCAAATAAAAATATGGAGATTGAGCTAAAATAAATAACAAAGTCCTCTCTGTTACTATAGCCTAAATTAAGGCGATAAATAGCAAAAAGTGGCGATAGGTGTGCGTAATCTATGTTTTTTTATGAGATTTCGCACACTTATCGTCACTTTTTTCGATAAATCCTAGGCTTGCGGCTAAATGCTGAAATTGTGGGCTTTTTTCACAAATTCCCGAATTTGGCATTATTTAACTCCCGAATTTGGCCGATTATTTTTCCCGAATTTGGCCGTTTTTAATTCCCGAATTTGGCAGAATAAAAAACTGTCCTCATCTGAATGGGTGTTTCAGATGAGGACAGTTTCAGTTATGTTTTGCTACATTACAGCTATATTCCTGCTACATTGCAGCTATGTTACAGTCTGAATCCTAAGCCGATGGTCATCGGGTAGCACTCGGGAGCCTTGGTCTTGTTGAGCAGTGGGGTTACTCCGGCACGGGCGTAGAGCATCACTCCTGAGTAGCCGGCACGGGCTTCCAGGTTCAAGCCGATAGGGTTGAGGTTGATATCGCCCGTTTCGGTATGCTTGTGCTTTCCGATGAAGTAGCGGGAATGCTCGTGCCAGCGGTATTCTACCGATGGACCTAAAGCCAGGAATGCATCATGGCATCCTATGCGCTTCTGCCACTCCAGCATGATAGGCAGGCGGAGCACATTGTAGCTGATATAGCTTTTCTTCAGCGTTTCGCCTTCTATCGGAGTCATTGCCGATACCCCGTTTTCGGTACTTAATACATAATTGTCCTTGAAATGGTGGTGTACCTGTCCGATGGAGAGAGAGGAGGTGAGCGCCATTTCGTTGGAAAGGCGGAAACAGAGACTGGTGAGGGTGATGCCCCATTCCCACGACTTGGAGTCGCGACTGTGCATCTCGTTGTTGCCTCCCATGCTTCCCCTGCTGCCTGGCAACTGGCTGCAGCCGAAGAAGAAGGTTGGATAATGACTCTCCAGACTGCGCTTGCGCTTGCTCAAGGTCTGAGGGATGAAAGGCGAGGTGACAAATACCTTTTCTACTTCCTGACCATCTACGAATTGGGTTTCGGAAATCTTGGTCATCTCGTTGCCGTTCATCTTATATATCTTCACAGAAGTCTGTTCACCATCCTGCTTGATGACGATGTTCTGGTCGTTCACTCTGATTGTGGTGTCGTTAGCCTCTACCGAGGCTGGTGCACTGTTGCTGTTGGTTTCAGCAAGGGCGAAGGCTGGCATCATGGCAGCCATCATCATTACGTTTTTGATATTCATAATACTTTATTTTATGTTGTTTCTTATTCTTATTGAGAGGATTCCTGTAGGAAAATGTTGCTTCTATCTTCTGGAATAGCAGAGTTGCATGATGTCTTCGGGCGACAGATTGCCTTCGATATAAATCACGGTTCCCTTGCTTTCACTCGGATTGCTGAAGAGGATGAAGCGGTTGTCGCCATTGCTCAAGGGTGCCATCATGTAATAGCCGCTCACCATCTTGCCATTCTCCACCACCTCTCTGATTTTCTTTGCAGCCTTGCGGTCGGACTTCAGATAGTGGGCTATTTCCGTGGCATGGTACTTATATACCAGGCTCTTGTATATCTTGAGTTTGTAACCTTTGAGTTGCGTATTCTGCATCGTAACCATCTTGCATCCCTTGGCGTGTCCGAAGCGTTGGAATATGCTTTTTACGTACAGCCCCTCCTGGGCATTAGCCGAAATCGAGGCTACCACGATAAGAAGCAGTCCGATGAAGAAGCGTTTTATCAAGTTGCATCGTTTCATATTCTATACCTTATTATATATATTATACTTTATAGTTTGATTGATTGTTTCATCTAAAAGATGAATTTATTGTTTCATCATATCCAGGGCACTGAATGGGTCTTCGGAATCTGCCGAAACATCTTCCAGGGCATCCAGGGCTTCGTTATGAACGAACTCCTGGTCGGTATAAACCTTTCCATCGATAACCGCATAACATTCAGGCTGAGGCTGGGTTATCTTCTGGATGCCCACAATCAGGAATGCGATGATAGCGGCGGCTGCCACAGAAGTGCCGAAATATTTGAGCCATCTGCTGCGAGAAGCTTCCTTCTTTGTAAAAGTTTCCTTCTTTGGAGAAGTTTCCTCTTCCTTTCCTTCTTTCTTTGGGATATTCTTTTCTTCATCTTCTAGAATATCCTCCTTTTCTATCTCCTTCTCTTCTTCTTTTAGAATTTGAGAAAGATTCATCTGTTCGAATCCGATATAGCTGAAGAGGGCGCGATAGGATTCCCATTCTTCCGGAATATCATTGCCATGCTCTTCGAAATATTTTCTGAGCGTTGCCTCTTCCTCATTGGATGTGGCACCATCCATATACTTGTCGAGCAAGTTCTGTATTCTTTTTATTTTATCATTCATAACTTTTCCTCCTTCTTTATTTTGTTCTGTTTTGTTTCACGATATTCATATAGGTCTCTCTGATTTTGAGTCGGGCTCGGGAGAGATTCTTTCGGAGATTATCGGCAGTACATCCCGTTATCTGCATGATTTCATCGGCAGTATAGCCTTCTATCTCCTTCATGCGGAATATCTGCTGCTGCAAGGGCGGGAGCTGTGCCACTATCTGTCTGATGAGGTTTACCTCGTCCCGTTGCTCTGCCCGCCGGTCTTCTATGGGTACTTCCATTACCTTGTCGGTGGTGAAGTTCCGCTCCTCATGTCGGCACTGGTCATAAAACTTGTTGCGCATGATGGTGATGGCGAGCGCCTTGAGGTTATCTTCTGCCTTGATATTCTGGCGTATGTCCCACAGCCTGAGCATGACTTCCTGCACGAGGTCTTCGGCATTGTCGTCACTCTCAGTTAACCTTAGCGCATACGCTTTCAAGTTGCTGCGCATCGGTAGGATGATATGGTTGAATTCTTCTGTTCTCATAACCTTTACACTCTATAGACGTATGAAATTGAAAAATCGGACATCTAAGAAGAGATTTTTTTCAAAAAATGCTTTCTTTTTTCAAAGAAAAATGTTATTTTTGCAGTCATAAACATAAAATTTAGCAATCGAAAACATTAAAAAACTGAATGGCTTATGGCATCAATTGTTTCTATTATTCCCATCGTGTTGCTGTTCATCCTGATGCTCGGCTTCAAGATGGCAGGTCATAAGAGCGCCTTGCTGACGCTCATAGTTACCGTGTTGCTTGCTCTCTTCGCTGCTTCGCCGCTAGGCATGATTGCCCCGGAACATGCGGAGGACAGCGTGATCGCCCTGACGGGATGGGCGGTGGTGGAAGGCATCCTGAAGGCGGTATTCCCGATTCTCATCATCATCCTGATGGCTATCTACAGCTATAATATCCTCGTGGAAAGCAAGCAGATAGAGGTGATCAAGAGGCAGTTTACATCGATTACCGATGATAAGGGACTGCTCGTGCTGCTCCTCGTATGGGGATTCGGCGGACTGCTCGAAGGTATGGCGGGCTTCGGAACGGCGGTGGCGATACCTGCTGCCATCCTCATCGGACTCGGCTTCAAACCGATGTTCTCGGCTCTGGTTTCCTTGATTGGTAATACCGTGGCTACGGGATTTGGTGCCGTGGGTGTACCGGTTACTACGCTCTGTAACGAGGTGGCGGAAAGCGGATCGGCTTCGGCGGCACAGATTTGCGAGACTTCGGCATTCGCCATTATCCAACTGGCACCTCTTTTTATCATCCTGCCTTTCATCATCCTAACGCTTACCGATAAGCACAATCTTATCAAGAATCTCATCATCGCCCTCTGGGTGGGAGTGATTTCCGTGGTAGTGCAGTTTGTCTGCGGCTATTATCTCGGTTCGGAGACTCCAGCCATCATCGGTTCGCTGGCTGCCATTATCGCCATCATCGCATACGCCAAGGTGTTTGCCAGAAAGAGCAAGGTGCAGGATAAGGAGACCTTTACGCTTGCCGAGAGCCTGAAGGCATGGAGCGTTTACCTCTTTATATTGATATTCATCCTGGTTTCCGGCGCACTCTGTCCTTCGGTCAATGCTTTCCTCAAGAGTCATCTGGTGAGTGCGGTTCATCTGCCAGTGCTCGACAGCACCTTTAAGTTTGGCTGGATTTCCAATGCGGGCCTGATGCTCTTCCTGGGTGCTACGATTGGTGGACTGATTCAGGGATTGAGCCTTAAGAGACTGATGGTGATTCTTGCCCGTACCACGGTGAATCTGCGTAAGACGGTGGTGACCATCTGTTCACTGATAGCCCTGGCAAGTGTGATGAACTATTCGGGAATGATTACTTCCATCGCTTCCGGACTGGTGGCTGTGACGGGTGATTTCTATCCTTTGGTAGCGCCGATGATTGGTGCCATAGGAACCTTCGTAACGGGGTCTGATACCTCTTCGAATATCCTCTTTGCCAAGCTCCAGGCTCATGTTGCCAACCAGTTGGGCATGACGGGGCAGAGCACATTCTTCGGTATGGAGGGCGGTCAGGAAAACTGGCTGGTTGCTGCCAACACTACGGGAGCCACGGGTGGCAAGATGATCAGTCCGCAGAGTATCGCCATCGCGACTGCAGCCTGCGATATGGAGGGAAAGGATGGAGAGATTCTCCGTTCGGCCATCCCATACGCCCTGCTTTATATCGTATTGGGCGGACTGATGGTTTACTTCGGTTGCTGATCTTCTTTTTTTATATAAAATAACGCCTAAAAAAGCAAAAAATAGCAGAATGATGCTTTTGTTTTGAGTTTCAAGTGGTTGTGGCAGCCGTTTGCTTTTAGTGGCATAGACGAGGAAATGCAAAAAACGCAGATTGATGAAATAGAAACGCTTTCAAATCATTACCTCGCAGAAACGCCCTAATAAGCATTTTTTAACGGTGGTGGTTCATATTTCCCCATTCTGCGTAAGTTTTGTTTTTGCCATGCAACTCTCATAGTTTAATTTTGCACCGAACAAAAAAGTAAGAATT
>USSA01000052.1 GCA_900557255.1 uncultured Prevotella sp.
TATATAAAAACATTATAAAGCATTTAGATAGAGCTCGTTATCCCGAACTGAGGTATAATCTACAACATTTTCCGAAGCATCTTGTACTGCCATTACAGCAGGAGCTGCCATTAAGACTTTTGGTGCGGAAGCAAAAACTAAGATTGCCGCTACCATAAATGATAATTTCTTCATTTCGTTAAGTTTAAAAGATTTATAATTGTTAATTATTTAATCACGATTTTCTTACCACCATGGATATAGATACCCTTGGTAGGACGAATAACCTTCACACCTTGAAGAGTGTAGTATGCCTTATCCGCAGATTTCATCATGGTTGCCACAGCTGGCTTCTCGATGCCTGTTGATGCATAGGCTTCGTTGGCAAGAAAATAGCTTGGACCATTCCAGTTGGTGCTCCAGCCCTGAATATTGCGGGCTGAGAAATCGGCGTTGGCTATCAGATTCTCTGATGTTCCTTCCTTCACCAACACCATATCGTCAATATCGAGTGTACCACCGTATTTGCCAAATACAAACTGGAAGGTATCCAAGGTGAAGTTGGCTGTGAAATTCCAGGTCAGCGTTTTCCAGTCGCCAGCCTCTATATGATAGGCTGCCAGATACTGCACATCATCACTTCCACCCCACTGGTTCTTGTTGTTGCTTGCATTCCAGATAGGCCAGAATGCCAGCTCAGCGCAATCTGCTGAAGTTCTCACCTTCATGGTCAGCGTATACTTGGCACCCTTCTCCAAAGCCTTTGGCAAGGTGTAGACAGCCTGACGGTCCCAAAGGTTCTCGCCCACAGTACTCTCGTAACGGATGAAATAGTTGCGGTTTTCCACAGGCACCGGATGCTGGTTCAACTGATGACGCTTGAAGAAGTTCCACAGTTCCTGGGTAGAATTTACCCCATTAGGATCATTGGAATGCCAGTGTCACTTACCGTCGATAGAGATAAGGTTCACTTCAACATCATCGTTCACATTATTATATATAGTACGGGTATCATTTGCAGTTTTTCTGCCGGAAGGATAAGGACGGATTACCTGCGGATTGCTTGCATCGCAACCTTCGTAGGCAGCCCACTTCTTTATATATTCCTCAATGCTAGGATAACCGCCAGCCACGTGAGAAGGATCACCCGTATATCTGAACACATCATCAGCGGTTCCGTGAATATGCATGATAGGCACATTGCGGTTAGCTTTAGGCTGCTTACCGATATCCACACCGCTTACTGGTCCGAAAGCAGCAATCTTATCGCCAAGAGTTTCCAGGCAATGATAACCCAGCCAGCTACCCATAGAGAAGCCCGAGAGATAGATGCGGTTCTTGTCCACATTGTACTTCAGCTCCATATCCTTCATGACAGCCTCCACAAACTTCACATCACCCATACCGCTGGTATCCCACATTCTGTTATTACCCAGCGGATAAGTAACAATAAAACCCTCGGTATCAGCCAGCGCGTTCCATTGGGTCTGGTTCTGCTGATACCCAGGGTCCTGATTCATACCATGAAGAGAAATCACCAGAGCCGGTGATTTCTCTACATTCTTTGGTACATAAGTGAGGGTCTTGCGAGTAGAAGTCCCCACTTTTACATCTTCCCAGGTCTGTGCCGCCATTTGTAGGCACAGAACCATGAGGAGAGATGCGAGCATTGTAAAACGTCTCATCTATTACTTGATAACCATCTTTTTACCATTCTTGATTACAATGCCCTTGTAACCCTTACCTACCTGCTGACCAGCGAGGTTGAAGCACTTGCCATCCTGAGCTACATTTGCACTCTCAATTTTAGAAATGCCTGTAGTAGGCTCTTCTACAATTTCAAATGTAGCAGCATTCTGCCAACCTAGATAGTGAATAGTCTTAGTAGTATCATACTCACCAACTGTTGCATTATCAAAATTCTCTGTTGAAAGGAGGGTGCCATCTGCATCATACACCTTAATGCTACCAATATAGATGACTGCATCCTTAGGCATCTTTCCTACATTCAGCAAGAGTGCAGTAGCTGCATACTCATAATCCTTCAAAATTTCCGGATCACAATTTTTGGTATTACCATTTGTATGATCTATCTCCATTCCTGGCTTTGCAGTACAGTGGGAGTGACAAGTAACCGTGGTCTTACCAGGGAAGTTTATTACTGCCTCTGACTTTTGATTAGTCAAGGTAAGTTCCTCAGTATAATTGAACACTGCAGAATTATTCCACTCCGTCATATGCTCTGTCTGAATATCGTCAATAGCCTCTGTTCCGATTTTGAATTCGGTACCAGCTGTAGTGTACACATCAAACTTCACGACATAAGCCTTGCCCTTCTCTAGATTCTTAAGCTTGATAAAACACTGGCTGTCCCAAGGATTAGCCTTGTCAGCGGTGCAAGTAATCTTCAGCACCTTGTTAGCTGCACTCACGTTAACTGCCATCAAGGCAGCAGCAATCAAAGTAAAAATCTTTTTCATACGCTTTTAATTTTAAGTTTATTGATAATAATTGTTCATTCGTGGAACGAGAAATGTTTCTCATTTCCGCTTGCAAAAATAACAGAAAAGGCTGAAAAAGACTTTGCGTGGTATAACAAATACTTTGTGAGAAGTACCAAATAGGTTTGATAGCCAACATTATAACGAAAATGATACACCATCAAACCTATTTGAAGAGGAAATCAGGAAAAGTCAAATAAACAAATGTTCCAGATTCCCCAAATGTTTTTGCCCAAAATGTTCCAGATTCCCCAAATGTTTTTACCCAAAATATTCCAGATTCCCCAAATGTTTGGTCAAAACAGAGGAAATCTATACAGATGAGCCTAATACATCACGTCCTTCTCTGGGAAGCCAAATTAAAGATTTTGGCACGAAAACGCACTTTTTCTCGAAAAAAAAGTGAGAAAAAGTGCGTTTTCGTGCCATTTTAAGGAAAAATATCGTAATTTTGCTGTCGAACCAAAACATTAGAAGTATGAAAGCAGATTTAATAATCGGACGAGATAAAGAAAAGGCAGAGCTTCAACGTTGTATAGACTCAGATCGCTCTGAACTTGTTATCGTTTATGGTAGAAGACGTGTCGGCAAGACTTATCTAGTAGATGAATTTTTTGGTCGGAAGTACGACTTCACTTTCGTTGGAGGACACAATCTCCCCCAACGCACCCAATTGCGCAGTTTTGCCAAAGCATTAAAACAAGCCATGGGCGAGACATCAGCTCGCAAATTATCAGATTGGTTTGATGCCTTTGATGTTTTGGAAGAATATCTGTCATCCTTGCCAGAAGACCGCAAAAAGATAATCTTTGTAGACGAAATGCCTTGGATAGATTCCTTGCGTTCCGACTTCACCCCAGCATTTGAAAACTATTGGAATGGATGGGCAGCCCGTCGTCGCGATATAGTTTTCATCGCTAGCGGTTCTGCCACATCATGGATGGTAGACAAGCTCATAGAAAACCAAGGAGGTCTGCATGCTCGCATCACTTGCCAGATATATTTACGCCCATTTACTTTGTATGAGACAGAACTATACCTAAAATCGCGGGGATGCTCTTGGGATCGCTTCCAGATAGCCCAATGCTATATGTTCTTTGGAGGCATTCCTTTTTATCTGAGTTTAATAGATCCAAGTCTTAGCCTTGTACAGAATGTTGATGCCCGGTGCTTTAACAAGGGAGGGGCACTAAGACAAGAATTTGACGAATTATATGGAGCCTTATTTACTCATGCAGACAATTACATCAAGGTGGTCAGGCTCTTGGCTAATCATAAAGGCGGCATGACAAATGCAGAAATTGCTAAAGCAGCCCAACTGGACGGAAAGAAGTTGTGCCAGATATTAAAGAATCTGGAGAGATGTGACTTCATCATGAAGTTCAGATATTATGGCAAGAAGACGCAAAACCGCCTATATAAGTTGACAGACTTTTATACCTTATTTTATTTAAAGTATATAGAGCCCAATATCGACTCCTTTGATGAGCAATGGTGGAGCAAGCATTATCTCTCTCACTGTGTTGAGGCATGGCAAGGTTTAACTTTCGAATTACTCTGTTTGTTCCATATCAGCCAAATACGCAAGGCATTGAATATTGGTGGCGTGGCTAGCGAGGCATACATTTGGTTTGACAAGGCTAACAAAACCAAGAATCAGAGAGGAGCCCAAATAGATCTCATCATAGAGCGTGCCGACCGAATCATCAACCTCTGCGAGATGAAATTTAGTCAGGCCCAATACAAAATTTCAGCAGATTATGAGATAAAGCTGCGCAATAGGATGGAATTATTCAGAGACCGAACCCATTGCACAAAATCATTGGTAAATACCTTTGTCACAACATTTGGTGTTGCCAATGGCATCCATTCAAGTATAGTAAACAGCGAAGTCACACTAGACAATCTCTTTCAAGAATGACACATAGGAGAAAGAGAATATTTTCATCATTAAAAAAAACGCAAAAAGGTTGACCGTGTCATCACAACACAGCCAACCTTAACGACTAACATCTTTTTTCGGTTAATCTTTGTATGATAAACCTAAAACTAATGTCTTTTAGAGTAATTACTTGGCTTCCTTCCAATATTCTGGAGCACCAAGACCTACAGCGAAACCTGCATAGGTATGCTTGCGAAGATAGTTGAGATCCCAGAGGCCTACTGGCAAACCAGGACGCCAACCTGAATCCTTAGGAGCATCTGTAGCACACCACTGAGTGATACCATACTGCTGAGCAGCAGGAATAATCTCGAAGTACTTCTGGAGAACGAAGGTGTAGAGGTCACGCATTTCCTTGTGTTGTTCCTCTGTTATATCGGCTGTCTTCACTTCTTTGCCAGCGGCATCGACATAACCCATATCAAGCTCAGAAATCTTGATGAGCTTATCTGTCTTAGCCAGCAACTTAAACATCTCTTCGATATGTTTTTTCTTACTTTCCTGAGTGTTAGGATCAGCATAGCAAGAGATATGCATCTGAGATGCGATACCATCAATCTTGGTAACACCATCAGCCTCCCAATCCTCGATCCACTGAATCAAACTCCTCAACTTGCCATTGTCGTCCCAATCGCTCTCCAAGTTATAATCATTGATGAAGAGTTTCAATTTCTCAGGGTCACCATTATGGGCGGCAAAACTCTTGCGAGCATCAGCCACAGCAGTGCGAACATAATCAATGTCACCCAGGTAATCCTGCCAGTAGAAATTGTTCTTTGCATCGTCAGCTGAAACGTTGCCTCGTTTAGCAGACTGCAAGTCGTACTTGCCATCACCATCTTTATCGGCACCAGAAAGGGCCTCGTTCACAACTTCCCAAGATGTAACATAACCATTAGTAGCCTCCATCATACCATCAATCCACTTGCCCATAGCATCAGTAAGAAGAGATTTCTTCTCTTCGTCCGTAAGAGGAATAGAATTAGACTTAGTAATCTTGCAAACTCTAACAGAATGAACATCCAAAGTAGCATCAGCTGTCTGAGGCTTAAGAATGATGTCATACTTACCACCTTCTACTTTAGGCATTTCGATTTTTACCGAATGACGACCTGCAGCTACAGGCACTTTGGCTGTAATAGCTTGAGCTGTGCCACCCCAACCATTTTGCATGGTGAGATCTACACCACTTGCATCCTTATCAGAAGTAAGGTCTAAATAAACAACATAGTCACCTTCATCTAATTCATTATCGCCACCTGGCATAACAAAGAATTGAGACCAATCGCCTGTAGGAACAAAGTGGATAGCTCCATTAATAACAGGAGGTGTACAACCCATAACATAGAATGGGAAATCACCATCAGTATAAGTTTCCTTATGAACCTCGGTCTCGATTTCCATTACCGGAGCCTCAGAATGAGTAACTTTTACCCACTTACAAGAAATGTCTCCTGCAAAATCTCCTGGTTGGAAAACGACAAAAGCTTTTTCTGTTGTTAATCCACTAAATGTTACAGATTGCTCTTTCCACTGTGTAGAAACTGACATTTTCTGGGATGTTGTTGCTCCCCAGTTACCCGTCTGCACATCAATCTGTCCATCTTCTGAAGCCTTGATCATAGCTGTTACCTTATATTCTCTCTTGGCATCAACATCTACAGGATAATTGTCAACTACAAAATACTGATACCATTTTCCAGGATATTTGCTAATCAAAATTCCATCTTTGATTTCAGGAGTATAGTCCATTACATAAAAAGGGAAACTATTCATTTTAGAAAAGTCGGTATAAGCATCTACCTTATCAACTTTCTGACTAGGGTCTACCTGAATTTCCTTATCTGCAATAAGTTTACTAAGATACTTCTTGTTCTGCTGAGAATGCCAAGCAAGCGTATGACCATAGATGGTCAAACCTGCATCCTGTGCATTTGTAACGAAATCCTTAACAGTATTAAAGTCAAAGGTTCCATCATTTTTTACACAAGAAGCATACTTCATGGCGTTGCCTGCTGTCATCTCCTCGAAGTTGCTACCAGCCAAGCAATATACAAGCTCCTGTTTATTGAAGTCGGGCGCAGCCAGTGCAATACCCAACTTAAAGTCGGGATTGCACTTGCCAGAAGCCTTCATGTCTTCGACATATTTCTTCAAAGGCTCATAGTTGTTAAGATACTGATATTCCTTCAAGTTCTTGGTCATATCAGTTCTGTACTCCGAGAACTTGTCATCAGCACATGATGACAAAGCCAAGAGAGCTACCAAGCCTAAACCAAAATTAATATTTTTCAATTTCATAATAATCTACCTATTATTAGATGATACTTAATTGATAATTACCGCAGCTTACTTTACGATATACTGAGTATCGAAAGTTAACACGCCATTGGTATTACCACGAGTTTGAGCTACAAACTGGTCGGTTGTCACTACCTTGACAGCACCGAAGTCTACGGTATACTGGAGAGTCAGGATGTCACGATCCTTGTTGCCCCAAGCCAGCTTAGCGCCCTTCTCCACAAACTTACCTGTACCTGTAGCAGTTACGCCCTCTGTCTCGGAAGAAACAGTGCAAGTACCATCGTTAGCAAAGGTAAGCTTCAAGTTGCAAGTATAAGACTTGAGGATATCCTTACCCTCAGCATCCTTGCCCACAACTCTCTTGACTGTGAGAGGATAGATAGCCTCTGTAAGGCTCTTGGTAGTAATCTGGCAAACCTCGTCCTTCTCAATAGTTGCACCCTCACGCTTCTCTTCTGTGGTCTGACCATTCTCAGTAATCTTATCTGTACCACGGCGCAGATAGAATCCAGCCCAAGGGTTCATGTATTTCACACAATAGAGCACATAGTTCTGAGGCAATATCTTCCACGCATCGCTATTGGTCAGCGCAGGAGTTTCACCCTCCTGGAAAGGAGTACCCGTCAAGATTTTGCCAGCACCCTTCTGATCTTTGATGATCAGAGGGATGACATAAGTATTCTTTACAGAGGCAGGATCAGCGAAGAAAGCATCGTTGAGCTTCACCTGTAATCTTCCCTGCAAGTTGCCACCATAAGAGATGGTGTTACCTGCCAAGGTATAATACTCTGCAGGCATAGGCTTTACAGGAGATACGCCATCAGAGAAATAGAGGTTGTCACAAAGCGAATTATCTACAGCCACATCCAGTGTGATGTCCTTACCATTGTAAGCACCACCCATGGTAGACACGATGTTGATAATATGCTCGTTGTCCTTGGTATTGTCACGAGTCTCGTCATTGCCCAACACCAATATACGCTCCACGTTTTGGCGGGCGAAGTAGACAGATGTGCCACCCTCGTAGTCGTCAAACTCAGGCGTGCCGTTCTCACAAGAGCCGAAAGTCAGAGCCAAAGCTCCGAGTGCAGCCATTGAGAAATATTTATTCATCTTCATAGTTTTCATCATTATAAAATGTTAGTCGTTTGTAATTTTCCATCCTGCATTCTGCTTCAGCTGATCCCACTTGAGGATTTCAGTCTGTGGCACAGGACCGTAATACATATAGTCGTCGTATTTTCTTTCCTCTACTGTGATATCCTTGAACTGTGGAATACCAGCCTCTGTAGAAATCTCCACGCCATGAACAGCCTCATTGATAGGAGCCTTCCAGCGGCGGAGGTCATTGAAGCGCTTGTTCTCGAAGCAGAGCTCAATACGACGCTCATTGCGAATCAACTCACGCATCTTAACCTGGTCGTTAGCGCACTCATCAAGATAAGAATCATCTGTGATGCCTGCACGATGACGGATAGCCTTGATCACATCGTATGCAGAATAAGCATGTGTGCCATTGCCCTTAGGTCCCCAAGCCTCATTGGCAGCCTCAGCATAATCCAAGAAGATCTCGGTATAGCGGATATACACAGGATAGTGATACTGTGCGTTCTTGGCATTTGGATTAGGATTACAATCCTCACGAAGAAGCTTCTTCATATAGTAACCAGTACGTGTAGAGTTACCAATCTTATTCAGTCCATTGTCATTGTTGGCAGTGGTGATGTCGGTATTGATGGTTGCACCCTTATACTTGCAGCCATTATAGATAATGTAGAGATTCAAGCGTGGATCACGTTTACTATAAGGATCCAAGTCATCATACTCACTGCGCTCATCTGTGATAGGATAACCATTGGCAGCAGGGAAAGCATCTACCAAATTCTGGGTAGGATTGATACGTCCCTTACCATAGAGAGATGGAGGGAAGTTATCAGCCTCCTGGTTCAAACCGAGGTCCCAATCATCTGCACCATTAGTCTTATTACCACGCCAGATAATCTCCTTAGGGCATGCACCAGACTGCAAATTATTAATCTCATTAGTCTGAGCATACCAAGAATTACCTGTTTCAGACAAGCCGCTTACACCACCTATCAAGTCGAGCAAGCTGGCTGCATCATCAGCAGCACGCTTATAATCCACATTGGTACCCTTATTAAAAGCAGGGCTGGCAGCAAGGAGAGAAACCTGTGCACGGATAGCCTTGGCGATACGACCGCTCACACGACCACGCATCAGAGAACCCAATACACGGTTATAGTCCTGATAGTTGTTCACACCCATAGCAGTGTATTTTTCTGGCACAGGATCTGACTTAGTCAAATCATTGTAGTCCAAAGGCAGCAACTGCTCAGCCTGGTCCAAGTCGCTATAGATTTGATCCAAGCAAGCTTGGAATGTGGCACGTGGCTGATTGAAATCAGAAGAAGTATCCTCTGGCTTTGTCAAGTTTGGCACACCCAGGAGCTGACCATCCTCAGTCCAACCACCATGGTTCATCAAGAGATAATACATATTGAGAGCTCTCAAGGCATAAGCCTCACCCTTACGGCTCTCACAGAACATCTGCTGCGCACCCTTGTCCTTAGCCCAGTCTACCTTGTCCACTTCCTGAAGGAAGATGTTCAAGTACTGGATGCTAGCACGACAGCTAGTCCACTTGTTCATAGGGTCATTATTGGCAGCCCAAGAACCAGTAGCCATTTTCAGGTAGCTGTTAGACAAATCATTGCTTACAGCATCATCGGTTGCCACATCAGTTACACTTTTGGTATTATAAGGAAGCACGGCATAAGCATAGCCGAGAAGTCCCTGAGCATAAGTAGGCTCTTCGTAAATCTCGTCCAAGCTACGGTTGTTTTCCTGTGCAGGCTCAAAGAGATCTGAGCAAGACACCAACGAGAGTGACAATGCAGCTAATATAAATAACTTATTAATTTTCATTTCTGTATACATTTAATAATGATTAGAATGTAGCCTTCACACCTATATTATAATAGCGTGTCTGAGGAGCACTACCAATGTTCATCTCCAACACCTCACGGTTCTTAGAGATAGTGAGCAAGTTGGCACCGCTTACATAAGCAGACAAGCCCTTAAGCCAAGTCTTCTGGAAGAGCGTGCTAGGCAGGTCGTATGTAATCTGTACCTTAGCCAAGCGGAAAGCGTCTGTGCTGTACATCCAGAAGTCTGATGTCTGATAGTTGTTGCTACCTGAGAGTGTGGTAAGACGTGGATAAGTAGCAGTCTCCTTGGTTGCCTTAGTCCAGCGATTGCGAACCACAGCTGAGTACTTGCCGTCACCCTTTACCCACCAGTAAGAATTGTTCTTCAAGCCATAAGCACCGAAGTTGCCAGTACCGAGGGCAAAGAATGTGAAGTTCTTCCACTTAGCAGTGAGGTTTACACCCAATGTGAATGGAGAGCCATACCAACCACCCTTGCCCAGGAACACCTGGTCGTAAGAGTCGATCTTGCCATCACCGTTTACATCCACATACTTCATATCGCCAGGCTTCACGTCACTACCCAAGCGGCTCTGGTCTGGAGAGTTCTTGATTTCTTCCTCACCCTGGAAGAAGCCAGCAAACTTATAACCCCAGATACCATCGAGAGCCTTGCCCTCACGGTTTTGGTAATCCCATGCGTTCATCTCATCACGCTTGGTAGCCTTGGTGTTATAATAAGTACCTGTTACGCCGAGCTGCAAGTCTACATCACCCACCTTCTTATTGAAGTTAGCTGCGAAGTCGAAACCGATGCGGCGATTATTGTTAAAGTTGAGCACAGGCATGAATGAAGCATCAGGATAGCCTGGCTTAAAGTGAGAAGGATAGAACGTTGGAGTAGAAATCAGATAACCCTCCATCGAGTTAACGAAGAAGCTAGCATCCAATGTTACCATCTGCTGCCACAAGGAAGTCTTGAAGTTGACAGAAAGTTCCTTACGCTTGATGAAGTCGAGATCCTTGTTGGCAGAACGCTTAGAGAATGTGTACTTGCCAGCGGAACCATCATACCATCCATAACCATCAGCTGTCTGCCAGTTGGTATCATAGAGATAGTATCTGTTGTCATTTACTGCCAAGTCAATATCCTCGTTGATGATGCTACCAGATACACTGATCATCATATCGTCTACCACCTTGCTGTTCTTCAAGAAGTTCTCGTTCTTGAGTCTCCAACCCAATGAAAGTGAAGGAGAGAAGCCTACACGATGACCTGGAGCCAACTGTGCAGAGTGGATAGCTGCCAAGCCGAAGTCTGCATAATAAGTCTTGGCGTAATCATAAGATGCATCCAAGGCAAGATTAGCACTTGAGTTCTTATGATACTGTCCAGACTTCGACTGCTGGAAGCCAGAGGCAATCAACATCGCAGAGAGGTTATGTACCTTATTAAATGTATTGGCGTAATTGAACTGAGCAGAGAAGAGCATGGTCTGATTGTCCACACTATTAGCGATGTTCTGTACACCAGACTTCTTATCCTCACCTTCCTTCTTCAAAGCTACGATCATATCCTTGCCGTCAATGTTTGACCATGTTGGGATATAGATGGCATAGCTATTATTGAAAGATGTGGTGTAAGAGGTAGCATAGTCTACTGCGAAACGAGTCTCGAAAGACAAGCCCTGCAACAACTTGTGCAGATTGATGTTAACACCTGTATCAAACTGGAACTGGCGGCTAGTATACTTGCTCTTACCAGCAGCATAGTAATCTGCGAAGATGTTAGAAGAGTTAGCCTGTGTACCAGCCAAGAAGTACTTGCCATCCACCAGCTTAGCCACACTCATCAAGTCCCAAGCAGCCTTGGCATTAGGAGCTATCATGTCTGTAGAGATCAATGGACTAGCATTCTGTGGGAAGTTAGGACGCCAAGTAGCAGCTGCATTCCAATAATCACCAATAGCAGAATGTGAATCATAGAATGTGGCATTGGAGTTGACCCAAGCCTTGATGTCATCTGTGATGTTGACATCTACATTACCACGTACACTGAAACGCTGAGTGTTATTGTTCTTAGCCTCACCAAACTTCAGGAAGTCGCCCTGGCGATAATAGTTGATGTTGCTATAGAAGTGAGCACGCTTACCACCACCACTAATCTCAGCAGTAGCCTCGTAGCGACTATTCATCTTGCGAAGATAGTCAGAAGAGTACATATCGAGATTAGGATAACGATATGGGTTGGTGCCCAAGCCATGATTGTAGATATCCTCAGCAGAGTAGAGAGGAGTCAAACCGTCATTGGCACGAGCCTCGTTGTAGAGAGTCATATACTCAGCAGAGCCCAGATACTCAGGGAATGACTTAGCCACATTGAGACCAGCGTTAGCCTGCACCTCAACCTTCAAGCCATCGTTCTTGCCACGCTTGGTGGTGATGAGCACAGCACCCTTAGCTGCCTTGCTACCATAGAGCACTACAGCTTGCGCACCCTTGAGGAATGTAATCTGGTCAATCTCGCTAGGCATCACGTTGGTTGCCTCACGAGGCACACCATCTACCAATACCAAGTATCCTGCATTGTCAGCATCCATACCCCAGAGAGAGTTGCCATTCCAACCACCCACGTAGCCCTGCATGTTGTCAAGGCTATAAGTGTGGTAGTTTTTCTTCATCAATCCCTCTACATCGACTACCGAAACGCCGCCCAAGATGTCACCCTTGGCTACCTTGCGATAAGCCACATTGACCATCTCCTTGTCGGCAGCAACGGTATCGGTTTCGTTCTCAGCAGCAGTTTTGGCATCGGCAGCCATAGGAGCCAATGACACAAGACCTGCCAACAGGAACTTTGAATTATATGATTTGAATTTTGAATTCATACTATCATTCTTATTTTAGTATTACTATATAATGTTATTTTACCAACCAGGATTCTGACTAAGCTCTTGATAGAGATAAACATCCTTGATAGGCAATGGGAACCAATAGTGCTTGGCTGTGAAGTGACGAGTCAAGATCGCTTCCTGGCGGAAGTTAGCCACCTGAGCATCAGCTGGGTCTTTCTCCTTGTAGAAATCGGCACCCTCCACACGGTCAAACTCATCAGAGTACTTTACATTGTAAGGAGCCTCGGTCAGGAGCAACCAGCGCTGCAAGTCGTTGAAACGGAAGCCCTCGAAAGCAAGTTCCACCTCACGCTCACGGCGAACCTCGTCCATGAACTTATGTGCATCAGCTACATACTCTGGAGCCACATGACCAGCGCCACAACGATCACGAAGGGTATTGATGGCATCCTCAGCAGTCTTGCTAAAGTTAGTAGCCTTGCCAGAAGCACCACCAAACGCAGCACAAGCCTCAGCATACATCAGATAGATGTCAGCCAGACGCATATATGGCAAGTAACAGTGGAATGCTGAACCCCAATCGTAGTCGCGATCCACCTCATTACATGTATGAGGCACCAACTTCTGGATGAAGTAACCTGTACGGCTGCCATTAGCCACTGGACGCATATTGCCACCTGTATACAACTGGCAGTACTGCAAGTTAGCCCACTGACCAGGAGTACCATTCAGATACTTGAAGCCATCAAACACGATGTCGTGATAGAAGCGTGGGTCACGGTTCTTATATGGATGAGTAGGATCGAAACCACCTGCTATGTTAGGAACCAACTTGCCATTCTCTACGATGTAAGCGGGCTCACCATTAGCCATACCGTAAGCAGCTATCAAGTTAGCTGTAGGCTGGTGAATCACATTGTCATGTCCAACCACTTTGTCAACCTTAGGACCAAACACCTTAGAGGTATTCCAGTTAGAGCCGTTGAAGTCTGCAGATGGACCACGGAAGATAGCCTCAATAGATCCAGGCATTTTCCAGTTCTGCTTCTTGGTATAGAAGATATCAGAGAAGCAAGAGTTAGCATCGGCAGAACGCTCATGATTGTAGACGTCCTTATATTTGAACTCAGCCAACCCATACTGTGTCTGGCCCCCCTCAACCAATGTGAGCAACTCACCGAAGACCTCAGCTGCCTTTTTGGCAAACTCCTCATCATAGTCGTATGTCTTGCCATTCTTGCTAGCTCCTACCTGTGCGCCATCCTTCATCAATGGGCTGGCAGCCCAGAGATAAGTCTTGCCCAGATAACCGAGTGCCATGATCTTGTTGATACGAAGGTCGTTCTTGCCCTGTGTGGCAGCACCATCATACTCATTGTCCCAGTTGATAGGCAACAGATCGGCAGCCTTGCGATAATCAGCAGCAGCCTTCTCTGCACACTCCTGATAAGAGAGACGAGGCAAATTGAGCTCTGAATTGAGATCCAAATAGGTATCAATGTATGGCAAACCACCAAAGTACTGCATCAACTCAGTGTGCCACCATGCACGGAAGAAGTAAAGCTGACCAGCAATGAGGTCTTTCTCTGCCTTGCTAGCTACCAACTTATCGAGATTAGCCAAGCCCTGGTTAGCCTTACGAATGCAATACCAAGCATGTGGCCAAAGTGAGTGGTTGAACTTATCTGTAGATGTAGGGTTGCTGCCATCCTTGTAAAGCCAGTTACCAGTGGTCTGCCAAGCACGGAAGTTGCCCAAGTCTACCTGGTGTGTCATACGGCCATCAGCCTCTGGGTTGAAGATTTCATCATCACCCCAGTTCCAAGAAGGACACCAGTTACATTTTTCCTTATCAGGGATACAGTTGTAAATCTCCTCTACGTAACCCTGAAAGTTACGGAAGTTTACAAATGCGTCATTTTCTGAGACTGTAGAATCGGCCTCCTTGTCAAGATAGTCCTGGCAAGAGTTGAGCGAAGTGCCGAGAGCCAGCGAGACGCATCCCATCAACAAAAAATTCTTTATCTTATTTTTCATTTGAATGTTCATTTTAATATTACAATGAGAATTTAACACCTAAGTTGAAGCGGCGTACTGTAGGATATGCTCCAAGGAAACCGCCACCACCGAGGTTAGCCTCACGGTCATCAGGCATACGAGTCCAAAGCCAGAGGTTGTTACCATTCAAGTATAACTTGAGGTAGTTCATACCGAGAGCCTTGATCCATCCCTTAGTCCAAGTATAAGCAATCTCTACGTTCTTCAGACGGATGTATGAACCATCATAGAGGAACTGAGTACCATTGCTGTAATCAGACTGGGTAGCACCCCAACGAGGAATGATAGATTCTGGAGAAGACTCATTCTTGTCCCACCAAGTACCAGTGTCATAAACATTGTTCAACTTATTGCCAAAGCTTGTCAAGGTTACGTCACGAGTTACATTGGTTACACCATAGAACTGAGCGAAAGCAGAGAAGCCCTTATACTCGATACCGATAGTGGCATTGTATGTATTCTGAGGGTTTGAGCTATAACCTACTGGAGCTGAGTCCTTGCTATCTACCACACCATCACCGTTGAAGTCTACGATGTAGTAATCGCCTACCAAGCGGTGGTTGTCGTTAGACTCATGAGCTGGAGAACCTATCAAGTCATCGATGTCGTTGATAAAGCCACGATCAATGTATGAGCGATACTGACCCATAGAGTAGCCTGCCTCCTTCTGATAGTTAGGAGTGAGCTGAGCGTCATCCTTCAAGAGCACCTTGTTCTTGGCATGGGTCATATTGAAGTTACCCCAGAGGCGGATGCCATTGGCAAATTTCTTGTTGAGCTTCAACTCCAACTCGTAACCACTGGTACGAACCTTACCCTTATTGATAGTAGGAGCTGTAGTACCAAAGTAAGATGGGATGGAGCGGTTATTACCAAAGATCAAAATGTCGTTACGACGGTCGCAGAAGAAATCGAGCGAACCGGTAATCAAACCACCCAAGAAACCATAGTCGACACCGAAGTTGGTCTTCTTCACAGTCTCCCACTTCACATCTTTATTACCCAATGTATTCTGGCGATACCATGTGTAGATACTGTTGGTATGGTCAAGATCCATCACTGTGTTGCCTCCGTATGCCCACTGGTTCATGTAGAGCCAACGACGAGAAGAGTCGAATGGATCGCCCAGGTTATCATCACCAATCTCACCGTAAGATGCACGGAACTTCAACATATCAATGATGTGCTTGTCACGAAGATTCTTCATGAAGTTCTCCTCAGTGATGGTCCAACCGATAGCTCCAGAATTGAAGAAGGCGAAGCGATTGTCCTTGCTAAACTTTTCTGATCCGTTGTAAGCACCGTTATACTCGATGTTGTAACGACCAGCATAGCTATAAGTAGCACGGAACGCCCAGTCCTCACGGTAAGTAGGCATCACACTACCACGTGCATTCTCCTGACGAGAGAACAAGCCCATGGCTGTAACATCATGCTGTCCGAACTTGCGAGCCCAGTTGAGCTGCAACTGATAGTAAAGATTGCGAACAGTCTGGTTGTTATCAACCGAACCACCTGAAGTACTCCAGTTAACGCCCTGTTTCCAGTCGAACTTATTGTTTGACTCATATACCTGACCATATGTTATATTGCCAGTCTCCGGATCAATATACTTGGTCTGAGCTGTATTGTTCAAGTCATTGATACCACGGCTCGTCTCAACAAATACGTTGTCCCAAGAAACGGTACCACGCAAGTTCAAGCCCTTGGTGATGAAGTCGAGTTTCTGCTCCAAGGTAAAGTCGGTATTGATACGAGTAGTAGTAGCCTGCGCTGTACCACCGATGGCGAGGTTCTGAGCAGAGTTACTTACGTTAGACGCATTTGGATAATAACCCCAAGAGCCATCGCTATACTGAGGCAAGAATACATCTGGAGCGATGTTATAAGCACCAGCCCACTGCTGACCAATCTGCCACTCGCTATTGCTCATGTTGCTCCAAGGAGCCTTGCGCACACCATTAGAACCAGATACATTTACCTTTAATGTAGTAGTTTTAGTGATAGAGAAGTCCAAGTTACTGCGCACATTGATACGATTGTATCCATAGCCAGAGTTATAGTTACGTCCGTTATCATACTCACGGAAGAGGTCACCCTCGTGTACAAAGTCGGCAGAAGCAAAATACTTCACGAAGCTTGTACCACCGCTCACATTGACATTGGCATTATATGACATGGCGCTCTTCTTGAAGAGGGCATCCTGCCAATCCACGTTAGCATAACGCTCACGCTGCTCATCCGTAGTCTGGTTACGATAGTTCTCAATAAATGATTGAGGACGGATGTAAGACCAAGATTCAGGAGAAACACCCAACTCATGCTCCACTGCCCTGTTGCGGAACATCAAGGCATCGTATGAATCATACTTGTTAGGCAACTTAGAAGGAGCCTTCAATGTAGCGTTGAAGCCTACATCAATCTTAGCCTTGCCTTCCTTACCACGCTTGGTGGTAATCAAGATGACACCATTGGCACCCTTCACACCATAGACTGCTGTAGCGGAAGCATCCTTCAATACGGAGATACTCTCCACAGAAGAGATATCCACGCTGCTCATAGGACGCTCGATACCATCGACGAGGACGAGAGGGTCACTGTTGTTCCAAGAACTAGCACCACGAATGATGATCTGTGGCTCCTCCTCACCAGGCATACCATTGCCCTGAACAGTTACCACACCAGGAAGGTTACCAGTTAAGGCTGCACCAATGTCGCTGACACCGGCAGCACGTTCCAGCACCTCACCTGTGGTCTGTGCAATAGAACCTACGACAGAAGCCTTCTTCTGCTGACCATAACCAACGACTACAACTTCGCCGATGG
>USSA01000053.1 GCA_900557255.1 uncultured Prevotella sp.
TGATATCACCAAAGATACAGAAAGGGCGCAAATCATCAATACCACCAACATGGTCATAATGGATATGCGTAATCAGGACGCCATCTATCTTCCTGAAAGGCACACGCAACAACTGCTGTCGGATATCAGGTCCGGCATCTATCAGAATACGGGTATTCTCCGTTTCTATCATTGCCGCACTACGCAATCTTTTATCATGCGGATCAGTACTTCGGCACACGTCACAGTTACATCCCAACGAAGGAACACCGCCCGATGTGCCTGTACCTAATAAAGTTACCTTCATTAATTATCAAATATTTTTCTGAAAACAAACGAATTCTTCACTTCACATTCACCTCCGGATGAATCTCTATGCCAAACTTCTGCTTCACATCCTCCTGGATAGTCTCACAGAGTTTTACGATTTCCTCACCCGTAGCACCGCCACGATTCACTAGCACCAGTGCCTGCTTATCATGTACACCGGCCCGTCCCAGACTCTTTCCCTTCCATCCACACTGATCAATCATCCAACCAGCCGGAATCTTTTCATGAGAATCATCGATTGTATAATGAGGCATACCCGGATAACGAGCAGCCAGTTCTTCGTACTTAGCCTTCTCTACAATAGGATTCATAAAGAAACTGCCTGCATTACCCAACACCTTAGGATCAGGCAATTTTGCCTCTCTAATTTCTATGATGACATCACGAAGCTGCTGGGCTGTAGGCTCAGCAATACGCTTAGCCTCGAGCGCAGAACGGATATTACCATAATCCAGATCCGGACAGAAGGTCTTTTGCAAACGGTAAACCACATGCGTCACCAGATACTTATCCTTCCACTCATGCTTAAATTTACTCTGACGGTAACTATACTCGCAGTCAGCATTATCAAACACCACTACCCTGCCCGTAGCTATCTCAACCGCTTCCACCTTATATATAATATCCTTGGCTTCCACACCATAGGCACCGATATTCTGAACCGCACTGGCACCTACTTCACCCGGAATAATACTCAGATTCTCCGCTCCATGATAGCCATGCTCTACGGCATAAGCTACCACATCATCAAACACCTCACCACTACCACAAGAAAGGAACACCCAATCCGGATTGCACAAAGCATCATCCCCCTCTGCAGCTGCCAAAGTCTTGTTGTCAAGAACCTCAATACCCATAATAGCCGAATGGAGCACTGTACCTGCATAATCACCGGTCAGCAAGAGATTGCTACCACCGCCCAAAATGAGCAGTGGCTGATCTGCCTCTGTCAGCAAGCCCACTATCTGTCGGGCTTCCTCAACCGATTCATACTCCAGAAATCTGCTGCATTTGGCATCGATGCCAAACGTATTGTGAGCCAAAAGGCTGTAGTTACGAATATCCTTCATATCTGGTTAAAACTATTACTACTAACTAAAAAGCTACATATTCAGTTTGATCAGTTCCCATTTTCCTCCAATCTTTTTGAAAGTAAGAGAGGTTTCCATACCATTGGCAATACCACGAATCACGAAGATTTTCTGGTTGCTCTCGGTATATTTCTGACCATAGATTACATTGTAAATCATGCCGTGAGGCAGTACTGGCGCAAAGGCAGGCCATGTTTCCGGTTCTATATCGCCTGTCATCGTACTGAAATCATCATCAGGATCAGGACCGGTAAACTTCACCGGATTATGGATGTGGCGAGCCTGGAAAGCGGTATCAGTAGCAAAATGGCCGTAAAACTTCAGGAAACTGGCATTACTATTCTGATACATAGGCTTGTAGCAGATACTAGTCATCATCCACTGACCATTGATGCGATTAAACACAAACTGCTGAACTGTCTTTCTACTATAGAACACCTTTTCTATTACTACATGATCGATAGTAGTATCCTTCATCAGCTTCATCTGTTTCTGATTATCAAAGATCAGCGTGTAATAATCCTGGCGCATGAAGAAATGCTCCATCTTCCAATGATTTTTTTCTATCTTCTTGGACAGTTTCTCACCGTGATATACCGGCAGCGGGAAGACAATACGACTTTTCTGCAACTTTCTGTTAGCTGCAAAATTAAACACGAAATCATCAAAAAGCTCGTCAGCCGCCTTTGGCATCGGAGTCTCCTCTATCAGCTGTTCTGTAGAGTCCATCGCTTGGGTGTCGGCAATCACCGTATCAGATGAAGCCGAATCAATGGCAGGCGCAGGCTTCTTGTCTGTGCATCCCACAGACGTGAAACAAACGATGGTAAGCACCGCCATTAACACCGTTAATAAACAGAGTTTTTTCATAAACCTATTAAATTTCTCAAATTTTCCATGCAAAAGTACAACTTTCTTTTGAATTATTTCATCTTTTAAGCAAAAAATGTTATCTTTGCAGTCAAAAAAGATAAAAATATAGATATGTTATTAGAAAAAATAGACGAACTCTTGAAAGAAGTGAGCACTTTGACTGCCCAAAACGCAGAAGAAGTAGAGCAGCTTCGAATCAAGTATCTGAGCAAAAAGGGCGAGATTAATGCCCTTATGGTCGACTTCCGCACAGTGCCAGCCGACCAGAAGAAAGAGGTTGGTGTAAAAATCAACGAACTGAAGAACGCAGCCCTTGAGAAGATCAACGGACTGAAGGAGCAGATGGAAGAAGCCGAGGCATCAAGCGATGATATCGACTTGACCCGTACCGCCTACCCTGTAACACTCGGTACCCGCCATCCACTCACCGTAGTGAAGAATCAGATTATCGACATTTTCGCTCGCATGGGCTTTACTCTTTTCCAGGGTCCTGAGGTAGATGACGACAAGCACGTATTTACGATGCTCAACTTTGCTGCCGACCACCCAGCCCGCGATATGCAGGACACCTTTTTTATAGAGAAGACCAACTCTGACGATGTTACCAAGAATGTGCTTCTCCGCAGCCATACATCTAACGACGAGGCTCACTATATGGAAACCCATGAGCCACCTATCCGTGTGCTCTGCCCAGGCCGCGTTTATCGTAACGAGGCTATCAGCGCCCGCGCTCACTGTTTCTTCCATCAGGTAGAAGGTCTCTATGTAGATAAGAACGTAAGTTTCACCGACCTCAAGCAGGTGCTCCTTACCTTTGCCCGTGAAATGTTTGGTGCAGATACCAAGATTCGTCTCCGTCCTAGCTACTTCCCATTCACAGAACCTAGTGCCGAGATGGATATCTCCTGCAACATCTGTGGCGGTAAGGGTTGCAACTTCTGCAAGCATACCGGATGGGTTGAGATTTTAGGTTGCGGTATGGTTGACCCTCATGATCTTGAGGCTTGCGGTATCGACAGCAATGTCTATACGGGGTATGCCTTCGGTATGGGTGTTGAGCGTATCACCAACTTGAAATATCGCGTGAGCGACCTTCGTCTCTTCTCTGAGAACGATACTCGTTTCTTGCGCGAGTTTGAGTCTGCGAAGTAAAAGATTCTCAACATATAAATTAATTTATGACTATGAAGAAAAATTTAACTAAACCTGTCATCGCAGTCCTATTGGGCGCCTTGACATTCAGTTCTTGCATCGGCTCATTTGGCTTGACAAATTCCGTACTTGACTGGAACAAGAGAGCAACAGACAACAAGTTTGTAAACGAGATTATCTTCGTGCTTATCTCTCCAGCTTACGCAGTATGTTCATTTGCGGACCTTCTCGTTATCAACTCTATCGAGTTCTGGACAGGCGACAAGGTGATTGGCCAGGTAGGAACTACTAAGGACGTAATGGGTAAGGATGGTCGCATGTATGCCATCAAGACATTGAAGAATGGCTACGAGATTACTGACCCAGATGGTGAGAAATCATATTTTGTGTTCGACAAGAAGCACAAGAGTTGGTCATACAGCAAGGATGGCGATATCCGTGAACTTTTCAGCTTCAACGAGGATGGCAGCATCCAGGCTTGCTTGCCAAGTGGCGAGAAGATCAACGTCCCAGCAGATGCCAATGGTTTATACCAGGTTCGCATGGCTATGAATGATGGTTTGTTCTATGCATTCAACAAGTAAATAATCATAACAATTCCAGCCCGATAAAAGTCTCTTTTTATCGGGCTTTTTCATGATCCTCTTTCTCTTTTCCTAAGCAAGTTCATAGTTCTCCGTTCCCAACCAAACTCTCCTTAAAATGTCCAAATGTAAAAAAGTGTTTAATACAAAAACAAGAAAGTGCCTTCACCACCCTTCACCCGTAACTCTCTGATCATCAAAAGAATCGCCAAAAAGGTGAAGGGTGAAGGTTTGAAAACTCTTTTTTATATATACGCGTGAAGGGTAAGGGTAAAAACCGAAAAAAAGACCCTAGGGTCAAAAATCGGAAAAACCCTAAAATAAAGAATATAATATAAAGATTAAAAATACACCCTTCACCTTCACCTCCCAAAAATCACATCCAAAATTCTGTTCTGCATGCAACAGAAAATCATCTGCAGCAATCTGTGCCGGGATATATAATCAGGAGAGAATTCTCTTTCGGAGATATCATTTTATCCTTCGGAGATATTTTCCTATTTATCGGAGATATTATTTTATCCTTCGGAGATAATTTTCTATTCTTCGGAGAAAAAAAAGAGATTAATTAAGTATTTTTTACACACTATATATAACTTTTTCCAAAATATTTTATTAACTTTGCACTCATAACAACATTTAACAACTTAATCGTTGGGTCAGACAGCTCAAGTAAAAAGAAGAAAGAAGACCCAGGAACTTTTAATAAAACAAAAATATGAAAGCATTTTTTGATATCATCAACTTTTCCACAGGCTGCCTCTTCTGGGGTATCCTTATCGGCATCATCTGCATGGTACTCTTCTTCCTTCTGATCAAAGGATGGTACAAACACGCAGAGGCATCACCAGCAACCTATCTGGTAGGAGGCATTCTCTTCATCCTGCTGTCTATACAATGCACGATGATAGCAGGTGCCATTAAGATTATCAATACAACCGACTACTATGAAGAACAGCTAGAACGAATCGTCGAAGAATCAACCCCAACAACAGCAGTAGATAAAGGAAAAGATATATTGGGCAACCTTATGTCCATGTATCTTGGAAGCAATCCGCTGGGAAGCAGCGAAGACAGAGAGGTATCAAAAGCCGAATCTGAAAAGATTGTCGACCAGTTGGTGGAGGAATACCCAATCCTGAGCAACTATTTCAACTCAGGCTATTTTGTAGGCTATCGCGTAAAAGACCTTCCCCATGCTATGGCCGAAACCATCAAGGATTACATGAAAGAATTTATCGTATACCGCCTGCTCTGGTGTCTCGGTTTCGTAATCGTAGGAGCCTTCGTGGTCATCAAGACCATGTCGTTCGGCTACGCTATGGAGCGCAGAAGTTCAAGACGCGAAGGACGCTCACACGATTATACCAGCAGAAGAGGACCTCGTGCCAGCGGAAGACGCAGAAGATAGAACAAACAATAATAATCATAAAATAAAATCTAAACAACATGGCAACAAACAGTTTTTGCACAAGTAACCATATTCTGGTAGGTTTAGGTGGTACAGGAGGAAAAATCCTCAAGGCATTCAAGATGAGAATGTTCGAGGAGTTTCCTACACAAGAGGAAAGAAGCAAGCAACCTGTAGCTCTGCTTTATGTTGACTCAACCGACGAAATGATGTCGAAAGACGGAAGAGCACGCGCAGACTTCCGTGTGATGGGTCAGGACGCCTCTTTCACCAACAATGAGTTCCTCAACATCAAAGCAGTGGATGTTGAACACATATTAGACCACATCGACCACTACCCTTCAGTAAAGGGAATCGTGGAAAACGTGGGCGCAGTAAAATCAGCTATCGGCTCACTGGGTCAGGCTGCCGGACAGAAGCGTAGAGCTGGAAGATTGCTCTTTGCTGCCAACGCCGTGGGCTATGTAAACAGTCTGCGTGATGCCTACAGCCGCTGTATCAATGTATCAGGCGACTCCAGCGAGACCACCATCCATATCTTTGCAGGTTTGAGCGGTGGTACTGGTTCAGGCTCTATCGTAGACGCCATCATCCAGACCCGCAAGGCATTCCCTAACGCTTATATCTCAGTATACGCAATGATGCCGGAAATGAATCTTCCTAAGAGCGATATGGACCAGGGAAGATATTACCAGAACGGCTACGCTGCCCTCAATGAGCTCAACGCTCTGCAGGCTGGTGCATGGAAGCCACAGGACGTAACGGGTGGTGGAGAAGCAGACTACTACTCAGACCGTGTAAAGGGTGTAGCCAACGGTTTGACTATCTACAGCAATGTAAACGAGAATGGTCTTACTATCAATTCTTTCACAGAACTGCCTAAGGTAATCAGCGATTATCTTTTTGCCAGAATTTTCTTCGTCAATGATTCAGACCAGGTTAATTCTGATATCGTACGCGCTTACAAATATGAGAACATGGATGATTTCGCCCTCGAATATGACGAGGCAGGAAATCCTGATCCTGTTACCGGCCGCATCCCTGTTGCCAGAACCAAGAAGGTAAACTCTATCGGTATCAAGCGTGTGATGTATCCTGAACTGCGCGTGCTGAAGCACATCACATACACCATCGGAGAAAGTGTGCTCTACCAGTTCAAGTACAACAACTGGCGCGAGAACCAGGGATTTGCCAACGAAGAGCGTAACCGCGACTATCGCAACGACTTTATCAATAAAGAGAATCTCGCTAACTGGATGCTCGACGAAGAGCATCTCACTCTGGAGAAGAAGATTCTGCCTAGTGACAACGACTTCATGGCTTTCAACGAGTACTGGCATGATAAGGCTATCAACTATGCACAGGATGCAAAGAAGGCAGACTGTCCGCTGAACGAACTTGACAACATCATGGGCGATTCTTTTGCCAACTTCTTCCGCGACTGCGGCGTAGAAAACTACTATGCCGGCAAGGAGAAGGCAATTCCAGATATGGCAAAGGAAATCAGACACACAGTAGAGGCTGGTTTCTTCGAGAAATGGAAGGATGGCGACATCTCTATCACCGAACTCCAGAAGATTTCAAAGCTCCTCATCGAGCGTGTAAGCGAAATCCGTACCGAACTGGAGGCTACAACCAAGGACGAGATTGAGGAATACAAGGCTATCGACGAAGATAGAAAAGCAAACCTCAAGGAATGGAGCGACCTCGGTATTCTGCAGCGTATGGTGAACGTAGGTGAACGTAAATATGCCCGTCATCAGGAATATCTTACCGAATTCTATACATCAAAGACCCGTCTTGTAGCCCTCGAGTTTGCCAAGAAACTGGCAGCTAAGGTATTCAACGAATTGGGCAAGATGGATGCCGACATCTCAGCCTTCGGCATGAAAATCAATGAGGCTATCAACGAAACAGAACGTTTGGTAACAGCTCAGCGCAAGGTGAACAAGGGCCTGGAGGATATGAAGGGTGCCATCATCGAAGTGAGCGAGGATGAGACCATGTCTGAGTTTGAGCAGGAGTTGAGATGCGACAAGATTGAAATGCCTATTATCGCACGTCAGTTGAGAGACTGCATCCTGCCAGAAGAGTTTGTCAACTTCGGCAGACTGGCAGCCGACATCAGCATTGACGACATCACCGACGCCTTCGATATCAAGCTCTCTGAAATCGTAAAGGCACGTCATGACGAGAAGGCAGACAGCGACAAGAAGGTATTAGGATTGAACATTCTGACCCAGCTCCAGCAGAAACTGAGAACTGACGATGACATCAAGGCTTTTGCTACCAAGATAGTAAGTCAGAGTGGCGTCTTCGTGCAGTTGAATACCGACCAGATACAGTTGCACCTCCGCAACAACGAGGGTAACCTGAGTCCTACAAACCCAGCAAGTATCAACAAGAAGGCTATTCTGGTATCTATCCCATCACCAGACGATAATCCAGGTTTGAAGAAATTTGCTGATAAGTTGGAGGCTGCATTCAAGAATTCATTCAACCAGAGCACTGCCCGTACTACAATTACCGTGAACAGAAAGAGTCTCCGCAAGGACGAGCTTTCTATCATCACCGTACAATATTGCTTCCCTATCCGTGCCATCGACTGGATGGGCGACTACAAGAAGCGCTACGAGCGATTCCTCAATACAGGTAATTTGGCTACCGACCAGGCAAATGCCATCCTGCTTCATAGTGAAGGCGATGGTTCACAACTCCCATCTCTCTTTGCACGAAGCGATGAAGAAATCAAGGCAGCAGAAGAGGCTTACAGAGCACAGCAAGCAGCAGCACAGCAGCCACAGGCCGCTCAACCTTATGCACAGGCCGCTCAACCTTTCGCCCAACCTGCCCAGCCACAGGCTACACAGCCTTATGCTCAGCCACAGGCAGCACAGCCAGTAGCAGCTCCAGGTGCCGGAACCCCTCCACCTCCTCCAGGTGCAGCCGTTCCACCACCATTTACTCCACCAATGCCAGACCCAGTGATTGCCCTCTATTGGAATATCAACGGGCAGAACTATGGTCCATACGACTGGGCTGCCTGCAAGCAGATGGCTGCCAACAAGCAGTTTACCGAGCAGAGCATGGTATGGATGGACGGAATGCCAGCATGGGCACCAGCCGGACAGGTAGAGATACTGAAGCCTCTCTTCGCTCCAACCATGCCTCCTGCCATGCCTCCAATGCCAGGCGGTGCAACACCTCCTCCAATGCCAGGAGGAATGCCACCGACAATGTAAGATTACTGATTGAGTTAACAGAAAAATAAAGATTAAAAAAGAAAAAAAATGGCTACAAGCAATGATAGATTACGTGCAAGATATGGCATCTGCCTGAGTGATTCTTGCCAGAAATGCAAAGATAAAACAGTACAGATTATCACAGGTCGCAAAGACTTCGTTTGCGAGGAGTGTGGCAAACCTCTACGTGAGGTGCCACGCCCTCAGACAGCGTGGGAGAAAAACGGCAATAAGATTATCGGTGGTATTGTTGCCCTCGCCATCGCTGGTGGAGCAACAGCCTTCTTCGTGCTCGGAGGTGACAAGGACAAGGCGCCAAAGGAGCAGCCTAAGCAGGAACAGACTGCCGAGAAAAAGGATACAGCCAAGACTGATACCGTAGCTAAGCCAGTAGAGGTTGCAGAGAAGACGGAAACTCCAAAAGCTGAGGAGCCAAAGGTAGAGGAACCAAAAACTAAGGAGAAGACTAAGACTGCCGGAACCTCAACCTCCGTACCTGCCAATGGACCTATCAGACTGGGCTATGGTACCTATAAGGGTGAAACCAGAAACGGAAAACCTCACGGACATGGAACCATTACTTTCACCGCTCCTCATAAAATCGTGGCTAGCAAGGATTTCGTTGCACAGCCAGGAGACAAGTTCGAAGGTGAATTCCGCGATGGCATCGTATCAGGTGGTATCGGCTACTGGTATCATGATGGTGACATCACAGCAGTGAAACCATGAAGATAATTCTCACATTGGTATGGATTCTGTTGGCAACCTCTTTACAGGCTGCCAACGGATTCTACACCCAAAGACTGGAGAAAATGGCAAAGGTACTCAACCTATCAGCCTCCTCTCCTACCGGAGAAAAATATGCCAATGGAAAATTACTGAGAATCAGAACCAATACCTATGGCGACATCTCGCATATAGGCTACAAGCTATTCAATGATGAAATCATGCAGTTGCATGGCGAATCTCCCGTTTTCGACTTTATCGAAAGATATATGCTCGAACTGGACATGCGACTGGATGGAAGAAGTCCGCAGGAAAGAATGAACATCGACCAGGTGGTTATCTCAAAAGGCAACCTGCAGATGCTTCGAGCCATCGGTACCAAAACAGAATTCTCTATCAGTGAACTGAAGAGAAGAATGTATCAGGTGACATGGACCGTGAAGGGAAAGAAAGTAGAAATTACCTTCCCTGCCGACTGCCAGTTGCTAATCGGTGCCAATGCCGTAGAACTGGAAGACATGATGAAGCGCGACGTGAAGCGCATCATGCCCCTAACCAGCAACGACATCATCACCGACTGGACACATGTTAAGACTACCCGTTCGCAGGGACACATCATCATCGAAGGCGGTAAATATCTCAGCAACCAGATAAGAGGTGACATCTATCTGCAAGAAATTCATGGCAAGAAGCAGCTCATCTGTAACAGGAAAAATGCCCGCAACAGCATAACGAACATCATGCTTACCGGACAGTTTCAGCGCGTGATTCCGATGCATCTTCGCATCGATAAATACGGCTACAAAGCAGAAGAAACAGACATCACCCTGCAACAATTCATAGACTATTGCAAGAACGAAGGCTGCAAACTCTACTTCGGAATCAAGACGATGAACGAAAAGACGCTGACCGGCACTCTCTTCGCCTACAACGAAAAGATGGCATACAACCATGTGCTCTCCGTCAGCATCCCACTGAGCATTCTGGATGGAAAAGAAGAACAGATGAACGCTACCGTTTATGCATATATCCCTTTGCAAAACGTAACTGAGAAATTCTTCACTCAAGACATCCACGAAGAAACCCCTCTAAGAAAATAAGCATTTAACGTAGAACAAACAAAACATGAGAATAAGAAATCTATTCACAGCATGTCTGCTACTTCCCGCTTTAGCTATCTCTGCACAAACCAGCAGTAACGTAGAAGAGAAAAAGAAGGAAATCAACAGCATCAAGAAAAACAGCCAGTATATCTATGCTGAAGCTACGGCTGCCACAGAACAGGAAGCCAAAGATCTGGCAGAAGAACTGCTCTATCAAGAAATCAACGAATGGGTAGCTACACAGAAAAAACTGCGCCAGAGCAACGAACTGCTTATCAGTGACAGAAAGGAACTCTGGACGAATGTTTCACTCACCCGAGGCAACATGTTCCGCAGCTTCATCTATGTGAAGAAGAGCAACATCCAGTCGGCAGACAATACGGAAGTGATGACAAATGCCAACCCTATGACTCCTGAGCAGGACGAGGCGGCTACGAAGGCAGCTAAAGGCAAAAAGCAGGAGGAAATGGCAGAAAATCTGGAAAGTACAGCCGAAGTGATTTACCCAGCAGTAGTAATGGAGATTGCTGCCTGCACAGAATATTCTGATATGGCAAACAAAATCAAGCAATATCAGCAAGAAGGCAAGATTGGCAGCTATGCCCGTTATGCTCAACTCAGCAAGCCGGAAATCAACTATCTTGCCATCTACAACAAGGCAGGAAAGGTAGTAGCTGTACTCACACCGGGTGATTCGCGCATCAATGTAAAGACCCAAGAGGCTGACAAGATAAGCAACTACTCCGGCTGTGGCGCCATCGGATTCACAGTGAAGTAATTGAATCTTCCAGATTTTAAGCATGGCTATTGAAACAATAAAAAGTAAGAACAGATAAATATGAAAAAACTGAAGTATATCATACTTTTATTCCTCTGCATGGCAACATCACTACAGATGAAAGCCGTAGACGTGACGCTCACTACCGATGAGAACGTAAACCGTCCGGCAGGCATCTACAATGCAGAGCGAAATCTGGCTGCGGTGCTCACAGAAATCAACCGAGCACAGAAAGCTCATGTTCCGGTATCGGTAAAGAACCTGCAGATGGACGAGTTCTCCAAGAAATCACTCGCCCGCCTATGGGCTGTCACTCCGTTCTACTGTGATGATGAAGAGGTGGTAGAACGCTGCTGGGTATTTAAAAACGGAAACATGATGGTAAGCCACATTCCTCTGATCATCACACCTGAAGAAGAAGACTTCGGACTCGGTACTTATCAGGAAGCTGTGGTTGAATTTGACCAGCACGGAAACCTGACCGACTTCCGCTTTGCTCTTGATGCACAGACTGCAGAGAGTATGGAAAGATGCGGTGCCGTGGTTGACAAAGAGAAACAGATGATTATCCTGCAATATGTGGAGCGATTCCGTACCGCTTATAATATGAAGGATCTCGAAACCATCAAGAACATGTTCAGCGATGATGCACTCATCATCACCGGTAAGGTGGTTATGACCAAGAAACTGACCGACTCACAGAATGCAGCTTTCAAGGTGGAATATACCAAGCAGAACAAACAGCAGTATATCAACAACCTGAAGATGGCTTTCCTTCGCAACAAATGGATTGATGTGAAGTTCAGTCAGATTGGTGAAAACGGCGAACAAGGCGGCTGTCAGGGTATTACCCGCTCCACCGTAGACCCAACGAAGTATGGTGTCCGTCTGCATCAGTCTTGGAAATCAAGCAACTATAGCGATGAGGGTTATCTCTTCCTGCTTTGGGACTTCCCAGAGAATGGCGGCGACCCTATCATCCATGTCCGTACATGGCAGCCAGAATGGGCAGGCGGAAAGCGCCAGCAGCCAGACGATGACATCTCAACACTCGGTGGTTTCGATCTTTAAATCTGCCGGAAACAAGAACTTTCGAATATAAAGATTTCTACACATGAAGAAATTATTATTGATATTGACTCTCATTCTGATGGGCATGAATATACATGCCCAATCAGATTTTATATCTTCAAGTCCGGTGAATGAAGAAGACTGTTTTGCCGACCTTCAGGGCAAGGGTGGCATCCTGGTTCTCTCTGAACTTGGCGACCTGGCTATCACCATTAATAATGTAAAGGCTCCACAGATTACCCCAAAAGGTAAAAGAAAAGATGGACTTTACGTCTATGAAATCGTGATTGACCTGAAAGATAACAAAACTCCAAAGGTAGAAGTGAACCGCCGCGGCGAAATCTACAAGACTGACTTTGTTGTATCGCTCAAGGCTGATCTGATGCGTGCTTACAAGATTGAGTATGTAAAGATGCCTATCCGCATGGAAGACCAGACCAAGAGCAACAATGCTATTTTGGATGAAAAACTGGCTGAGGTGGAAATCTCAACTGCCATCAAGGATCTTCAGGTAGTAGTATCACCTAAGCTCAATGCCAAGATTACAAAATCGGTGAAGAAGAATGACAATTCCATCAACATCACGACAATTGTCATCCCACTGGAAAACATCAATAAGGCAAAGCAAGAGGTTGAGAATCTGAAGGCTGAACACCAAAAGATTTTCGATTATATCGACAAGAACAGCAGTAAGGCTACTCAGGCTGACTTTGATAAGGAGCAGATGTTGAGAAACCAGATTGATGATGCTGAGAATGCGCTCAACGCAATGATGCACATCGGTGTTTATGCCAACGGTACCAACCGCGAGCAGATAGATCTGGAGCCTATCGGTCCGAGAGTAAAACTCTGCTATGGTGTGTTGTTGCTTAAACAGATAGAAAAGGTATATGTTACAGAGTGTAGCGCCATGATGACCGAAGGAGCACGTCTCTATGGTCTCAGACAATATGATGGTGCTCGCCGCAACTTCGTAAAAGCACTCAATGCAAAGGATACTCCTGGAGATCTCATTCCTTCTATTAATACGAATATCCTGCAATGTGACACCTGTCTGCTTTACGAAAAGTATGCCTTGGGATCGCTGGTCAAGATGAAGCAGATGAGACAGGCTGGCGAAGCTAACCAGAAAGATGTTGTGAAGTATGCATCGGGCGCGCTGGAGTTTCTGAACGTACTGAACAAATACAACCCTTGCGACTTCTATGCTGAAAGAATTGAGAAGCTGGAAAAGTTGATTGAGGACATGCCACTCGACCTGAAGTTTACCATTGCCAAATGGGTGAACGATTACGCTGGTTTCTACGAGGATGGTAAGTTGGGTAATGTTGAACTCTGGGCTTACTATGGCGATGACGAGCCACAGATCAAGATGTATCAGACCGACAAGAAGTTCCTTTCGATGGTAAACAACCATGCCAACGACTTCAAGCAGTTGGGCGAATCAAACGATGAGGGTATCATCGACATCCATCTGGTACGTAAGGATCTTCCAAAAGGCTTCTTCTTCCGTCCGGTAGGCTACAACGACCGAATCAAGATTAAGTATATGGGAGCCACAGAAATCATGCTCCAGTCAGAAGGCGAATACAACAAGCGCCAGATTCGCCTAAAAATGTATACTCGTGTAGGCAAATAGGAAATGTTTAATTTAATGATAAAATAAAAAGGTATGAAAACAACTACAATCGTAAAAGTAGTAACAGTAGCAAGTATGTTATTTGTAAGTAACCAATCTGCCAACGCTCAGTTCTTCAAGAAACTGGGTAAGGCGATAGAAAAAACTGCTAAAACAGTAGAATCAACAGCCAATGCGCTCGATGAAGTTAGTCAGGCTGCAGATGCCACTCCTTCTACAGCTTCGTCTTTGACTGATGGCGGAACAACAGCTGCTTCTGATTCTGTATCCATTGCATGGGATAAGATTCCTGTATTCTCAGCCCAAAAAGTATACATAAAAGATGCAAATGGCAACCCTGTTCTTCAGGAAGATGGTACAGCAGACTATCGTGTATTCCTGGTTGACCAGTTTGGCAACAAGAGAAGTGCACAGTCTGTAAAAACCCAGATTGACATCATTAACCAGCGTGTCCTTGCTATTCTGGCTAAGGTAGGTTTAGGTGCAGGTATCGGTGCTTTGCAGAATGGTCTTTCTGGCGCTGCAGTAGGTGCTGGTATGGGTGCTCTTGCGAGCCTCGATGACATTTCTATGGCGAAGAAGCAGAAGAAGTCTTTGAAACAGCAGAAACTGCTTCTGGCTGAATACCAGAAGAACTTTACAGAGGAAGGCAAGCCTATCAATGCAAAGGTTGACACTAGCAAGTTGGCTGGTCTTGATCTGAAAGAAGACAACGCCCTCTCCATGACTGCAACAGATATCAAGAAAGAACTTGATAGCGCGGATTTCAACTCTACAGATACCAGTGGTTGGGAAATCTAGAAGATATTTTGCCTCAACATGTGAAGCGCCCTTGTAAAGCGAAGCCAGCACGGCTTCCTTTACAGGGCGCTATTTTTTTGGTCTTTTACAATAATCTTCTGTTTTTCTCGTTAATAAAAATATGAAAAATAGATTATTGATACTCACAATATGCCTCATCGCAACCATAAAGATGACGGCGCAGGAGTTTACCCTTCACGGCAAAGTGGTAGACGAGAACAACCAGCCACTGGAGTTTGCCATCGTTTCGGTGGCTAGCCAGGGAAAGACTGCCGTTACTTCGCTCAAGGGCGACTATAGCCTCAAACTGCATTCAGCAGACAGCGTGGTAGTCAAATTCTCATATATCGGTTTCAAGACAAAAACAAAAGTGCTGAGAAGACCGCGAGGAAAACAAACCCTGCAGGTGGTACTTCGCGAAGCATCCACCACCCTCGATGAGGTGAATATCAAGGGAGAAAAAATACAGTCGGACCAGACACAGGAGCTGAAGACTAAGGACATGAAGATGACGCCATCTGCCAACGGAAATGGGGTGGAAAGTCTGGTTCAGCAACAGGCTGGCGTGAGTACCCACAACGAACTCTCTTCGCAATATAATGTACGTGGCGGTGCCTTCGATGAGAACTCCGTATACATCAACAACGTAGAAGTATTCCGCCCATTCCTGGTTCGCAGCGGACAGCAGGAAGGCCTCTCCGTCATCAACCCTTATATGGTAGATAAAATCGGATTCTCTACCGGAGGATACGCTGCCAAATATGGTGACAAGATGAGTTCGGCTCTCGACATCACCTACAAAACCCTGAAAGCAAAAAGCAAGAAGCCGGTGGTTGAAGGCAGTCTGGCTGCCAGTCTGCTGGGTGCTGATGCATACATCGGTCTGGGAACCCAGAAACTTTCATGGCTCAACAGCGTGCGCTACAAAACTACCTCTTACCTGCTCGGTTCGATGGAAACCAAAGGCGAATACAAGCCAAACTATCTTGACTATCAGACCTATCTGAGTTACCAGCCCAACAAACGCTGGAAGCTTGACTTCATAGGCTACATCTCAGATAATCACTACAACTTCGAACCGGAAGACCGAGAAACGAAGTTCGGAACAATGGAAAACGTAAAGAGCTTCAGAGTATATTTTGACGGTCAGGAGAAAGACCGCTTCCTCACCTACTTCGGTACACTCGGCATTACCCGACAGTTTACCGCCAACACAAGTCTCTCGCTTCTGGGCAGCGCTTTCTATACCAAGGAACAGGAGAAATATGACATTCAGGGACAATACTGGCTCGACGAAACCGAGACTTCAGAAAACCTGGGTGTAGGTACCTATTTCGAACATGCCCGAAACTATCTCACAGCCCGCGTGATGAGTGCTAAACTGATGCTCAAACACAAGGTGAAGAAACATCAGATGGAAGCCGCAGTAAGTCTGAAGCGTGAACATATCGAGGAGAATTCAGTAGAATATGAGATGCGCGATTCTGCAGGATACAGTATTCCTCACAATGGCAAAGACCTCTATATGGTTTATTCACTGAAGGCTCGCAACGAACTGAATGCCAACCGAATGGAGGCTTACATTCAGGACACCTACCGTTTTTCGGGAGGAACAGCCGACAGTACCGGGAACGGACAGACACATTACACCCTGAACTATGGTATCAGAATGAGTCATTGGAATTTCAACAGAGAAACCATCGTAAGTCCTCGTCTGTCGCTCGCCATCATACCAGCCAACCACGAGAACACCACACTCCGTTTTGCGGCAGGTCTGTATTATCAGGCTCCATTCTTCAAGGAATTGAGAGATACATCTACGGTGAACGGCATAACCATCGCATCGCTGAACAAGAAAATCAAGAGCCAGCGAAGCATCCACTTCATCGCCGGCTACGACTATAGGTTCAAGCTAGGAGACCAACGCTATAAATTCTCTGCCGAAGCCTATTACAAGGCTTTGAGCAATCTGGTTCCTTATTCTGTAAGTAACGTGAAGGTAGTTTATTACGGACAGAACGAATGCAGCGGTCATGCGGCAGGACTCGACTTCAAACTCTACGGAGAATTTGTTCCGGGTACCGATTCCTGGCTCAGTCTTTCGCTCATGGATACCAAGATGAAACTGGGCGGCAAGAGCATCCCTTTGCCTACCGACCAGCGTTATGCGGTAAACCTCTTCTTCACCGATTATTTCCCTGGAAGCAAGAAGTGGCGCATGTCTTTGAAACTCGCCTTTGCCGATGGTCTTCCTTTTGCAGCACCCCACAGAGAGCTGGAGACCAACAGTTTCCGTGCCACTGCCTATCGCCGTGCAGATATCGGTATGAGCTATCAGCTGCTCGACAACAGCCGCCGGGAGAAGAAGACCTTCCTGAAGAATGTGATGCTGGGGGTAGATTGTCTCAACCTCTTCGGCATAGACAATGTAAACAGCTATTACTGGGTGACAGATGTAACCAGTCAGCAATACGCCGTACCTAATTATCTTACCGGCAGACAGCTCAATGCCCGCATTCTTTTGGAATTTTAGGACCAAATAATAGTGATTTTTCACATTATTCTAAATATTTAACCGTAGATAGTTCG
>USSA01000054.1 GCA_900557255.1 uncultured Prevotella sp.
ATACTTTAGACAATCTGGAGAAATACGTTTCTCTCAATCCGCTCTTCGCTGATGTGGTGAAGTTTATCAATGAGAATGATCTCACTAAGTTGGAGACCGGCAAGCATCCTATCCAGGGTGATGATCTCTTTGTGTATATCGTTGTAGCTCACGGCAAGGCCGAGGAAGAAGCTACCATCGAGGCGCATCGCCAGATGATAGATATTCAGATTCCTTTTAATACAGAGGAAACCTATGGATATTCTCCAGTGAAGGATCTCCCAGAAGTGGAGTACGACGAGGCTAAGGATTGTACCGTATATCCTGGTGTGAAGGCTCAGACAGTGGTAACCTGCAAGCCAGGTCAGTTTGCCATCTTCTTCCCACAGGACGGTCATCAGCCATGCATCGGTAATGGCGATATCCACAAGGCTATCTTCAAGATTAAGAATTAAAGAAGAATAATATAGAGTAACCATCTAAAATCATGATATATGGCAACAGAAAAGAAAACTACAGCCCAGAAGGCTGCAACTAAAAAGGCAACTGCAAAGAAATCAGTTGCAAAAAAGGCAGCGAAGGCTGTGGTAAAACATATCGGACTCGTGAAGAACGACCCATATCTGGCAGACTATGAGGATGCTATCAAGGGCCGACACGACCATGCACTCTGGAAACTCGGTCAGCTGACCAATAACGGCAAACAGACATTGAGCGATTTTGCCAATGGATACGAGTATTTCGGATTGCATAAGACTGCCCGTGGATGGGTGTTCCGTGAGTGGGCACCTAATGCTACAGACATCTATCTGATAGGTGACTTCAACAACTGGCAGGAAAACGAAAAGTATCGTGCCAAAAGAGTAAAGAATACCGGCAACTGGGAACTCAAACTTCCGGAGAAAGCCATGAAACATGGCGATCTCTTCAAGATGAAAGTTCACTGGGAAGGTGGAGAAGGTGAGCGTATTCCTGCATGGGCACAGCGCGTAGTACAGGACGACCAGACCAAGATTTTCTCTGCACAGGTATGGAATCCGGAACCATATAAATGGAAGAAGAAAACCTTCAGACCAAATGTGGCACCGCTGCTTATCTATGAATGCCATATCGGTATGGCGCAGGATGCAGAGAAGGTTGGCACATACACCGAATTTAAGGAGAATGTGTTGCCACGTATCATCAAGGATGGTTACAACTGCATTCAGATTATGGCTATCCAGGAGCATCCGTATTATGGCTCCTTCGGTTATCATGTAAGCAGTTTCTTTGCTGCAAGTAGCCGCTTCGGAACTCCTGAGGAGTTGAAGGATCTCATTGATACAGCTCACCAGAATGGTATTGCCGTCATCATGGATATCGTTCACTCTCATGCCGTAAAGAATGAGGTGGAAGGATTGGGCAATCTCGCTGGCGATCCTAACCAGTATTTCTATCCTGGCGACCGTCATGAGCATCCGGCTTGGGACAGCCTCTGTTTTGACTATGGAAAGGATGAAGTCATCCACTTCCTGTTGAGCAACTGCAAGTACTGGCTCAATGAGTTCCATTTCGACGGATTCCGTTTTGACGGTGTGACATCCATGCTCTATTACAGTCATGGTCTGGGTGAGGCATTCTGTAACTACGGAGATTATTTCAATGGTCATGAGGATGATAATGCCATCTGCTATCTTACCCTTGCCAACTGTCTGATTCACGAGGTGAACAAGCACGCCATTACGATTGCCGAAGAGGTGAGCGGAATGCCGGGTCTGGCTGCCAAGTTTGAGGATGGCGGTTATGATTTCGACTATCGCATGGCGATGAATATTCCTGACTATTGGATCAAGACCATCAAGGAAAAGAAGGATGAAGACTGGAAACCATCCAGCATCTTCTGGGAGGTAAAGAACCGCCGTTCGGATGAGAAGACTATCTCTTACTGTGAGAGTCACGACCAAGCACTGGTAGGTGATAAAACCATCATCTTTCGTCTGATTGATGCCGATATGTACTGGCATTTCAAGAAGGGCGATGAAAACGAAATGGCTCATCGCGGTATTGCTCTGCATAAGATGATCCGTCTGGTTACTGCCTCTACAATCAATGGCGGTTATCTCAACTTCATGGGTAATGAGTTCGGTCACCCAGAGTGGATTGATTTCCCTCGCGAGGGTAATGGCTGGAGCCATAAATACGCCCGAAGACAGTGGAATCTGGTAGATAATCATGAACTCTGCTACCACTATCTTGGCGATTTCGACCGAGAGATGCTCAAGACAATCACAAGCGAAAAGAATTTTAACAAGACACCAGTTGTAGAAATCTGGCATAACGATGGCGATCAGGTTCTCGCCTTTATGCGTGGCGATCTGCTCTTCGTGTTCAACTTCTCGCCAACCCGCTCGTTCACAGACTATGGCTTCCTGGTTCCTACCGGTTCCTACAGCGTAGTGCTTGATTCTGACAGCAAGGATTTCGGCGGTAATGGCTTGAATGATGACACGATGACGCATCTGACCAACTACGATCCACTTTATGTGAAAGACCGTAAGGAATGGCTGAAACTTTATCTGCCAGCTCGTACAGCTTTGGTGCTGAAGAAAAATTAATAGATTGATTTATGAAAAATAAAAGGAGTAGTACGGCGAAGATGCAAATCGCCTGTGCTATCATCTTTATCACATTTACCTACGTCTACCTGGCATTTTACCAGGCAGACGTACTGGCAGTGGCTCAGCATGTTTTCTCAGGCGGTTTGACCAGCTACAGTTATACGCTGGCTCCACTGCTTATCACGCTCGTACTCTATCTGCTGCAAGTGGGAGTGTACGCGGTAACCCGTGTGAAACGCCGTTTCCACGGGCTTACTTATTTCCCTTCGTTCCTCATCCTTACGATGATTACCGATATCCCCGTTGATATCGACCGTTATCATTCGCTGGGGGCGTGGTGGATTATCTTGCCACTCTGTCTGATTCTATGGGGCGGATTGATATGGATAGCCCGCCAGTTGGAGCCGATAGAAACAGAGCCTCACAGCAACGGCTGGTTCTCACGCTATATGTGGGTGAATCTGCTCCAGATGCTGGTGATGATATTGCTTGTCAACTTTGTTGCTAGCAATGATCGGCTGTTTCATGAACGTATGCGCATGGAACATCTGATGAAAGAAAAACAGTATGAAAAAGCTTTGGAAGTAGGTGAAAAATCTCTGAAAACAGATTCTTCGCTGACAATGCTCCGTATAGCCTGTCTCAACGAAACAGGCGAGCTGGGCAGCCGTCTCTTTACTTATCCGCTGGTAGGTGGAAGTAAGGCGATGATGCCGGATAGCGTAACCGTGAAGGCTATGATGTGGAAGGCGCCAAAATGGATGCAGAAACCTTCGGCATGGATGGTTAAACATCATCTCAAGTATCGTCTGCCTGTTGACTATCAGCTTTGTGCACTCTTGCTGGACAAGCAACTAGACAAGTTCGTAGCAGAGGTGCAGAAACATTACAAAGTAACTTCTGGCAAACTGCCTGTTCATTATAAGGAAGCGTTGGTTCTTTATACGCATCGCCGCAGTAATCCAAGTATAGTTTATCACGATAATGTGATGGATACAGACTTTGAGGATTTCCAGCAGATGGATCACAAATATGCTAATGAGACAGAAAAGCAGAATGCTCTTCGGGATACTTATGGAAATACTTACTGGTATTATTATGAGTATGGAAACAAATGAAAGTTTTAATTTAGGAGATTAATATGAAAATACAGATATTCAGAAACTTATGGGTTTTACAGATAGCTTTTCTTCTGTTGGCGCCATTAGGGTTGCAGGCACAGAAGAAGGAGATTTCTGCAGCCAAAGATCTGGTAAAGGCTGGCAAGGATTTGGCGAAGGCCGAATCCAGTATGCGCAAACTCCTGACGGATTCTGCCAACCGGAATAACAAGAAAATTTGGAATATTCTCTTCGATGCTGTGAAGAAGCAGTATGAACAGGGTAATGAGAAACTCTACCTCAAACAGGCGTATGATACAGCCCAACTCTTCAATGCAACTCGACAGCTCTTCGTTATAGCACAAGGACTTGATTCCGTTGAGATGATTCCTAACAAGAAAGGAAAATGTGAGTTTGATTTCCGCAAGTCTCATTCTGAATATTTGAACAGGATACGTCCGAACCTCTATAACGGAGGAACTTGGTTTATCAGGAAGCAGAAATACAAGGAGGCTTATCAGTTCTTTGACCAGTACATAGAGTGCAGTACAGCCCCGATGTTCCAATCTTATAAGTATGCCCAGAAAGACAAATATCTTTCTTCGGCAGCTTATTGGGCTGTATATGCCGGATATAAGATGAAAGATACCAAAGCTACGCTTCATCATTCTTATGAGGCGCTGAAAGATACGGCTCATTATAACTATATGTTACAGTATCTGGCTGAGACTTACAAACTGGAGAAGGATACACCGCGCTATCTCTCTACCTTGAAGGAAGGTTTTGAACGGGATCCGAAATTCCCGTTCTTCTTCCCGCGTCTGGTAGAGTATTATTCGCAGGAAAACCAACTCGATTCTGCACTCGCCGTAGCAGATAAGGCGCTGGCGATAGCTCCCGACAATGATATCTATCTCTTTACCAAGGGAACCGTTCTCCTGAATATGGGTGATTTCAAGCAATGCATCGAAGTGAGTAAAAAGGCACTTGCCGTGAACGATTCTTTGGCTGGTGCTTATTATAATATAGGTTTGGCTTATTTCAATCAGGCTGTTGAAATGGATAAAAATTCGCAGCAATCCCGCAAAACTCATCAGGAGATAGACGGACTTTACAAGAGTGCGATGCCTTATCTGCAGAAGTACAGAACGATGGCGCCTGATATGCAGGACCAGTGGGCTTTGCCGCTATATACCATCTATCTGAACCTGAACATGGGTAAGGAGTTTGATGAGATTGACAAACTGCTCGATCAGAAAAAGAAATAATGCCTCATGATGAGAAATTTATGAAAACTTCTCTTGAAAAGAAAACTTCTCTTTAGAAATTGATTATTAGAAATTTATGATAGACAGAATTTTAGATAAACTGGGCATTGAGCTCAATGATATGCAGCAGGATTCCATGCAGGCAATCTTGCACGGGAACAAGGATGTGGTGATACTTTCGCCAACAGGTAGTGGCAAGACGCTGGCTTATCTTTTGCCTCTTACCCAACTTATAGATGTTACTGATGACGAGGCACAGGCGGTGGTGGTAACTCCTGGTCGGGAACTCGCTTTGCAGTCTGCTAACGTATTGAAGAATATGGGCAGCGGTTTGCGTGCGATGGCTTGCTATGGTGGTCGTGCTACGATGGATGAGCATCGCGTGATGAAACAGGTTCGTCCTCAGATTGTATTTGGAACTCCAGGTCGTCTCAATGATCATCTGGATAAGGGAAATCTTTCTCCATATCACATCAAATACCTGATTATTGATGAGTTTGACAAGTGTCTGGAGATGGGCTTCCAGGACGAAATGAGCCGACTGATCAAGTCTTTGCCTGGCTTGCGTCGACATTTCCTGCTTTCTGCTACCGAGGCAGAGGAGATTCCTCATTTCGTACACATGGGTAGGGTAGAAAAGATAGATTACCGTGTGGATGAAGATCAGGTTCCTGACCGTGTACATATATATAAGGTGGATAGTCCGGTAAAGGATAAACTGGAGAGTCTGTCACTTTTGCTACGCAGTTTAGGTAATCAGAGTACCATTGTATTCCTCAATTATCGCGAAAGTGTGGAGCGCACCAATAAATATCTGGTGGAGCAGGGATTTTCAACCTCTTTCTTCCATGGTGGATTGGAACAGAAGGAACGCGAGGCTTCTCTCTATCGTTTCAGCAACGGTAGTGCCAATATCCTGGTGAGTACGGATCTGGCTTCGCGCGGACTTGATATTCCTGATATAGATAATATCATCCATTATCACATGCCGGAGAGCGAAGATGGTTATATTCATCGTGTAGGACGTACGGCAAGATGGGAAGCTCAGGGAAAGGCTTTCTTCCTGTTAGGTCCTGAAGAGCATATTCCGGAATATGTGGATGCTGAAATTGAGGATTACGAGATGCCTGCTGCTGATCAGCTTCCTGCGCCAGCTAAACCTAAGATGGCTACTATATATATAGGTAAAGGCAAAAAGGATAAAATCAGCAAGGGTGACATCTTAGGCTTCCTTTGCAAGAAGGGTGGGCTGCAGTCGGCTGAAATCGGTAAGATTGATGTTAATGACCGTTATGCTTATGCTGCCATTTCCCGAACGAAGTTGCGCAGCGTACTGAATAATGTAAAGGGCGAAAAGATAAAAGGCGTCAAAACGATAGTGGAAGAGGTAAGGTAGCTGACAAACTGCTATTATCTTCTCTCTGTTGCTTGCTAATGTATAATAAATGTAAAAATAGACATAAATATGCAGTTATTATACTAAAATGACTAACAAAATGAAAGAAGTCTGCGCAAAACGCTAAAAATGTGCAGAAAAGTTTGGTAGTTTCAAATAAAAAGTGTAATTTCGCAGTCGTAAATACAATCCAAAGGTTTACTATGTATCCTATATGGGTGTATTGTGCACTTATTTTTCCTACTAACAGGATTATATCGTATAAAACTTAAATAATTATACAAAGATGAAGAAGTACAATTTTAACGCAGGTCCATCAATGCTTCCACGCGAAGTGATTGAGAACACAGCAAAGCAGATTTTGGATTTTAATGGTTCAGGTCTTTCATTGATGGAAATCAGCCACCGTGCTAAGGATTTCCAGCCAGTAGTTGATGAGGCAGTCTCCTTATTCAAGGAGCTTCTTGACATTCCTGAGGGTTATTCCGTAATCTTCCTTGGTGGTGGTGCGTCATTGCAGTTTATGCAGATTCCAGCAAACTTCCTCATCAAGAAGGCTGCCTACATTAATTCTGGCACTTGGGCTAAGAAGGCAATGAAAGAGGCAAAGCATTTTGGTGAGGTCGTGGAGATCGCATCATCGTCCGACGCCAATTTCACTTTCTATCCACAGGTTCCTAACACTGTACCAGTCGATTGTGATTACTTGCATTTGACAAGCAACAATACAATATATGGTACTGAACTCCGTGTAGATCCAGATGTAAACGTACCATTGATTTCTGATATGTCTTCAGATATCATGAGCCGTCCAGTAGATGTTTCTAAGTATACTGCCATCTATGCAGGTGCTCAGAAGAATCTTTCTATGGCAGGTGTTACCGTTATCATCGTTAAGGATGATATGCTCTGCAAGGCTCCTCGCGAGCTTCCTACTATGCTCGATTATCGTACTCACGTAGAGAAGGGCAGTATGTTCAATACTCCTCCTGTTGTTCCTATCTATACCTTGATGGAGAATCTCCGCTGGTTGAAGGCTAATGGTGGTGTTGAGGCTGCTGACAAGCGTGCTCACGAACGTGCAGAAGTTCTTTATGCTGAAATCGACCGCAACAAACTCTTCAAGGGTACAGTGGAAGAGGCTTCACGCTCATTGATGAACATCTGCTTCGTGATGAACGATGAGTACAAGGAGTTGGAGAAGCCATTCCTCGACTTCGCTACAGAGCGTGGCATGGTTGGTATCAAGGGCCACCGCTCAGTGGGTGGTTTCCGTGCCAGCTGCTACAATGCACAGACCATGGAGGGTGTTCAGGCACTCGTCAAGGCCATGCAGGATTTTGAAGCACAACATTAATTTTTGAATTTGTATGAAAGTATTAGTTGCAACAGAAAAGCCATTCGCAGCGGCTGCTGTGGAAGGCATTAAGAAAGAAATAGAGGGAGCAGGCAACGAATTGGTGCTGCTCGAAAAATATACAGAGAAAGCTCAGCTTCTCGATGCAGTGAAGGATGTGGACGCGATGATTATCCGCTCAGACAAGGCTGATGCCGAGGTGCTCGATGCAGCAAAGAACCTGAAGATTATCGTTCGTGCTGGTGCAGGTTATGATAACATCGACCTTGCTGCTGCTACTGCCCATAATGTAGTGGCTGAGAATACTCCTGGTCAGAACTCTAATGCAGTAGCTGAGTTGGTATTCGGCTTGTTGGTTTTTACTGTACGTAATTTCTACAACGGCAAGGCTGGCAGCGAGTTGAAGGGTAAGAAACTGGGTATTCTTGCTTTCGGTAATGTTGGTCGAAATGTGGCTCGCATCGCCAAGGGATTCGGCATGGAAGTAGCTGCTTACGATGCATTCTGCCCAGCTGATGTTATCGAGGCTGCCGGTGTTCATGCTGTAAAGTCACAGGATGAGTTGTTCCAGACTTGCGACATCGTTTCTCTTCATATCCCTGCTACTCCAGAGACTATCAAGAGCATCGACTACAAGACTGTAAACCAGTTGCCTAAGGGTGGCATCCTCATCAATACAGCGCGTAAGGAGGTTATCAATGAGCCTGAGCTACTGAAACTTCTTGCTGAGCGAGAGGACTTGAAGTTCATCACTGATATCAAGCCTGATGCTGATGCAGACTTTGCCAAGTTCGAGGGGCGCTACTTCTCAACTCCTAAGAAGATGGGTGCACAGACTGCAGAAGCAAATATCAATGCCGGTATTGCAGCAGCTAAGCAGATCAATGCGTTCTTTAAGGATGGATGCACTAAGTTCCAGGTAAATAAGTAATTATCCTTCCCATACATATAGCTCATGAAGGGTGCTTTTTCACAGAAGCACTCTTGATGGGCTTTTCATGTTTTTATTAAACTAGTCAATTTAAACAAAATATTATGGCAATAGTAAAACCTTTTAAGGGAGTAAGACCTCCTAAAAATCTCGTTGAGCAGGTTGAGTCTCGTCCTTACGATGTTCTCAATTCAGAGGAAGCACGTGCCGAGGCAGGCGATAACGAGAAGAGCCTTTATCATATTATTAAACCTGAAATCAATTTCGAACCAGGTACTTCTGAGTACGATCCTCCCGTTTATGAAAGCGCTGCAGAGAACTTCAGAAAGTTCCAGGAGAATGGCTGGTTGAAACAGGATGATAAGGAACAGTATTATATTTATGCACAGACGATGAACGGCAAGACTCAGTATGGTCTTGTGGTAGGTGCGTATGTAAACGACTATATGACGGGTGTCATCAAGAAACATGAACTGACACGCCGCGATAAGGAAGAAGATCGTATGAAACATGTTCGTGTATGCAATGCCAATATCGAACCAGTATTCTTCGCTTATCCTGATAATGAGGTGCTTAACGAACTTCTGATGCGTTATGCAGCAACAACACCGGAATATGATTTCATTGCTCCAATTGATGGTTTCCGTCATCAGTTCTGGGTTGTAAGCGATGATCAGGATATTGCCACAATAACAGCGGAATTTGCCAAGATGCCTAGCCTTTATATCGCTGACGGTCATCACCGTTCTGCAGCAGCAGCTCTGGTAGGTGCAGAAAAAGCTAAGCAGAATCCTAATCATACAGGTAAGGAGGAATATAACTACTTTATGGCAGTTTGTTTCCAGGCAAGTCAGCTTACCATTCTCGATTATAACCGAGTTGTGAAGGATTTGAATGGTCTGACTTCTGATCAGTTCCTCGATGCTTTGACAAAGAACTTCGAGGTGATAGATATTGATGCAATCAATGTGAATGTATCTGGTGATGAAGAGGGCATACCTTGCTATGAAAAGATGGCTATTGATGATGCTATCAGCCAGTTTGGCTTGGATATTCTGAAACCAGCAGCTCTTCATTCTTTCCTCCTGTATCTGGATGGTAAATGGTATGGTTTGTTTGCCAAGCTAGGAACCTATGACGATGCAGATCCAATCGGCGTGCTCGATGTGGATATTTCATCTCGCCTGATTCTTGATGAAATTCTGGGTATCAAGGATTTACGTTCTGATAAGCGCATCGATTTTGTGGGCGGTCTTCGCGGTCTCGGTGAGTTGAAACGTCGTGTGGATAGCGGTGAGATGAAGATGGCACTTGCTTTGCATCCGGTTTCTATGCAGCAGATTATGGATATCGCTGACAGTGGTAAGATTATGCCACCTAAGGCAACATGGTTTGAACCTAAGTTGCGCAGCGGTTTGATTATTCACAAGTTGGATTAATGATAGACGAATTTAAGACTATATCAGATACGATAGGCGAGGGATATTACACCGAGAAAAGGAGTAAGTTTCTCGCTTTTGCTCACCATGTTACAACTGTTGACGAGGTGAAGGAAATTGTTGCCGGGTACCGTAAGAAATATTACGATGCCCGACATTGTTGTTATGCATATATGCTAGGTCCTGAACGGACAGAGTTCCGTGCCAATGATGATGGCGAACCTTCTTCTACGGCAGGAAAACCAATCCTCGGCCAAATCACGAAATCAGAATTGACGGATATTTTAATTGTCGTCATCCGATATTTCGGAGGAGTGAAATTGGGAACCAGCGGACTCATTGTTGCCTATCGTGAAGCTGCCATTGATGCTTTGGCTCATTGTGAGGAGGTTACGCAACAGATAGAGGAAATCGTAACCTATGATTTTACTTATCCGATGATGAATGATGTGATGAGGATAGTCAAAGATATGAATCCGCGTATCCTGGATCAGACTTTCGATAATACTTGCAGCATCAAACTTTCTATCAGAAAGAGCGAGGCTGAGCAGTTGCGTTCCCGTCTGAAAAAGCTGTCGTTTGAATAGCAGATAACTGACAGACAGATGAATAACTGCTGGGTAAATAAAAAGAGGGTGAATCATTCATTTATGATACACCCTCTTTTTGATGGTTATTTCTTTTGAATTTATCCCTTTTCTTCCAATTCCTTCTGCAATCGGATGATTTCATCGCGATATTGGGCAGCTTGCATGAAGTCGAGGTCTTTGGCTGCTTGCTTCATCAATGCCGTAGTATTAGCAATGCTCTTTTCCAATTCTTCCTTGCTCATACTGCGCACAATAGGATCGGCAACGAAGGCTGCACTTTCCGGTTCCACGTAAACGCGAGGCTTGGAACCCTCGGCTCCCATCGGAACAATCTTTGCTCCTTCTTCCTTGCTAGTAGGCAGAGCTGAGGTTATTGCTTTCACAATCTGTTTTGGAGTAATGCCATGGTCGGCATTGTATTTCAACTGGATGCTTCGGCGGCGGGCAGTTTCATCTATCGTTTTCTGCATGCTGTCTGTGATGTTGTCTGCATACATGATTACCTTGCCGTTCACGTTTCGGGCAGCACGGCCTGCCGTCTGGGTCAGAGAACGGTGACTGCGAAGGAAGCCTTCCTTGTCTGCATCGAGAATAGCTACGAGCGAAACTTCCGGTAAGTCGAGTCCTTCTCGTAACAGGTTGACACCCACCAGTACATCGTATACTCCTGCACGTAGATTGTTCATAATCTTTACTCGGTCTAAGGTTGCCACATCACTGTGGATATAGGCAGCCTTTACGTTGTGGTTGAGTAGGAACTCTGTGAGCTCTTCTGCCATACGCTTTGTAAGAGTCGTAATCAGAACTCGCTCGTTGCGGTGTGTTCTTGTTAATATTTCGTCCAGAAGATCATCTATCTGATTCTCACTTGGACGGACTTCGATTTCCGGGTCCAGGAGTCCTGTAGGACGAATCAGCTGTTCTACAACCACGCCTTCGGCTTCTCTCAATTCATAGTCTGCCGGAGTTGCACTTACGTAGATGGCCTGCGGAATGAGATCGTGAAATTCCTCGAATTTCAGCGGACGGTTGTCGAAGGCAGCAGGCAAACGGAAACCATATTCTACCAGGTTCTTCTTTCGTGCCCGGTCGCCTCCATACATGGCTCCTATCTGCGGGATGCTTACATGGCTCTCGTCAACCACAAGCAGGAAATCTTTAGGGAAGAAATCGAGCAGGCAATACGGGCGTTCGCCTTCGTGTCTGCCATCGAAATAACGGGAATAGTTCTCGATGCCCGAACAGTGGCCCAATTCCTTGATCATTTCCATATCATATTCTACACGTTCCTTGATGCGCTGTGCCTTGATTCCATCTCCAATACTCTTGAAGAATTCTACCTGTTTAACCAGGTCGTCCTGAATTCTGCGAATGGCACTTTCCTGCTGTTCTTTTGTTGTTACGAAAAGGTTGGCTGGATAAATCTCGTAATCTTCGAACGAGGCAAGGCGGTGATAAGTGAGCGAATCCACTTCTTCGATACTGTCAATCTCATCGTCCCACCATGTTACGCGCAAAACATGATCGCTGTAAGCCATAAAGATGTCAACCGTTTCACCTTTCACTCTAAAGTTGCCACGTTGCAGTTCTATGTCATTTCTAACGTAAAGTGCATCAACGAGTTTTCTCAGAAATTCATTTCTGTCGAGTCGCTGCCCGCGATGAATCTTGATGATGTTCTCCTGCATCGCCACAGGTCCGCCCATACCATAGATGCACGATACGGATGAGACAACGATGACATCCTTTCTGCCCGATAGAAGGGCAGAAACAGCACCGAGTCGCAACTTGTCTATTTCATCATTGATGGCGAGGTCTTTTTCTATATATGTATCAGTCGTTGGCAGATAAGCTTCCGGCTGATAATAGTCGTAGTATGAAACATAATATTCTACAGCGTTCTCAGGGAAGAAACCCTTCATCTCCTGATACAGTTGGGCGGCAAGAGTCTTGTTGTGGCTCAAGATGAGCGTAGGCTTCCCCACGTTGGCAATCACGTTTGCCACCGTAAAGGTTTTACCCGAGCCGGTTACACCCAACAACACCTGTGCAGGGTCTCCTTCAAGCACCCCCTCTGTGAGTTGCCTGATGGCTTGCGGCTGGTCGCCAGTCGGCTTATATTTTGATGTAATCTTAAAATCCATTTTCTTCCTGATTTCTTCTCAAAAGTTCTGTTTCAAGGTGCAAAATTACAAAAAAAACGCCATTAATCGTTATAAAGATTAATTTTTTACGAAAAAATGTATCTTTTCTTTTGATAATAAGTAAATTATGAGTAACTTTGCAGTTCAAAATGAGAATTATGAAGAAATTGACTCTTATTGCATCGTGTGTTGCATTGCTCTTGTCGAGCTGTGCCCACGAATATAACCAGGTATTGAAATCAGGCGATTATACTTATAAGTATGAGTATGCCAAGCAGAGCTATGCCCAGGGCAAGTATTCCCGTGCCATTCCTCTTCTGCAGGAACTGGTAACGATGAAGAAAGGTTCTACCGAGGGTGAGGAATGTTTGTACATGCTGGCTATGGCCGAGTATGGTATGAAGGATTATGAGACTGCTGCAGAGTATTTCAAGAAATATTACTCTTCTTATCCTAAAGGTAAGTTTGCTGAAAATGCAAAGTACTTTGTGGGAGAGAGTCTGTATCAGAATGCTCCAGAGCCTCGTCTTGACCAGAGTACCACGATTACAGCCATCGCAGCCTTCCAGGAGTTCCTGGATCTTTATCCAGATGCCAGACTCAAGCAGCAGGCTACAAACCGCCTTTTTGCTCTTCAGGACCTCTTGGTTGAGAAGGAGTATAAGAGTGCCAAGCTCTATTTTGATATGGGCACCTATTTCGGCAACTGTACCAGCGGAGGCAACAATTATGAGGCTTGTATCGTAACTGCACAGAATGCGCTTAAGGATTATCCTTACAGCAACCGACGCGAGGAGTTTGCATCGCTCATCATGAAAGGTAAATACGAACTGGCAAAGATGAGTGTCGAGAAAAAGCAGCTGGAGCGCTATCAGGATGCTGAGGATGAGTGTTATGGCTTTATCAACGAATATCCTGATTCAAAGGACCGCGCACTTGCCGAGAAGTATATTGAGAAGTGCAAGCAGTACGAGAAAGAGCATCCGGAGCCAGCTCTAGACCAGCTTGGCAATAATGCCAATTAAAAAAAGCATATATATAATAAGGTAAAAACAATATAATAATAATAGTACTATAATTATGGATTTCAAAAAATCAAAGGCACCAGTAAACACAGTAACTCGCAACATTATGGATCTCTGCGATGATACCCATAATATCTACGAGAGCGTAGCTATCATTGCAAAGCGCGCTAATCAGATTTCTATCGAAATCAAGCAGGAGTTGAGCAAGAAACTTCAGGAGTTTGCTTCTTATAACGATTCTTTGGAGGAAGTTTTTGAGAACCGCGAACAGATTGAAATCTCTCGCTACTACGAGAAGTTGCCAAAGCCAACTTTGCTCGCTACAGAAGAGTTTATTGAGAATAATATTTATTGGCGCGATCCTACCAAGACATCTGCACCAATGGTTCACGAGAGCGAAATTTAATATTCCAGAGCTATATGATACAGCGTAAACAGACATTATTTCTGCTCTTTGCTGTCATCGCCATTGCTATCTGTCTTTTCCTTCCTGTCGCCAGCATCGCAGCTAAGACGATGGGAGGAGATACTATGGTTTATAACCTCGGAGTGGTAGGGGAGGCAGGAATGCAGATTTCAACTACTTGCATTCCTCTGTTCCTTCTGCTCGCCGTTTCAGCCATTATTGCATTGGTAAACATCTTTTTGTACAAGAATCTGAAGCTTCAGAAATCACTCTGTTCACTTGCCATGCTTTTTGCAGGTTTATGGTATGTAGATTATATCGTGATGTTCATGGGCTTGATTCCTGTTCCTGAAGCAGAAGGAACGATGAAGTTTCAGTTTGCCGCTTGCCTTCCTTTGGTAGCAATCATATTCGAATGGATGGCAATGAAAGGTGTGAACGATGACATCAAACTCTTGAGAGCAGCAGACCGAATCAGATAAAAAATGCTAAAAAAGCATTTGAATATCGATAAAAGTTTGCTCAATTCAAATAAAAGTAGTAATTTTGCACCCGCTGTCACGAGATGGCAGCATAAAATTCAAACCTCATTATAAATTAAATTAAAATTAAGATTTAAAAATGGCAACAAAAATCAGATTGCAGCGCGGCGGTCGTAAAAGCTATGCTTTCTACAGCATCGTAATCGCTGACGTTAGAGCACCACGTGATGGTAAATTTACTGAGAAGATTGGTACTTTCAACCCTAACACCAATCCAGCTACTGTAGATTTGAATTTCGAGCGCGCACTCTACTGGGTAGAGACAGGTGCACAGCCAACAGACACAGTTCGCAACATCCTCAAGGGCGAGGGCGTTTACTTGATGAAGCACCTCAAGGGTGGCGTTAAGAAGGGCGCATTCGACGATGCTGAGGCTCAGAAGCGTTTCGACGCTTGGAAGAATGGCAAGGACGCTAAGATTTCTGCTGTTCGCGAGGGCGATGCTAAGGCAAAGAAGGAAGCTGCTGCTAAGGAGCTCGAGGCTGAGAAGAAGATGAACGAAGCAATCGCTAAGAAGGTAGCTGATAAGAAGGCTGCTGCAGCTGCTGCTGAGGCAGAGGCTAAGGCTGCTGAGGAAGCTCCTGCAGAGGAGGCTCCAGCTGAGGCTTAATCTTCGACAGAATCTTCTTTTGAGATTTTAAAGTATAAAGGTTGAATTTCTCTTTCAGGAAATCCAACCTTTTTTTGTTTATTTTGTTTATGGGTGATAATAAGGAAAACAGTTATTCGCATATTCTGAAATATACAGGATTGTTTGGCAGTGTGCAAGGATTGGGAATTCTTGTAGGAGTTTTGCGCAATAAATTTACGGCGCTCTTCCTCGGACCTTCTGGAATGGGACTGCTGTCTCTTTTCAGCTCAACGATTTCTGTTCTCAGTTCTGCATGTAATTTCGGCATTCCCACAAGTGGTGTTACATTTATTTCTGAAAAGGAACATGCTGCAGATGAATCGCAGTCCGAAAAGGCTGATATCGCCGGGGCGGTTCTTCTTGTCCGCACCTATAGTCTGCTTGCTGCATTTTTCGGAGCCATCGTCTGTGTTCTTCTGGGTCCGTTACTCAATGGGTTTACTTTTTCCTGGGGCAATCATACGCTACATTTCATTCTCCTGGCACCAACCATTTTCTTCACGATTCTGGCTGGAGGTGAAACTGCCATTCTGAAAGCTACCGGACAGTTGCGTGCGTTGGCGATGCAGGCAAGTCTTCTGGCTATTCTTCTGCTTTTGGTTTCGGTTCCGGTTTATTGGATATTTGGTGAGAGAGGTATTCTGCCCGTTCTGTTCATTTTGGCATTTATGCAATGGGCTCTGAATTTTCGATATTCCCGACGAGTTGTACGGTGGGGCGTAAATATGCGAAAAATGACGCTAGTTGCAGGTTTCCCACTTTTGCGGCTTGGCGGAGCATTTGTACTTTCGGGTTTGATGAATAGCGGATGCGAATTTCTGATTCGTGCCTTTTTGAACCAACAGGGCGATCTGAAAGTTGTCGGACTTTTCAATGCCGGTATAACGATTGTCTTTGTTTATGCGGGAATGGTGTTCTCGGTCATGGATCAGGATTTTTATCCCCGTCTCTCCGGCATTTCGGGTTCCAGAAAAAACGAGGAGTCTGTAAAAGAACGCAATCTCTGTGTAAACCGCCAGCTTGAAATGAATGTCCTGTTGCTGGGACCTATCGTTACAGCTATCATTTTAGGTCTGCCTCTCATTATTCCGATATTATACAATGCCCAGTTTATGGGGATGCTTCAGATGACTCAGCTTGCTGCTGTTGCCATGTTTTTCAAGGCGGTTTATCTTCCAATAGAATATCTCCCGTTGTCAAGAGGCGATTCCAGGCTTTTTCTCATTCAGGAAAGTTTTTGTGTTATCTTGCTAATAGTCTGTGAAATAGCTGGTTATCAGTTAGATGGATTGAGAGGAGTAGGAGGGGGTATTGCCGTTGCTTATGCCATAGAGACCATTGCCGTCTTGATTTTCAGCAGAGCCGTTTATGGTTATCGTTTATCCGCTCTTGGTTTCAGATTCTGTATCTTTCAACTTCTGATTCTGCTCCTGGTGTTGTTCCTGGTTTTCATGATCAGTTACCATGATTGGCTTTACTGGCTGATTGGCGTTATCATTGTACTCATGAGTACATCGTTTAGTTTTAGGAAAATTAGAAAACTGGTTAGATAAGAATAGAAACTCTGTAGGATAAATTATTTTCTCCGAAAGATAGGAGAATATCTCCGAAAGATAAAAAAATATCTCCGAGAGATAATTTTTTATTCCAGTAAGATATAAGATTATTCCAGTAGGATAAATAAGAAAAAGCCTTGAGAATCAGTTGATTCTCAAGGCTTTTATATATTTTGTATCTCAAAGAAATTACTTCTTGTTGATAGCGAGGTCGATAGCTACAGCGATAGCAACAGTAGCACCTACCATAGGGTTGTTACCCATACCGAGGAAGCCCATCATCTCTACGTGAGCAGGAACTGAAGAAGAACCTGCGAACTGAGCGTCTGAGTGCATACGACCCATTGTATCAGTCATACCGT
>USSA01000055.1 GCA_900557255.1 uncultured Prevotella sp.
AATTGGCTTTCCATTCGGACGCCGAACGTTGTTTCTTCACTCTTCGTTCTTCACTCTTCACTTTCTAAGCTGCGCTTCGATAAATCGCTGCCACTCATCCCACTGCTCCTGATACCAGTAATGACCGGTCATCTGGTACAGACTCAATGTCTTTGGCGCTTTTACCGAATTATAAAGACCGTAAGACGATGTTGGGGGAACCACCTCATCATTATAACCGAAACTGTACCAGCCAGGAACGGTGATACGACGGGCGAAGTTGACGCCATCATAATAGCGTGCACCTTCGAGTCTTGCCTTTTCCAAATCCGTAAGTTTCTGCTCTTTCCATGCAGCCCCCTGTGCCTTGTCTTCCTTATAGAAGTAGTGAGGCCAACCACCTGCAACTCCGTGAAATTCAGCCTCATAATCACACATGGCATCATGAACTGGAGCTAGGAATGTGATTCTCTTATCGAGAGCTGCCACAGCGATGGAAAGAAATCCACCCTGTGAAGAACCCGTTACACCGATAGTCTTTCCGTTCCACTCAGGGAGCGAAGCGATATAATCCACGCCACGAACAGCACCTGTCACTACCCGTCTGTAAGCATTGCGATAAGGATTCTCGAGATTGGTATCCCAGTAACCTTTCAGTTCGCCGTTGGCAAGATCATCATAAATCTTCTGCTGCATAGTAACAGGAACACCGTGAATACCGATTTCCAGTACGATGCACTCAGCAGGAGCCGTATAAGTATCGCCGGCATAAGGGCGTACACCCGCACCAGGCACACGGAGCAAAGCCGGATACTTACCTTCTTTTACCGGTACACTCAGGATGCCATACATCTTAGAGCCCCATCGGTTGTTGTTATAACTGATTTCATATACATTCTTATCCTTGGTACAACGCTCAGGCAGAAGCACCTTGGTAGGATTGAGGTCATTCTGTCTTGCCTCATCCAGTGCCTTCTTCCAGAAAGCATCGAAATCCTTAGGTTCCTGTGCGAAAGGCTGAATCTTCTCTGGAGAGAAACCTGCTGTACAAAGTCCTTCGTAATCCTTTCCATCTACATGAGCGATAACCTTGAGGCGGTAGAAGCCCGGTCTGTTCAGACTGCCGCACCATTTCATGGTTCCGTCCTTGAGAGTGGTACTTTTCTTCACCTCCGGAAACATTACCGGTCCAGCTTCGTAATCAACCTTCACCTGATTGAGTAGCGTACCGCTCTTTCTCACATTCACCATGAAGTTAGCCTTCTCGCCTACCCGATAATTCCAGTCCTGATGGTCAGGAGTTACCATTACCACAATGTTGTTTCCTCTGATTTGTGCGCTGAGGCTAGAAGTCCCCAGCACACTCATCAGAACACCTATAATTATTAACCTAAAAACATTTGCTATACGATGATTCATATTGTCGTTGTTAATCTTGTTAGTTAAACATTCTGTTTTACGGTTGCAAAGTTAACACATTTCTTTCTATAACCCTTGTACTATTTTGCTAAATGATTACACTTTCTTTTCAAAGCATAAAAAAAAGGTGGAAAATCTAGCCGCCGCCAGATATTTCCACCCAATTATTGTTAAATTAAATACAATTTACTTAACACGATTCTTCACCAATGCATCAACTATAGGAGCCTCGTCCTCAAGCCATGTATTAGTACTGCGGTCGAGCAAGCCCATCCACCAGAAAGCAGCAGTCTTATACTCATTGCACAAAGAAGTGACATAATCCGCATACTTAGCACGCTCTGTCATCTCTGGATGATCACCGATAGCACCAAACTCGCCGAAGAAATAAGGAATGCCAAGAGAACCGCACTTCTTATCTATACGATTGAAGATAGTCTTGATGTCAGCCTTCTGGTCATCACCGAAATCATAGATGTAATACATCTCGTTTTCATCAATCTTCTTCTTTTCTTCAGCACTTTCACCCTCTTTATGACGGTTTCCGTTACAGAACCAATAAGGATCATAGCTATGGAATGTAGCACAGATATGGTTTGGATGAGTATCAGTAGGAACAGACATCGCATTGACTGCGGCATCAGAAGTACCACCATCTCCATAACAAGAAATCAAAAGATTTCGATACTCATTGTTTCCACCAGTAGCTCGAACCACGTTGACGAAATCCTGCTGCAACTTATTGATTGTTTCGTATGCAACATCTCCTGCAGCTGGTGCAGTCCAGCTAGATTTGGCATTCAGAATCTCATTAAATGACTCAAAGATAACCTTATCATCAAAATCTTTCAATTCTGTAGCAATCTGCTTCCAGATAGCCTGATAGATCCTGGTTACATTCTCATAGTCATTATCTGCGTGAAGCCATGCTGAGTTAGGGTCACCGCTACCATTGTTAGCACCGGCATCGTGCTGGATATTAACAATGCAGTACATACCCTCGTCATTAATCATTTTCACGATTTCCTTTACACGAGCCATCCATGCTGCATCGATAGCATAATCCTCATCCTTGGTATAGGTCTTAGAGAACTTGGCAATGTGAGGATACCATGTTACAGGCAAGCGAAGTACATTGAATCCCTTTGCCTTGAGGGTCTGGATAGTTTCCTTAGTTACCTGAGGCTGTCCCCAAGCCTTCTCCCAGTCGGCAACAGTCTTCTCCTCTGGCTTCCACCAGTTTCCATAAGGATTAGACTCCATGGTGTTACCCAAGTTGTAACCGAGAACAAAATTCTCAACCATTTCCCATGCACTCTCATGACCGTCATCAGTTCCGGAAACATCTGCCTGATTTACGGTAATAACCTTAGTCAGACCACCAGCAGTGATGGTAAGAGTAGAAGTACGTGGAGCTTCTACATTCTTTTTGGTAGTGACCTTGAAATAAGACCGGTAGTTGGATGCTGTAGAATCAGAAATATTCCATCCGTAACCTTCGTGAGGAGTCACACTGATCCAGCTGGCATCTGCCTCAGGAACAGAAACAGTCCATTCAGCATCAGTATTGACACCGAGCATCACAGAAGACTCACCCAAAGGCATAGAGAGAGACTCTATTGTTACACCATCATTGGTGATGGTTAATCCTGTGGCAGCATTATTATCATCGCTGTCGCTGCAGCTCATGAAGAGAGCTGCAACGAAGAGGAGTGCGAAACTAAATATATTTTTTAATTTCATAATTTTTCAGTTTTTACTTTTTTGGAATGTAAATCACACGGATATTATCAAATTTCACATCAAGCTTACCAGAAGTTGTACTCTGGTTGATGCTCTGGATGCGGAACTGATTCAAACCAACAGACTTGATAGCAGAGAAATCCTTGCCTGCATAGCAATTGAACTTGCTCAATGGAACAACGGCACGATACCACTTACTCTTATAGTACTTACCATTGATATTCTGAAGAACAGGACCATCAGGGAATTTACCAACCTGTGGATTAGCGTCAAAACCACCATCAGGCCATTCAAAGTTGTCATACTGGTTTTCTGCATCACCCAATGGCTGTATCATATAACGGAGATAACCCCAATAAGAACCATTGTTGTAATCACCTGCATCATAAACATTCATGGTGAAATAAAGTTCGTCAGCCGTAGCTGAAGCAGGAATGTTATCAGAGAATGAGAATGAATTACCACTCCAATCCTTGCGGAAATAGATCATGGTACCCCACCACTGCTGATATTCTGTAGCAACATTAATGTGAGCATATTTACCATCGGCATTACCTGCATCTACATAAGAAGCATTTGGACCCCAACCATTATCTGTAGCATCGTCATCGAAGTTTGTCAGGATGGTTGAATAATCGTAGAAACGGTCTACGCTAGCAGAACCTGCAGGGTTGGTTACTGTCAAAACCATATTATTACCCTCTACAGCAGGTTTCTTCTTGAACGGAATAAAGATAGAGTCTTCTGATTCAGCAATAGTATAGTCACCATCAGCCTGCTTCAATACCACATCACCATAAGTAATCTGGTCAATCTGAGTAAAGTCACGACCTGTCAAAACCAAGGTCTCACCAATCTCTGGCATATCGTTAGAGCAGCTATTGATTACAGGTTTGCCTGGCAAGTAGTTGAAGTTAAGATAAACTGTACCAGCTGCACACTGCAAAACCAGAGCTCCATGCTCAGGTGCACCCTCAGGAACGGTTACATCAACGATAGAAGTTGTACGATAAGCCTGGTTTTCAGGATTGATGGCGTGATCAGCCTTTTCGATATTGAAATCACAAGCAATATGATTGCCAGGAACCTCATTATCTTCCCAAACCATTTCATCAAGTTCATCGCCTGTTACATCAGTGATATATACCTTTTCGATATCCACGAGATTGTAACCATAAACCTTCATCACATTACCAGCCTCACGAGGATAAACAGCTGCAATACGTGAAGCAATAGGACCAGGAGCCAAGACCTTGAACTGATAGGTAGCAGAACCATGAGAGGTCTCGATACGAAGTTCATCCTTCAAATCGCTGTTGAAAGCAGTCAACTTAAAACCTTTTTCCTCTGTAGGAATGGTAACAATGAGACTGTGAGGAGTATTCATTGTAGAGTTGAAACTTACATTCTGGTCATTGATATATACATTACGTACATTACTGAGGTTATGACCCATTACAGCAATGACCGAACCGCAACCCGCCTTGCTGAACAAGCTGTCAGCCTTAGCCGGATCACAAGCACGGATACCTGTAATCTCAGGAGTACCATAGCCTTCTTCATCATCCTTACAAGAAGTAATGGTGATGGACAACATTGCCAGCAAGAGCAATGCTAACAAGCCGAATCTATGTTTTATTATATTCTTATTCATAAGATAATTATCTATTAAATATTGTCATTACTCTTATTTTTCTACATCCCAGGTGAAATCATAAGACTGGGCAGGCATGCTCAAGTACTTATTCTGGATGACATCACTCTCAGGATAAGGCATGAAGATATTATTCTCAGAGAGAACCACAGGCTGATAACCTGAAACATACTTAGCAACCAATTCGTTGACATTATAGGAATACTTGTCACCAGAAGCCATGATTGTATTATCATCTTCGCTCACTGTCAATCTGTCATTCCAATATACATGTCCCTCCTCATCAGCGATGTACCAGGTTCCTGTACCAGGTGGAATCACACGATAAGAGAATGTGCCGTTAGAATTTCTATAAAGAGAATTTTCACGAATCTCAAAAGCACGATGCTGCTGACGGTTGAAGAAATTCAACATAGTCTGTGGCTTCCAGCGATACCATGTCACCATATCCCACCAGTTGAAATACTCCATACAGAATTCGATGCGACGCTCACGGATAAGATCCATCAATGTGATGCTTGCAGGATGAACAGCTTCAACACGAGCTCGATTATGAACGGCATCAAAAGCAGCCAAAGCCTCAGGATCTGATGTACTCTCATTATTACCGAGAATAGCCTCTGCCTTCATCAGGTATACATCAGCCAAACGCTGGATATAGGTATTCAATGGTGAAGCCATCTGAGCAAGTGCTGCCGGCTCTACATCATTCTTAGTACCAAGTACACCCTTCTTACACTGCATCCAATTGTGCTTGTAGGTATAACCACCATCAGCCTTCTTGATATAGCTGTAATAGCTATTTGGAGAGAACCAGGTAGCCTTGCGACGGATAGAATCGGCAGGATCTTCATTGTAATAGTCAATCATATCGCATGAAGGTGACAAGTTACCACCCCATACATTCACATCTGTTACTTCAGAGAATGCCAAATCGGAATAAGTAGCATTCATTGCGCCCCACTCTCCTGTATTTGGACTAGCCCAACGCATGGCAAGAACGGTTTCACTGTTGTCATTGTTCTGAGCCTTGAAAAGATCCTCATAGTTGCTCATCAGAGAATACTGACCGCTATTGATTACCTCATCGCAAAGTTTCTTTACCTCTTGCAAAGTCTCTTCATTGCGCTGATGATCAACGGTAGAACCCTCTTCCCAACCACTCTGTGCCAGGAGAGCCTTAGCCAAGGCAGCCTTAGCAGCATATTTAGAAGGATGATGACTGCTGCCTGCCTCTGGCAACAATTCTGCAGCCTTACGGAAGTCGCGAACGATAAACTTCAGTACATCAGCCTCTGTATTCAATGGCTGGTTAGGATTCTGAACCAACTTATTGTTGTCCTCAAAGAGGATGTTGTCACCCCAACCACGAAGCAGGTAGAAGTAAGCCCAACCACGCATCAGATAGCATTCGCCCTCAGCAGCATCCTTCACTGAAGGGGTAACGCCACCAGTACAATACTCCTGCAAATTGGAAAGGGTTGCATTACTCATGGTCACAACATTATAGAGTGCAGACCAGGCAAGGCCCAGTTCCTCTGTCAGGGCAGTAACCTTGAAATTAGCAAATTCTGCATTTACATATGGGTTCCATCCATCATTGGCACGGAAAGATCCCATACCGATTAAGGCACGACGGTTAAAGTTAAACCATGCCTTGTTATAAAGAGGCTCCACACCTTTTCTTACAGCTTCATCCGAAGAATAATAAGTTGGCGCTGTATAATTGCCGCTAGGAGTCTTGTCCAGGAAGTCTGAGCTACAACTGGTAGTCATAAGCGCAGAAGCTGCCAAGGCAGAAGCCAGAAATATATGTTTTGTATTCATATTATATCCTATTTTAATATATATAAATTTATATTGATCAAATCAGAGCACTTAGAACGCCAACTTCAGACCGAAGGTGTAGATTCTCTGTGATGGATAACGGTAGTTATCAATGTTCTGCATGATTACACTCTGACCACTGGCACCAATCTCTGGATCATAGCCGTCGTAACCCGTGATGGTAAACAAGTTCTGAATATTACCATAGATAGACAAACTTTGAATCTGCAATGGAGCCAACCACTTCTTAGGGAAGTTGTAAGTCAGAGAGATTGACTTCAAGCGGAGATAAGAACCATCTTCTACGAAACGGCTACTTACACGGTTGTTGTCGTTCTGATTCTGACCAGCAGTACTGATACGCTGTGCTGTAGCTAAATCAGGATTGGTGACATATACATTATTAATATCTGTAGCCGAACCATTAGGGTCAATCAAACCAACCTTTGCATAACCGGCTACTTCCGACATCATGTTTCCATACTTCTCTGGATTGGTATGTCCCTGACGAACATAGTTGTAAATATCGCCACCCACACTACCATTGATGAAGAAACTGAAGTCGAAGTTCTTCCATGTAATGGTATTATTCAAACCAAAGGTAAAATCTGGGTTAGGATCACCAATGAAGGTACGGTCATTGTTATCAATCTTACCATCACCATTCATATCCTCAAAAATATAGTCACCTACCCAAATACTGTTAGGAGCGATAGGATACATATTTCCTTTACTATCAGCAGGACGAGGTGTAGGCACCTTATTGCCTGCAGCATCAAGCAAGAATTCACCCTTGCTGTTCTTCTGGTAGAAATCATCAGCAGTCTTATACATGCCAATAACTTTATAGCCATAGAAACGTCCTACAGGTCCACCTATCTTAGACAATGTCAATGTCTCTGTACCAATTTTACCAGTTTTCGTAGCATCTTCACTGTTAAGGGCAGTCAACTTATTGCGGTTGATAGACAAGGTTGCACCTGTACGCCAAGACCAGTCACCCTTGTTGATGTTTACGGTATTCAAAGTAAACTCGATACCCTTGTTCTCAATAGAACCTGAATTCACCCAAGGAGCACCAATACCCTGAGAATCATTGTTGATGACATAAGAAGGAAGAGCTGCCTCCATCAAGAGGTTATCAGTCTTCTTCAAATAAGCATCTACGATGAATTCGATGCGGTTATCGAGGAACGCAAAGTCCATACCCACATTCCATGAGTTGGTACTTTCCCACTTCAAGTCAGAATTTGGGAAACGTGCAGGATAATAACCTGTACCCCAAGCGGTTGGCACATTATTCATTGTAGCGCCATAAGCAAAAGAACCTGTGCTCTGGTTACCAACAAGACCCCATCCAAGACGAAGTTTCCAGTTGCTCAACCATTTTACATCCTTCATGAATGGCTCCTGTGTTATACGCCAAGCCAAAGCTGCAGATGGGAACCAACCCCAACGGTTGTTTTTACCGAAGGATGAAGAACCATCGGTACGCAGAGTAGCTGTCAACAGGTAACGATCCAGGAGATTATAGTTCAAACGACCAAAGTAAGACTCAATAGCCCATGGTGTACCATCATCACCAGAGTTGGTTGCTGTAGAAGCGTCACCAACACTCAAGGAATGAAGGGTATCAGAAATATAGCCCTTGCGAGAACCTGACAGACTCTCCCAAGTACCCCATTGAGCCTCATGACCCAACATGATCTGGAAATGATTGTTCTTGAACGGATCAAAGTCATAGGTAGCATACTGCTTGAATGAGCTATATTTACTCAAGGTCTTGGTACGTGTACTCAGACTCTCTACCTTAATATTACCATAGGAATAGTCTGGAATAAAGTAGTAAGAGTTACCCCAACCACGGTTGCCACCATATTCGATACGGATATTCAATCCCTTGATAGGCTTGATGTTAGCGAATACATTGTAATCCAACTGATAGTTGTTTGTACGGTTTTCCTTCATGTTAGCCTCAAAGATTGGGTTGCTGTATGAAGTATTGAAATCGTTAGCCTCAGGCACACCATAACTGCCATCAGGGTTGCGGGCAGCAACATCAGGGAACTGGTTCAAAGCTGTATTGATGACATCATTCTCAGAGAAAGTCAAGGTCTGCTTTGTATTAGAATAGGCGGTATTAAAACCAACCTGAACCCACTTATTAATATTGGTATCAAAGTTTGCACGGAAGCTGGCACGTGTAAAGCCGGAACCAATACCTACACCATCCTGGTCGAGATAACCGCCAGAGAGAGAGTAATGCATGTCCTTATTACCACCACTTACGTTTATTGCATGATTCTGCATGAAAGCAGTCTGGAAGAGTTCCTTCTGCCAATTGGTACCATCGGTCAAAAGTGAAGGATCCTTAAAGTCCTCGCGTATACCATAACCACGAGCTTCCTGACGAGCATTATAGAAATCGGCATACTCCTTGAGGTTCATCACATCAAGGTATTTAGGAATAGCCTGCCAACCGATATAACCGTCATAAGAAACCTGCGCCTTACCATCCTGACCACGCTTAGTTGTTACGAGAACGACACCATTAGAAGCACGGGAACCATAGATGGCTGTGGCTGACGCATCCTTCAAAACTTCAATAGAGGTAATATCTGAAGGGTTGATACTTGCCAATACGGAAGTATTATTGCTGGTATTACCACTTACAGGAATACCATCAATGACATAAAGAGGTTCATTACCATTAAAAGAGTTAATACCACGAATCTGCACAGAGATACCACCACCAGGAGCACCAGAGTTCTGGGTTACCTGAACACCGGCAATACGTCCCTGCATGGCTTGCTCCATACTGGTATTAACACCTTGTTTAATAGCCTTTTCATCAATGCTGGATACAGAACCGGTCAAATCTGAACGTTTCATGGTACCATAACCAACAACAACCACCTCGTTGAGCGAGTGGGTGTCTTCAGTCATCACAATACTGATTTTACCATTAGCTGGTACTTTAGCGGTTTTATTGGAATAACCAATATAAGAAATTTCAAGAGTCTGTCCAGGCTTGGCATTGATAGAGAATTTACCATCCAAGTCAGTTACAGTACCCACACCATTAACACCCTTGACTTTAACGGTCGCACCAATTACGGTTTCACCATTAGCATCGGTAACAGTACCTGTCACCTTACTTTGGGCGGAAGCTGTCAATGGCAACAACATCATCAAGGAGAGCGCAAGAGGTCTGCCTATGACAGACTTGCACTTAGAATTTAATCTGTTGTGACTCATAATAATTGTTTTCTATTTAGTTTATATTTATTTTAAAATTAGTTGTTTATTCATCTAAGAATAAAAGGAAAGTATTGTTGTTATTCGGGTGCAAAGATACTATTTTTATATCATAAAGCATAATACTTTTTTGCCATTTTTTTATATCATTTTACATTTTTCCCGTTTTCTATAGGAAAAGCAACAAAAAGAGGGTAGAGATAACCTCCACCCTCCTTATTTTATATGATTTTTCCAGGAATCGTCCTTTATTATTTCTGAACAAACTTCTTACCGTTCTGGATAACAACTCCCTTGTAAGACTTGTTCACCTTCTGACCTGCGAGGTTATAAATCGGAGCGTTAGCATTTACCTTAGAAGCAACTACAGCGCTAGAAAGATTTGTTCCTGTAGTCAATTCTTCAACTGTCTTACTTGTCAGATATACCTTAGTAATTACAATTTTTGTAGCCTCAACATCATCTTCACCATACTGTTCACCATCAGGCTTATTAAGATTCTGGTATGCATACTGAGAAAGCTCACCCCATTTTGAGATATCTACCATATAAGTCTTAGCTTCGGTAGAAGCAGGCAAATCCTGTTCAAATACTGCTTTGGCACCATCAGCAAGTTTTCCCTGAACAGTAATCTTACCATGACCTTCAACAGATGCAACTTCAAACACTAAAGTGTTAAATACAGAAACATCCTTACCCAACCATTTGCCATCCCATCCCCACTCTTTAGCTTTCAACTCATGAGTACCACCGGTTGCGTCAACATCTACAGTCTTTTCAATCTTATCAGCAGCAGCCTTAGCTTCTGCGTATTCAGCCTCACTTGCAAAGTAAGCAGCCTTGACGGTAATAACACCTGCAGTATTTCTATTCTGAAGGGCAACAGCATTCAATGTCTTAGAATGAGTAGCATCAAGTTTTACTGCCAAGATACCGCCAGCAGGGTTAACATTACAAGTTTCTGTACTTGTATAATAATTTGCTCCCCACTGACCTGTCGTACCATCGGGTTCATACTGCGCTATCAAATTAACATCTGCACATGTACCAGTAGTATACTCGAATACGATATACTCGAATGCAGATTTATCGGCATACGTAGTTTTTCCGGTAGTTTCATCAGTACTACCATAGTTGATACCCTTCCAATCCCATGCAGTCGCAAAAGTCACCACATTGTCGGTTGCAATACTGGAAATATCAATATCTTCCTTTGCACTAACAGATAAAGCTGCAAAAGCAGCAACTACTAAAGTAAATAACTTTTTCATAAGCTCTTTATATTTTATAGGTTTAAAAATTGTTTTTATGAATCAAATATAATTATTGGTTCTTTTCGATGGCAAAGATACAACAAATATTGCGAAACAAATGATACTTTGTTATCTAATTATAATACTATTTTATCAAAGTATAAAATAAACTATTTTTATAGCCAATATTCCTACGGTTTCCTCGTTTCAAGTGAGGCTTACGTAATGTTTAAGTGAGGCTCACCTGAACTTCAAAAGCGGCTTACTTGATATGCAAAGGAGGCTTATCTGAAGTTCAAATAAGGCTCACTTGATTTGGGGCAGGACATATTTGAAATTACATCGCGACGTATCTTTTGCTGCGTCGCGACGCGTCTGTTATCACGTCGGGACGTACCAGATGCTACGTCGGGACGCAATTTCGGGAACAGCATTGGAGATTATACGGGAAAAATAGCATCAAAAACAATAGGCATTGAACCGAAAAAACGCCTTTTTGCTCAATGCCTCCTGCCTTTTGCCTCAAAAACACCGCTAAAAATCACCAAAAACACCTAAGTATCGCTATTTTTATGGCAATATATGGCAGATTATGGCAATTAAAAAGCTATTGCAATATCGGTATCAACTAACAATCAGGCTGTTACCAGCTTATATGGCAATATGGCAATTCTTTTACGAAAAAAAATCCTACAGAAGTCTTTCACCACAAGAAAACAAGTTAGAAATAGCATAAAGAGGATTGACTAATATCTTCTTCCCTTTTGGGCTGACAAACTCCCCAAAGTTCTCCAAAGAACAGCGAATGGCATACTTAATATGCTCTTTTTCCATAAAAACATAAAGACTCGCCATCGAACCTCGTAAACCAGACTTCACTTCCATCGGAACAATGTCAATGCCACGAGACAAGACATAATCAACCTCCGAAACGGTTCCACGAGTCAAGTTTTGCCAATAGTATAAGTCATGGCGCTCATTAGGCGACATATACTTTAGTAATTCCAATCCTGCCACCATCTCCGTCAAACTACCCTTATCAACTAAGTCTGCAGCATTGTCAACCAATAGTTCTTTCACTATAGAATTAGTAGAGTCTCCTATTCCTAACAGATTGAGGAGAAAGCCATGATCTATCAGATTATACTTCACAAACTTCGGATTAATCTCTGCACCAAGCGGAATGCCATTTGCCGCAGTATGCCATACAGGTATAATGATACCAGCATCTCTAAGCATCTCCAAAGCATTCTTGACTTGCGCAGTCGTATATCCCCCTTCCACTTGGCTAAACACGAATTTACTCCCCACTTGATGAGCCACACTAAACAATGTTTGACGCAGCAAAACAGGATTGACCTTGGCTTTATATTTCACGAAATCATCTATATAAGTTTGCTTCAACTCACTAAGCACAGAGTCTACTTCCAAATAACTATTCGTATCAACGTACTTAGCCACAGCAGCAGGCATACCACCTATAAGCAAGAATGAACGAAACCTCTCCACTAATCGCTCATAGAAGACATTCATCAATGGCTTTTGAGAGGTTGCATTCCGTTTCATACTTACCAATCCATCATCACCTAAAGCATAAAGGAATTCATCAAAAGACATCGGATATACAAACATCGAACGGATACGCCCTACTCCATAAGCACCTAAATCCTTCAATGCAAATTCCAACAGCGATCCAGCCGCCACTACATGAAGTTCAGGATAATCTTCCTTGAAAAACCACAAGCTATGGATGGCATTAGGGCATGCCTGTATCTCATCTAAGAACAACAAGGTTTTGCCAGGAATAACGGGAACTTTGAAATATGCCGACAATTGCTCCGAAATAAACTTCACGTTTAAATCGCCATCAAAGAATTCCTTGACAGTCTTATCACGCTCAAAGTTCACTTCCAAGAAATAAGGAAAGGACTCTCCCAAGTGTCTAATGGCACTTGACTTACCTACCTGCCTTGCTCCTCTCACAAGCAATGGTTTATGCTCTACAGAACTTTTCCACGCTTCAAACTCTTTATCTATTTGTCTTTTCAGATACTTCATATCTCTATATTATTGATTTTCAATGCAAAGATAATGCAAACGAGCGCAATGAAAGCTTGCTTTCTGATTGCCGAGTGCAGCTTATCTTATGCAAAGATAGCACTTTTATCTGAATAAAAGCCAATCAATTAAGCTTTTTTATAAAAAAGTCAGAGGTTATTTGATGCTAAATTATAAAAAAGTCAGAGCTTTTTTGATGTTAAATTATAAAAAAGTCAGAGGTTTTTATCTTATACGTGAAAAAGTTGTCACCTTTAGCCTTGGCTGTAGCAGTTCCCCAAAGTGGACACGAAAAAGCCAGAAAAAAGAGGGTGTACCATGAACTGATAGCACACCCTTCTAAAACAATTAACAATTTCACCAAGCTTATTACTTACCAATCTTCTTCATTCTGTCTACCTGCGTCTTTACTACATCCAATGTAGATTTATCGGTAGAGAAAACGGAGTTCAGACCTTGCGCTTCCTGGGCAGGATCACCAGTGTAGTCATCACCTACCTGCCACTGCTCATGCTTAGGATTGGCAAAGCCGCCCCATCCCCAGAAGTTGCAACCGGCAAAGTAACCGCCGGATGCAGCATTGTCGCCAACAAGACTGAACACATACTTATAATATCCATCACGTGCTTCTGTTGTAGAAGAAGTTGAAAAAGAGAAGCCATCACGAGGATAGCCGAACTCCTCCATCACCAATGGCTTCCTGATACGTCCGCATACCTCAAGATGTTCATCAATATACTCCTTGGTGTTCTTGCAGGAGATTTGCAGATCTTCCTGCAAATGGTCTTTTCTCGCCCAACTCCAGTTGTATGGCCAAAGATGAATGTTGCAATAATCTACATTCTTGTCGGCACAGATCCGTTCCCAACAGTTCAGTTCACCTTCACATCCCCATTTACCTTCGCTACCGATAGAAATCAGATGATTCTTATCGAGCGAACGGATCAGCTTGCTCGCTTCACCCAGCCACTTTTCGAAAGCAGGCAACTGCTCTTTGCTGAAAGCACGAGGCTCATTACCTATCTGCCATGACATGATAGCCGGGTCGTCCTTATACTTCTTCTTTGTATATCTGTTGGTTCTCGTAAGTATGAATTTCACATAATCATAGAATAGCTGATGCGCCTTTTCGCAGGATGCATATTTGGCGACGAAGTTCATGAAGGCAGGATATCCATCTTCGTTAGGACGGGGAGCCTGACCCAAACCAGCCTGCTCCAGGTAATAGCCATAACCACCACTCCATTCCCAGGAATTGTTCAGATAGAGCACGGCCAGCATCTTGCGTTTGCCCATCTCCATCAGCAGATAGTCGAGACCGGCAAGAATCGTATCATTATAAACGCCCGGAGCTTCCTGCAGCGTCGGCTCAACCTTGGTCTTCACTCCTCGCTTTCCATCAGAGCCCACCAGGATGCGGAGGTTGTCAATGCCCATCTCCTTCATCTTATCGAGTTCCCTACAGAGACGCTCACGGTTGCCGCCCTGACCTTCTGAACCGAGGATGGCACCATACCAGAAATTGGTACCTACATAATAATAAGGTTTATCGTCGCGAACGAAATGTCCGTCCTTTACCTGCACAAAATTTGACTTCGCAGAGATATTGCATGTAGCCAATGCCATCATCAATAAAACAAATATCTTCTTCATTTATTTATTAAGTTTACAGTTTAAAGATTCATTTTCGGTTGCAAAGATACTAAATAAGGGCAAAAAAGCATGATACTTTTTTGCCCTTTCTACATATAAATCTAAACTATGCTTATTTATTATTGCTTTTTCTGCTATTTTTCTATGGTTTCGGATAGATTTTCATATAATCATCCATCCCTTCGGCTGCTCCCTGCATCACACCTTTAAATATATAGGAGTCGGAAACCACCTGCTTCTTTCTGTCGAAGATGGTCATGTGAGGAAGAGGCTGCACATTGATATCCCAGACATACGGGATAAGTCCTGCCTTCATCATTTCGGCAGTCACCGCACCATACCATGCCATCATACTCTCATTGTGCTTCTCCTGATTACCACCGAAGAGAGAGGCATCCTTACGGTTGGCACCATATTCGCCGATGACTACCGGATAGCCCCGATCAACAAACTTCTGTTTCATCTTCATCACCTAATTGGTGATATGCTGGTAGGCATCCACATTCTTATTATTATACCAGATGGTATTCACGGTTCGTCCCTGGTCATCGGCAGGCGCATGTCCTTTCCAATAAAGAGCCACCTTGCCCCAATCGGCATCTTTGTCCATCAAGGTAAATATATAAGGATCGTAGAAATGAACCTCTGCCATCAGACGGTTCTTCGCATTATCCTTCAGACGGGTGATGTCATAGGAATCCATGGCAGCCAAATCAATCTCGGTCTTTGGCCCCTGTACGATGAGCACACGGTTGGCATTATTACCACCGGTAGCACGGACGGCATCGATAAACACCTGTTCGTAAGCCAGGAGACGATCGGCAAACTCCTTGCTTTCGGGAGCCAGCATTTCACCCTGAGCCTGCGGACTGGCACCTCCCACTCCCGGTTCGTTGAGGGCAGCAAAGAGAACCCGCTGGTCATACGCCTTGAATTCCTTTGCGATATTCGTCCACAGTTTGCGGAACATCTCCTTATGCTCTGCCTCATTCGCCCCACTGGTAAAGGCATCATGCTCCATCCATCCGCCATCCCAGTGTTCGTTGATGATGACACAAAGACCAGCATTGAGACCATAGTTCACGATTTCCTTGATTCGTTTCATCCAGACCGGATCGATGCTCATATTCTCTTTATCCGTAAGATGACCAGCCACCCAAGATGTAGGGATGCGAAGACTGTTGAATCCCTGCTGTTTCAAACTGCGGATATAACTCTCAGTAGTCTTATCATTCTGCCATGAAGTTTCCGACTTCAATCCTGCATTATTGGTAAAGACATCATTCCAGTCGCACGCCTCCATCGTATTACCCAGGTTGACTCCTGGAGCCATATAGTGAGCCAGTTCGGTAGCCGTGAGTTTCATTTTCGAGATACGGCCATCGACTGGTTTAACCTGTGCGCCAGCCCAAGCGAAATGAGCGGCAGCCAATATAATCATAACTATCTTCTTCATATATCAATCTAACGTATTATCGGGTTTTGAAGTTATCATGTTGCAAAGATAGCGAAAAAACAGTAGCGTGAATGTATATTTTTGATAAAAGGATAGGTATATTATGTTAGGATGTACGATATTTGCACAAAAAAAGGACGCACATCAGAGAAAGATTCCCCGATATGCGTCCACACCTACTTTATATCAAACCTAAAGACTTAATATCTCGTTTTTTATTTAGCAGGCCACTTTGCTGCTGCAACTCCG
>USSA01000056.1 GCA_900557255.1 uncultured Prevotella sp.
AAGCTCTTTACTGCAATTGAGATTGCCATTGAGATTGCTTGCGGATTTTAGGATACATATAAAACTACAGAACAGCCTTTTTACCATCCCAAAATTTCATCAAGTTTCTTTTGGATATCTTCGCTTTTGCTTTTTAACTCGTCTTGTACAGCTCGTTTAGCTGCAGCTTTTGCCATTGCGCCATTGTAGGCTATGCGAACAAGCACTTCTTTGTTTTTGTTCGTCTTTATGCGATAGCATTCCATAACCGTTATGGTACGTCCTATACTTTGAGAGATGAGATTCTTGGCTCCCATAATACTTTGTGCCAAAGAAGAAGCCTCTTCATTTGCAAGTTGTTGGTTGGCTACTGAGTTCTCAATCAATGCTGTTACTTCTGTTTGTATCTGACCTGCTAGATTCTGCTTGGCTAATTCTAAAGCCTGCATTTTGGCGGCATCATAGTTCTCGCCAATGCTCATCGCTTCTCCCATAAGATACTTGGGGTACATATCATCATCATACTCCATTTGCATCATGTAAGACTTGTCTAATTGTTTCTCTAAAGGCAAAGCACCAGGGGCCGTTATCCAGCCTTCTTTTGTTAGTTTCTTGGCATCTTTTCTTGCTGCTTTAGATGCCTTTTCGTTTAGCTCACTCTTGGATACTTTACGCATCTCTTGACGTTCCTTACGAACATCTTTGGTAGTCTGCGCTGTCATGTTTGCACTAAGGCAAAGAATGACAAACGTACATACGAACAATTTTCTCATTGTAGGAATTCTTTTAATTTATAATTGATTTTGTATTGTTTCTAAAAATCCATTTGGAATATAAGCAGTTGCCACCAAACATAGACCAGATATTTCCACAACAACACGTTGTTGTCCTGCAATGCGGGCAACTTTTCCTATAACACCTTTAAACTCTCCATCTATTACCTTAACTATGTCACCACTTTTATAATGACATTGTTCCGATGACACGACTCGTACATGTTCGCTATCTGTGCTTGTAGCTTTTATAAAGTTTGTCATTGCTGTAAATGGAATGATGAGAGGAGGATGTTTGCCATTTTCCTCCAATGCTTTTGTCTTATCAAGATAGAATTTTAATATTGATGTTTCATCACCCTTTTTCTTGATAATGGAGTTTACAGCTTCTCTTGTAGCATATACAAAAAAGAGATTGGGAAGAAGAGGCTGCAATATTCGCTTCTTCTTCCCAATCTCTTTCTTTATGACATAGTGCATAGGCATATATGACTGTACGCCAGAGGTTGATATGATGCCACATGCTTTTTCTGTTCTATTATAGGTCACTCTCAGTACGAACCAATGATAATTTGGCTTTTGTACATATTCCGAGGACACCCCTGTATGTGAGCGTTGAGCTTCGGGGAGGACATTGGAGGTAAGTCCAACGTGAGGAGATCTGCTTCGACCTCGTTGGGTATGCGCATTAAGCAATGCGTTCATATCGTTTTCTATGTCTTGCATTAAATTAGCAACTAATAGACACAAAAAAGCGTGGAATCGTCCTGTTGTCCATTCCACGAGTCGAGGCTCTTGCATTGCCTATTGTTGTCGAACAGACAACGTTAGAGCCCACGCCGATATGAAAATCATTACCGTTAAGAGACCTATATAATACATTTGATTGCATCCGAAAGGGTACAATCCATGCTTACAAGGTCTCCACGGGATTGATATAATCACACCCGGGACATCTACCGTTGACCATATTCAAGACTATGATTAACTGTTAATTTGCTAGATTACAGGAAGTCTTAAACACAGCGTCGATAAACGCCTTCCATTATGTCCGGATTGTCTTCCCACCCAATGCCCGCTTTCGTATAGATATGTCATAATTGACTTCACTACACTCAGCACGGCGTAGGCTGCCGACACTTTTGTCATGAAAGAACTCGTCTAACAAAGATAATTATGGTCTGGCTTTAACAATCCGGTTGCAAAGTTATAAAAAAAATCCCAAAACTATTATAAAGAAAACCTACTACCAACAGCATTTTAGAACATTTTAACTAAAATTGGTTGTATTTTTTAAAAAATAGCGCATGAATATAAATACCGCTTAATAGCAAATGGAATTTGATAACACAAAAAAAAACAATCCGTGGCTTTTCAAAAATTGAAAGCCATGAATTGGTTTCAGGTTTATAACACTTATCCTTTCAGTTGCTGCAACAGTCTCTCCGACAATCCCGTAATTTCCATCACCGTCGCAACATCCATACCTTTTGCCAGCATTTTCCTAGCAATCTCGAGGCTTCGCTGGTTCATTCCTTTCTCTATACCCTTTTCCATTCCTTCAGCAAGTCCTTCTTCTTTTCCTTCTCTCTTGGCGGTATCAATCGAATTCTTGATGTCGCGATATGCCATTTTGCTGGCTTCGTACTCCCGCTGTTCCTGCGGAGTGAATTTTGCAATCTCGGCTTCTTCAAAAAGACGGTCGAAGACCTTGTCGCACAAGGCTTTAGGACGCTGTGTGAGTTTATAGAGATTCTTTAGTGCATAGAGCCACTTGTCGTAGAGCGTTTCCAGCTCGTCCAACGTTTTGTTGAACTTGGCGATTTCCACGTAGATAAACTCCAGCTTATCGTAGAAAACCTTGTGCGTGGCAGTATCGCATAGCTGTACATGATGGCGGATTTCTTCCTTATTGAAGGCATCCTCGTTCATGTTGAAGTTTAGCAGAGCAATTGTGTAAACATGGTTGAGCTTGAAGTCCCAGTCACTACCTTTAGGAGCCTGCTCACGAATCGGGAAGGTGGAATAGAACAGGGCACGGTCTTTGAAGTAGGTCTGGTATGCATTCTGCATTTCCACGATAAACTTCTCGCCGTTTTCTCCTTCGCAATATACATCGAAAATAGCTTTTCTGTCGGTGTAGATGTCGCCCACATTCTCTGGATTCAGATACTTCACGTCCTTAACAACTTGTCTCCCATTGAACAAGCTGTTGAGGAAACAGATCAGCAAATCCTTGTTAGGAGCTGATCCGAAAATTCGCTTAAAACCGAAATCGGTCAGCAAACTGATATATCTTTCTTCTACCTGCTTCATAATCCCAATGTTATTAATGTTTCTATTGTAGCAGCAAAGTTACGATTTTCTTTTGAAACCAACAAGAGTTTTCTCAAAAAAGTTGAGAAAAAAATGAAACAAAGCATGGATACAGATAAGTTTATCACCCTTCCTTAATAATCCTGTCGCTAATAGTACGCTGGGTGCTATCATAAAACACATCCTCAGAATGCTCACTGAAGTGGTAACCGTCATAATATTGGCGCAATTCCTCCAGACACTCCTCGTAAGATACCCCTAACGCCTTACCCAGAGCCTCAACTTCCGGCTCCATTACAGTGGTAAGCTCGGTTTTGCTGATACCACAGATGAGTGTAGCGTACAACAAAAATCGTTTCTGAATGAGAAGAAACCCAAAAGCCCCGACATCACGTCGAGGCTTTTGAAGTTTTTGAATGTTTCAGCAGTTTGTGTTTTTTATGTAGTTATGATTTGTTCGTTTTTGAAAATCAATTTCTTTTTCTGGGTGCAAAATTAAGACAAATATTGATATAAATCAAATAAATCTCGATTTTTTATGCAAAAAACCACGTAAACGTTTACAATTTTTGCGAACCAAAAAGACCCTTTGTGAGCAGTTGTGGCTAAAATACAGCTGTGCATTTTGTGTCTTTTGAATATTTTCTGCCACATTAATAAAAAAGTTAAAATATTGATGCTATATTTTGTTTTCTCTGTATTTTACACTATCTTTGCACTATCTTTTCACATTATTATATATATAAAGAAATTAGATGAAAGAATTTGTAATATCAGAAGTCAAGGCGGAAACCGCTGTACTCGTGGGTCTGATTACCAAGACACAGGACGAAGCCAAGACAAAAGAATATCTCGACGAGTTGGAATTTCTTGCCGATACTGCGGGGGCTGTCACCGTAAAGCGATTCACGCAGAAGGTGGTTTCTCCTAACCAGACCACCTATGTGGGTAAGGGTAAACTCGAAGAAATCAAAGAATATATCAAAAACGAAGAAGAGGAAGATAGAGAAGTAGGTATGGTCATCTTTGATGATGAGCTTTCTGCCAAACAGATCCGTAACATCGAACAGGAACTGCAGGTGAAGATTCTGGACCGCACCTCACTCATCCTCGATATCTTCGCCATGCGTGCGCAAACCGCTGCGGCTAAAACCCAGGTAGAGTTGGCGCAATACCGCTATATGCTCCCTCGTCTGCAAAGACTCTGGACTCACCTGGAACGACAGGGTGGTGGTTCAGGATCTGGTGGCGGTAAGGGATCTGTTGGTCTGCGTGGACCGGGTGAGACCCAGCTCGAGATGGACCGCCGTATCATCCTCGGCAGAATGAGTCTCCTCAAAGAGCGACTGGCAGAAATCGACAAGCAGAAGACTACACAGCGAAAAAACAGAGGCAGAATGGTGCGCGTGGCACTGGTGGGCTATACCAACGTAGGTAAATCTACCATCATGAATCTGCTCAGCAAGAGCGAGGTGTTTGCAGAGAACAAACTCTTTGCCACCCTCGACACCACCGTACGCAAGGTGGTGGTAGACAACCTGCCGTTCCTCCTTGCCGATACCGTAGGATTCATCCGCAAATTGCCAACCGACCTGGTCGACTCATTCAAGAGTACCCTTGACGAGACACGCGAGGCCGACCTTCTTCTGCACGTAGTAGATATCTCACATCCCGACTTCGAAGAGCAGATCCAGGTAGTAGAGAATACGCTCAAGGAACTGGATTGCGCCGATAAGCCATCGATGATTATCTTCAACAAGATAGACAACTACTCATGGGTAGAAAAAGAGGAAGACGACCTCACACCGATGGAGAAAGAGAACATCCCGCTGGAAGACCTGAAGAAGACCTGGATGGCAAAACTCAATGAGGACTGCCTCTTCATCTCGGCAAAGAACAAGGAGAACATCGACGAATTCCGCGAGATACTCTACAAGAAAGTAAGAGAGTTGCACGTACAGAAGTATCCATACAACGACTTCCTGTACCAGGATTATGAGTAAGAACATAAATATCAATAACAAGTAAGTTATGAATGATTACAGACCTTTAACCACCGAGGAAATCGAGGTGCTTAAACATAACGACTGCTGGGCCGAAGACTGGACCTCAGTCAATGTATCAGAAGATTTCAAGCCCAACTTCATGCACCGCGTGATGCTCTACGGCGAAATAAACATCGGATCCTTCAACAAGAACGTGGAGGTGAGCCAGGGCTTCGTAAAGCATTCGGGCATCAACAATGCCACCTTGCGCAATGTAACCATAGGCGACGACTGTCTGATAGAAAACGTAGGCAATTTCATCAACAACTATACCATTGGCGATGATTGCTACATCTCAAACATCTCGACCATGGAAACCACCGAGGGAGCTACTTACGGCGAAGGAAATCTTGTGAGCGTACTCAACGAGGTGGGCGAAGGCAACGTAATCCTCTTCAGCGATCTGAACAGCCAGCTGGCAGCCTTCATGGTGAAGCATTTCCCTGACAAGGAAATGAAGGAGAAAATCCGCCAGCTCATCAAGACCGACATCGACAACAAGATGCCGGATCGGGGCCAGATTGGCAATAATGTGAAGATCATCAATACCAAGGAGATTACCAACTGCGTAATCAATGATTACTGCGAAGTGAACGGTGCTTCCCGTCTGAGCGATTGTACGCTATTGGGCTCTGTTCATGGCAACGTATATATCGGCACAGGCGTTATTACGGAAAACAGCATCATCGCTGAAGGCGCCAGCGTCATCAACAGCGTAAAGATACAGGATTGCTTCGTAGGCGAAGCCTGCCAACTGGCTAACGGCTTTACCGCATCAGCCTCCGTATTCTTCGCCAACTCCTATATGAGCAATGGCGAGGCTTGTGCAGCCTTCTGCGGTCCTTTCACCGCTTCTCATCATAAGAGCAGTCTGCTTATCGGAGGCATGTTCTCTTTCTATAACGCCGGTTCTGCCACCAACTTCAGCAACCATGCCTACAAGATGGGACCTATGCACTGGGGCATTCTGGAGCGCGGTTCCAAGACAGCCAGCGGTGCTTATCTCCTGATGCCAGCCACTCTGGGTTCCTTCTCAGTATGCTTCGGCAAGCTGATGCATCACCCTAACACCCGCAACCTGCCTTTCGCCTACCTCATTGCCGATGGCGACAAGATGTTCCTCATCCCGGGCAGAAACATCACTACCGTAGGTCTGTACCGCGACATCAAGAAATGGCCTAAGCGTGATCTCCGTGCTATGGAGAACCGCAAGAGCATCGTCAACTTCGACTGGCTTTCACCTTATTCTGTTGGCGAGATTCTGAAGGGTAAGAAGATTCTTGAAAACCTGCGCGAGGTAACGGGCGATAATGTTTCGCAGTATCTTTATCACGAATATATCATACCGGCTTCATCGCTCCACAAGGGCATCAAATATTATGATATCGCCCTCCGCATCTACATGGGTGCCGTACTGAAGCGTGTACTGAAGCGCGACCCAGCCATCACCCCTCCAGCCAGCCATGTCGGCGTGGGCGATTGGGATGATCTTTCGGGACTCCTACTCCCGGTTTCTGAAGAAGAAGGCATCGTTAGGGATGTGAAGGAAGGAACTATCGAGAATATAGAACAGTTGCTCGACCGGTTTGAAGAAATCAATGCCAACTATCGCGACTACCAGTGGGCATGGACCTACCAGATGATCTGCGATTACTACGGCATCAGTGACATCACACTCGAAGATGCCAACCGCATACACGAAGACTATATCAAGGCACGCCGCTCATGGATAGCAGAAATCCGAAAGGATGCTGAGAAAGAATTTGCCATGGGCGATGTGGAGGAAGAGGTTTTCCGCAACTTCGTCGACAGCCTCGACCAGGAAATCGAATACGAGAATTAATTAGACTTGAATATTTCAACAGTTTAAAATAACAAAAAACATTATGGCAAAAACTCCAGATTTTAAGTATGCTCCAATGTTCCAGATTGGAGAGGACAAGACAGAGTATCGCCTTATCTCTAAGGAAGGCGTAAGTACAGCAGAGTTCGAGGGTAAGACTATCCTCAAGGTTTCTAAGGAAGCTCTTACTTTGCTGGCACAGCAGGGTTTCCACGACGTAGAGTTCAAGCTCCGTCGTGAGCACAACCTCCAGGTAGCTAAGATTCTCAGCGACCCAGAGGCTTCAGAGAACGACAAGTACGTAGCACTCCAGTTCCTCCGCAATGCAGAGACTGCCGTGAAGGGCATTCTCCCATTCTGCCAGGATACAGGTACTGCTATCATCCACGGTGAGAAGGGCCAGCGCGTATGGACCGACTTCGAGGATGAAGAGGCTTTGAGCCTGGGTGTTTACAACACCTTTACACAGGACAACCTCCGCTATTCTCAGAACGCTCCTCTCAACATGTATGATGAGGTGAACACCCGTTGCAACCTTCCTGCCCAGATTGATATCGAGGCTACAGAGGGCGACGAGTACCGCTTCGTGATGGTAGCTAAGGGTGGTGGCTCAGCCAACAAGACCTACTTCTACCCAATGACCAAGGCTACTATCCAGAACGAGGGCACATTGCTCCCATTCCTCGTAGAGAAGATGAAGAGTCTGGGTACAGCTGCATGTCCTCCTTACCACATCGCCTTCGTTATCGGTGGTACTTCTGCTGAGAAGAACCTTCTTACCGTGAAGTTGGCTTCTATCAAGTACTACGATGAGTTGCCTACTACAGGTGATGAGACCGGTCGTGCTTTCCGTGACATCGACTTGGAGAACAAGCTCCTCGAAGAGGCTCACAAGATTGGCTTGGGTGCACAGTTCGGCGGTAAGTATCTGGCTCACGATATCCGCGTCATCCGTTTGCCACGTCATGGTGCAAGCTGCCCTATCGGTATGGGTGTAAGCTGCTCTGCCGACCGTAACATCAAGGCTAAGATCAACAAGGACGGTATCTGGTTGGAGAAGATGGATGAGAATCCAACAGAGTTGATTCCAGAGGAGCTCCGCAACCCAGGTGAGGGTACCAAGGGTATCGAGATTGACCTCGACAAGGGTATCGACGCAGTTCGTGCTGAGTTGACCAAGTATCCTGTAAGTACCCGTGTTAACTTGAAGGGTACCATCATCGTGGCTCGTGACATCGCTCACGCTAAGCTCAAGGCTCGTCTGGATGCAGGCGAGGAGATGCCAGAGTACTTCAAGAACCACCCTATCCTCTATGCTGGTCCAGCCAAGACTCCAGAGGGTTATCCATGTGGCTCTATGGGACCTACCACAGCCAACCGTATGGACCCATACGTAGATGAGTTCCAGGATCATGGCGCTAGCCTTGTAATGATTGCCAAGGGTAACCGTGGCGATGTTGTTACAGAGGCTTGCAAGAAGCATGGTGGTTTCTACCTCGGTACTATCGGTGGTGTAGCTGCCGTTCTCTCTAAGAGTTCTATCAAGAGCATCGAGTGCGTAGAGTACCCAGAGCTCGGTATGGAGGCTATCTGGAAGATTACCGTAGAGGACTTCCCTGCATTCATCCTCGTAGATGATAAGGGCAACGACTTCTTCAAGCAGTTGAAGCCTTGGACTCCTTGCAAGGAATGCCAGAAGTAAATGATACAGAAATCATGATAATGAAAAAAGCTCAGGGCAGATAGCCCTGAGCTTTCTTTTTATACTTACATCGGATAACCTGTTCTGTTTCCGAAACAGGAACATCCGTTTAAAGCAGCAGTTTATATGTCTTGCTTTGCATACCGGTTTCTACCCGCAACAGATAAACGCCTTGTCTGATACCCTGTAAAGAGAGACTGACTGTTTTTCCATCCGTAGCAGATGCCTGTCTGAGCAGGTTTCCTCCCGCATGATACAGTTTAATCTTTCTCACGTCCTTGCCCGAAACCAGGAGTTGATGTCCCTCGCGACAGATCTCGGTTTCAGTATCAGAGATGGTAGCATTTTCTATTCCTGTAGCTATATCCTGATAGAGAATAAGGATATCGCCCTTTCGCTTGAGAAAATAAGAAGGTTCCTGCGGATTCTTCAGTTCCACTTCCTTTCCTCCTATCTCGCCCATCACCCTGAGCAGATAGGTATGACCGTCGGCCCAAGGCAGATTACTCTTGCGCAGCCAGTAGCTGTAAAGCGGCACGTCGAAAGCTGATGAAACGGTTACCTCATCGCTGATTCCATTTACCTCTATTTCTTCCTTTGTATCTACATCTTCAGAGATGAGGGAAACATGCCCCTCGTAACTGCGGTCTTCTGTCGTACGCAGCGAAACACCCATCTTGAAGAGAGATACCTTCGATACATCGACGTTTCCAGTTTCTATCTTCACGTGCGCATCATCAGCCAGAAAGACTTCAGCTTTTGCCATCAGCGGTTTCTCCTCTCCCTTTACCACCTCTATATAGGCTGCATCCTGATCGTGGATATCGTTAAGCGGACAATCCTGGGTTTCGGCTTCATCCGAAGTAATCTCCAGTTTTACCTGATAATATCCCGGAGCAAGCTGGGCAGGAACCGAAAGGAGAATCGGGATTTCGGTCTCGCTGAAACCATCTATTTCGGTCAGCTGGTCCACACGTGTACTCAGCACAACCTCCTGGTTCTCATCCAACAGTTTCACTCTCAGGTAACAGTCGCGCGGCACACCATTGAGGTTCTTGATAGTGAAGAAGGCAAGTACCTTGCTGCCCTGTTCAGCTTTGCCGTCAAGTCTTGGCTGCCCCATCAGTTGGAAGCGGGCATCTTCCGAACAGATTTCAGAGATGCGGCCGGCACCGTCTTTCAGTTCCACCCCGATAACAGGTGCCTTCTTCATCGGCAGGAAATCATCCCATGAACCATCATCCTTCCGGGCTGCACATATAGCGATGATACGGTAATAACCGTTTTCAAGACCGGCAAGACTGAGACTGATTTTCTGAGCCTGATTGATAAGATTATCAGTTCCCATCCATCCCTTCTGCTCTCCGCCATAAAGTCTTTCCGTAAAGCCTCCCTGCTGATGATCATCAGAATAAACCACCTGCTTGAGATTCCCTGCTTCATCATAAACGGCAACACCGATGTCACCCCTGAAAGGCTTGCCTCTGTTGACGAAGGAATTCATCTCGACAGTTACCGGCTGTGAAGGGTCGAATAACTTTCCCGACGCCTCTTTCAGGCTGAGAGAACCACCCTCGTTGAACATCAACTGCGGCGAAGTTTCCAGCAGTCCGCGCTCTATTTCAGGATATTTCCCGTTGTTGGGATGAGCTAAGATGGCGGTAATGGCACGGTTAAAGGCAAGCGGTTTGCCATGAAACTCACTTCCGGTCTGCGAAACATTGAGATTGGTGAGCGAATAGTAGGCATCGCCCTGTCCCTCCCAACCGAAGTTCATGTGGAAGAGGCCGTTTTCATCAAAACCATCAGTTACCCAGGCATGACCGGAAGCCGAACCGGCTGGTCTGCCTTCCAGATAAACCGGACATCCGTTAAGCAGTTCCTGTCTCAGGATTTCTGCAAACCTCCCCGGTCCTTCTACAGCTTTCGTAACGTAGGCTGCCGAATAATCGAAATGCTTCAGCAGCGCCTGATAGGCGAAAACTCCCTGGGTTCCACTTGCGCTGGGCGTATATTGCATGAAAGAAGCCACACCCACATCGTTCATCAGTAAGGCTACGGCATCTATCTGTGCAGGAGTAGCCTGAACCGGATAGCGGTAGTCGGGCAACATGTTGGCCCAGTCGTAGTGCGACTGACTGAAATCCGCACTTTTCTTGGTCTGGTAGTAGGTTACCACATATTCGTTTTTTCCCTGTCCCTGAGCCGGCCACTGATGATAATACATCATCTGAGCCACAGCCGTAGCCACACAGCCGCTGTAATCATATCCCGTTTTAGCATTAAACGGATACGACTGTCCCCATTTGCTTTTCATCATCGGCGCTACGGTTTTAGAGTAAAGTCCGGTGCGTGTATGGCTTTGCACCTTCACCTTTCCTTCTTTCAGCACCTCAAAAGTCTGTCGGTATCCCGAAAGCAGCAGTTTTACGCAGGGATTGGCATTGAGCGTATCGAGACTACCTTCTTTGCTGTATCCCAGCACTTCTCCCATCTGGTCATCACCTGATACGATAACGAATCCCTGTCCCCGCGCATCATTATATATATAATAAGGTGAACCGGTCTTATTTTTCCTGCTCTTCTCCTTTGCTTTCATACCGGTATCTTGCGGCAGAGTGACATATCTCTTAGCTATCTCTGCCGCCTTCTGCCAATTGATTTCCTCGGCACGAACAGTTTGCGAACTGGCTATCAGCAGGGCTATGAATCCCACCAACAGGAACCCAGTTTTCAGTCCCTTCCATTTTTTTCTTTCTTTTTCATTTCTTCAGGTCTTTTATTTGATATTGAGTTAATTACGCCACCTTCTGGAAATATCAGATTAGCTACACTTTGCCATCATCCAGAAAGTTTTCTGCAAATATACAACTTTCCTTTGAAAAAAAAGAAATTTTTCCAAAATATAACAGCATGATTATTTGGACAAACCAATATTTATTCTTATCTTTGCATCCTATTTTTCATAGTAAGTATTTTAACAGTAAAAACTCAAAATGATGAAGCAGAAAAAACATCGAAAGATTCCGGCACTGGCTGCTGGAACCACACTCGTGGCAGCGATGACCCTGATGGCATCCTGCTCCACCGATTATGAAGACCAGATCGTGTACAACGACATTGAAAAACCGTTCCAGGAAGATTTCAAAAAGGATACGGTGGTTTTCGAAAAGTTGCCGGCAGAACGGGCTAAACACATCCTGAATCTATCTGACCCATCAACTGAAATCGTAGACAAACCGGATTACACCTTCCAGACTGACAACCTCATCAATGTTAAGAAATCTACTGAGGATGAATCGCTCGTCATCACCAGTTGGTCGGCAAAACCAGTCTCCAACGTAACACTCGAGATGTATATCCCGGAAGTGGATGAATACATTCCGGTGGCGTTCATTAAATCCATTCCCGCCTTCTCCCGCTTCTCCTTCAAGCCATCATTCGTTGGCAGACGGAATATCTGGAAAAAGAAAAACGGAAACTTCGTGAGTTTCACCTGCCCGTATCTCGACCTTAACAGGATGAAGACACGTCTCGTGAGCGATGATGAGCACTTCAAGATGCTCCAGAAGATTGACGCCAGATGGACCTGCAGTTTCTCCAACTACGGGTGGACTCCAGAGGTTGGAGAATCGTACAATTACCGTGAAATGAAACCTATCTACGCCCGCGAATGGGTGGTGATTGTCACCAACTATACCTATATGATGACCACTCCGGAATATAAGTATGTGATGGCAAACTTCAAGAAGGTGATGGGCGGCGATCTCTACGACAACAATAAGGTAACGTTCACTGCCGAGAAATACCAGAGCGAAATGGAAAGATTCAAGGCACAGAAAAAATTCGTGCTCGGACAGTCTAGTCCGAAATATGGTGGATTGGGCGGCGGCTACATCTGGACCATTTCCGACTGGAACTTCTATGGCCATTATGGTTCGTTCAGCGGATGGGAAGCTATCACCCACGAGCACATGCACTGCATGGACTATAGTCATGACAGCAATATGACATATCCAGCCAAAACACCGGAAGGCGTCAACGTAGGATGGCCGGAATTTATCTGGCAGCTGCACATGTGGCTGAGCCATAAGGGCGATCTCCCTTATACCGACCGCAATCTGCTGGGCTTCCACAAAGATGAGAATGCCAAGTATCGCGACTGTGATATCAATGATATCTTCAAGGATGATGCCAAACTGCAGAAGACCATAGAGGATTTTTACAAAAAGAGCAGACTGGTGAAATATTTCACAGAGAACCCGATTAAAGATCATGCAAAATAAAGGAGGAAACTATATGAGAAAAAATATGTTCATGATTGGAGCAGGAATGATGCTGGCTTTAGCTTCCTGCGATAAGACAGAAATACGTGAGATAACGGAAGACAGAGTGGTACCGCAACCGGTAGATACCATCAAGGTGGCAGATCATTTCTATCTGGACGGACATCTTTCCCGCACAGCCGAAGATTTAGGTGGCAGACCGCTGGATGCAGCCAACCTCTTTAACGACGGCGAAGAGTTGTATGTGGCGAATTTTGCAGGCAAGTGTGTCGATGTCTTCGATGCCGAAACATTGGAATTCAAGCGCAGCATGAGCAACGGTGACCGCACGCTGGCACGCGATGTTTATGCTGAAGGCGACCATCTCTTTGTGGCTGCCGGCGAAAATCAGGAGGTACAGATCTTCGACAGGAAAACGGGCAAATATCTCAGCCGTCTGGGCACAGGTTCCTGGCCAGCCAGCATGATTTCGAAGGTGGGCTGTGTTTGCGCAACCCCCCGTCTTGTTTTCGTGCGCGACTCAAAGTATACCAACATCCGGGTCTTCGACCGCGAGGCGCTGAACCTGGGGGCAGCAAACAACAATAAGGTATTTGCCAAGCTCAGTACGGGTGGCGATTTCATTGGTAGCAGTAATGAGCCGCTGGGAGAATCCTACGATATGGAGGTGATTGGCGATTCGCTCTATGCCTTCATCCCTCGCACGGGAACCATCTATTCATGGAAAGTAGAAGACATCATCCAGCGCAAGGATTATGCCCCGCTCAAGGTTTCCCGTTCTCAGGAGTTCAAGCTACGTTCCATTTCAAAGACCGGTGACAAGGATAAGTTCTTCGTATCAATGTTGAAGGACGGCAAGATACAGTTGGCAGAATACAGTCTCGCCGATTTCCAGGCAAGAAACTTTGCCAATCCGTTGCGCTGTTTCACCGCCGATGACCGCGTCCTCCTTCCTTCGCAGACCATCATAGCCTACCAGAAGGAGAAACTGATACTCACCAATGGTGCAAAGTTAGACCGCTGGGATATCCGCAACAATCCGGCATACGAAATCAAGCCAAGACAGAAATAATCGTAGCGTTGCCTGATTTTAAAAATTATTGAATCAATTACCTGTTAGTTTGTCAATTATTATTTGCGCACTACCATCTTCTTTCCATTCCGAATATAGATGCCCGGCTGGGTAACTTTGGTAAGTTTGCGGCCATCCAACCCGTATACTGCATCAGAAGATGAAGAGGCGGCTGCACTGCCCGTGCCCTGCGATAGAGCCGGCTTCGTGATGCCTGTAGTAGGCGCCTTTCGGTAGAGCGTAATGCGGCGGCGCAACGTATTGGCATTCCAGCGGTCCATCCACATGCCGTCACGCTCTATATCTACATGTATCTCGTAGGTGCCCTCTGCCAACTCAGAAAGATTCACGGTATGGCGGGTAGAACCCGTAAGATCCGTATCATTGTTGCGCGGAATGCTCACTCTGCTGATGCTGCTCGTATACGCAGTCTCGCCCGTAGCCACATTGACCAGACGGTAGCGCATGCGGGTCTGCAGACTGCCCTGCGTAAGATACTTCATATAGCCCGACATACCCAGCACCAGCTGCGGCTTCTGATCCAGGTCGAAGTAATGGGAAGGCACATAACTGCCCGATTCATCCAGGAGTTTCACCGATGTAACGGTCACCCTGCCTTCGTAGTTGTTAGGATATACCTCGAGCAGGAAATCTTCCGGCACCGGAATCTCGTAGACGCCAGGATTCTTCGTCTCGATATTGTGGTTGAAGCGGAGCTTCATGCGATACTTGCCTGCCTTGAGCTCATGAGAGCCGGTAGGGCCCGAATAGGATGTCATGAACCTCACGAGCCACTGGGTAGTATCCATGCGCTGCGCCACCATGTGGATGAGATAGGCATTCGGTACCTGATAGGTTTCACCCGCCAGATTTCCCGTGCCCTCCAGTTCCACCTGTAACTCGCCGCGAGCCTGATAGCGGCTCAGGTTAGATACATTCAGCAGAATGCCTGCCAACTGGCTGCTGTACTGATAGGCTGGCTCCAGCACCTCTGGCTTTCCCGCAAGCAACAGGTGAGGCTTGTTGTCCGCCTGTACCAGCGTAACCTCGCCACGGTTTACAATCATCGGCACGGAATTGCCATTCACCATCTGCCTCCAGTCTTCCCAAACGCCCTTGTCAGCATCCAGGAGCCGGCGGCCCAAAGGTCGCAGAGTATAGGTGCCGTCTGCCAGACCGTCTATCTCATTCAGGTCCATCTTCCACCAGTCATATTCGAAATTGTAGCTGGTATAATAGGTAGCCCAGGTCAAGACACCCGACTGTCCGAAGACATGCATACACTTTCCGTCCTGCGTAAAGAGTCCGATGCCTATCTGTCCGGTATAGGCGCCTCCGGCATCCTGAGCCAGATTGCGGGCTCCCACACCTTTAATCTGCGCCGGAATAACCGACTTCACCGTCATTCCTTCACTCGCCTGGAACTGCAGTCCCTGGTCATTGTTCACCGACAGCACCACCGGTTTAGGTTGCAGCGGTTCTATCATTCCGTCGTTCGGATGCACGAAGAGCGCTATCTGATTTTCGTAGTAACAGCCGTCGCTGCCGTAACCTCCGCCAGCCGTCGCTGCTGTATTGATGTCGAAATAGCCATTGTCCAGACCAGCCCATCCCCAGTTTACATGCACCAGTCCGTTCTCATCGTAACCATCATATAAAAAGGCATGGTCGCCGCCCGTCATGAAGACCGGACAGCCGAGAGACAGTTCCTGGTAGATAGCCTGCAGAAACTCGCCGCCCGGCAGTCTGTCCTTCTCCAGCTGGCGCACATTGCAGTTGTAATAGTTCTCGAGTGTATTCCATAACTTTGCCTCATCACAGAGGGTTCCGTGCACGCCGTAGGTAGCCTGGGCCAGTTTTCCCAAGTCGCGCATCAGCACGCCCACTGCCTGTGCCTGAGCCTCGCTGTACCCTCCTCCGCTGTAGGAATCGAGCATGTTGTCCCAGTCATAATAATCGTATGCCATGGCACCCTTACCCCGGTTTACCCCCTCGGGTCTCATCTTAGGCCAGCGGTGGGCATAGAGCACCTGTGCCATCGCCGTGATGGTACAGCCCGTATAGGTAGGCTTGCCGCTTGAGCTGCTGCGCGGGGTATAGTAGTTATAAGGATAATCCTGGCTCCACTCCGCACTGACGAGCGGTTTTACCGATGCCTTCGGCGGTTTGGCATAGACCGGCGTCACGCTGATGCTGTCTACCTTCACCAGCTCCACCACCCGTGCATATC
>USSA01000057.1 GCA_900557255.1 uncultured Prevotella sp.
AGTAAGCCTCGGGGTCGTAAGCCAGTCCGCAGCTTCTCACCATGTCCTGGCATTGTTTGTCACAGCTGATACCCAGCAGTTTGTCGTAGATGCTCATGGCTTTCTGTATGGCGAGCTGGTGGAGCTCGGTGGCAGTGAGATTGCATCCTTCAGGCCGCATATATCTGAGCAGAATGCGGAATCCCTTGCCCGAGACGGTGATGTAGAAGACCATGGTGAAGGGGATTTTCCGGGCGGTCTGCCTGAGTGCCGCGATGTTTTTTGGGGGCACGTCGTCATAATCGAGCATCAGCCAGTAGGTTTCCTTCCTGAAGTCAGTCAGCTTCTTGGAGCTTCCCTTGAGCTGCACGCTGGGAGTGATGCAGGGCAGCCTGTGCTTGATGTCCTCTGCCGTTCTCTTGTCCACCTTTATCATCGACCTGTAGCCTTCGGTATTGGTTTTCACCGGTGCCGAATGCATGATGTTGTACTCCAGCACCGCTCTGTTGGGGAGAGGCTTGCTGGTAGAGGTCTTCAGAGTCTGGAAAAAAGAGGGCAAGACCTCTTTCTCCTGTTCTGTTTCCGGGTTATTTCCGGTCTCGTTTGTGGGTTTAATCTCTTTCATTTCTTTTTGGATTTTATGAGTTTGAATTTTTGGTTTAATTCCGCCTTTTTCATCGCAACAGAATTGTAGGATAGGATATTTTTCCAGTTGCTCAAACTATTGCTGAGGTCGTCCCAGTGTACCGAACCTTTGTGCAGTATCCATTTGCTCACTTCATCGCAGTAATACCAGAATCTGGTTTTTCCTTGGATGTTTCCTTCATATTCCCAGGTCGTACCATTGCAGGCATCCTCCAGATCCATTTTTATGAGAATGGATATAATGGCTTTATCCATTGCGTAGAGGATTTCAGGAGTGATTATCTTTTTTTTTATCTTTTCCGATATTGTGTCGCGTCCCCCCATTACTATTCTGATGTCTGTGACATTTACGTCACATACTTTGGCGATAGCCAGTTTTATGCTGGCTTCTTCTTCCATTTCTGCTGAAAATTTCAGCACTTCTTGTTTTGTTACGTTATTATTTTCCATGCTGCGAAGTTACACAAAAAGCTGCACATTGGAAGTGAAGGCTATAGCCCTCACTTTTTACAAAGAATAACCTAGGTTAAACTTTTTAACGCAGCATTTATGCGCCCATTTTTGTTGGGGTATTTTGAAGAAGAAGTAGGGAAGAAGCGAAACATCGGAAAAGTGACGAGGTGAAGGGTGAAGGGTATATTTTAAATCTTATATTATATTCTTTTTTTTAGGATTTTTGGAAAATCCGGATAATCAGAAAAATGAAAAAACGGATTTTTTTCCTTGCCGCGCGTATATATAAAAAAGAGTTTTCAAACCTTCACCCTTCACCTTTTTATTTAAGGTTTTGTGTGTCAAATAGTTACGGGTGAAGGGTGGTGAAGGGTGTTTTTCGCTTTTTATAAACATATTTTAAGAATTCAGCCCGTTTTTACATATTTTAAGCATTTATTTTCGGTTCCGAAATGGGTGCCTTTTTTTAGGGGTCTACTTTTTCCTTTTTTCTTACCGCTAAAATCTTTGAAAAAGCGAGTGGGGTAGGGAATCCCGTCTTATGTTGTGTTAAACAATTATCAGATAAAAGAAGTTAACGATACCGAAAAAGGACTGATTTTTAAACAAATATTAACGCAGAAAACTTGAAGTTTTGCATATTAGATTGAACTTTCGTATGTGGGGAAGTTAAGAGAAGTTAAAGAAATCTAGCCGTTCATGTTGGAGAATGCGAGACGTGATGGTCGTCTTTCCGGAACCATTTGGACCGGCAATGACTATCAAAACGGGTTTATGCATGTTGTCTGTCATATTGAGTTTGATATTTGGTTGCAGCTTCATTGGAGGCTTCTGTAACTACTCAGCACCCCTATGGGCATGAGTAGTTACCTATCTTCTTTTTCCCACGTCTTTCTCCTTTTTTTTCACGGCTTTTCACAGTTTTTTCTCTATTCTGCCTGAGAGAATGGTTTTAAGCTTTCTTCAGGCGTTCTATTTTTTCTGGCGATAAACCTGTGGCTTGTATTATTTGAGCGATAGGAACCCCTAAGGTCAGAAGATTTCTTGCGATTTCCTGGCTCTTGCTTAATTCGCCTTCAGCTCTTCCTTTTTCCATTCCTTTTTCCATTCCTTTTTCCATTCCTTTCTGATATCTGTCATCCAGGAGGGTTCTTTCAACACTTACTGAATCCCAGAATTTATTATAGGCACGGAGCTCTGCATCTGTAAAGCCGGAAACTTCAAGATCTTCTACGGCTTTTCCAATCTCCGGATCATTAAGCAGGTCGGCAGGAATCTCCTTTGTATTGGAATTGATTTCTGTAAGGAAACGCAGCCACAAGACCATCATGCGCTTGTCTGCAATGGAATGAGGTGTGAACTTAGGGAGTTCTATGAAGGTGAAATGCAAGCCCTCGATGATCTTATTGCTGTCCTTGTCGTGCACGATGCGGTAGTTGTGGATGAAATCTGGAGTATCATGCGCAAAGATTTCATTCACAAGATTCAGGGAATATACTGGTTGGAGTTCGCTGTATTTTCCTCCTTTTTTAGCCTGACTCACATAGAGCTTGGATGCATTGAACAATACTCGCTGCTGGAATGCGTCTGACCATTCCATCTGCATTTCCACGCAGAATTTCCTGCCTCTAATGTCGGTGCAGAGTACATCTACTATGGTATTCTTGCCTCCTTCGAGCTGAGGCACAAGTTCTGTTGGCAGATACTCTATCTCGTGTATCTGCTCTTCTTCGCTGAGTGGCAGGAGGGCGTTCAGGAGGCTGATCAGTCTTGCGGGATGATTGCCGAATATCTTCTTGAACGTGAGGTCTGCCTTTGGATCTAAGTACTTCATAACCATTCTGTTTAAAAACGATACCGCAAAGTTACGACTTTATTTCCAAACATGCAAGCTTTTTCTGTGATTTTTTATAAGAATGAAGTTGGAATAGGCCATGCCGGAGGGTACTGAGTAGTTACAAGCTTCTTTAATCATGTCAATAACTCTTTTTTGAGCGTCTTCATTTTCTTTTCGATATAAGACAGCTGCCTCATGCATAATCTGAGCCAGCATTTCGTCTGTTGGCTCTTCCATGCTTGTCAAGCGATAGCTATTTAGTTCTTTTTCTGAAATCATAATTTTTATCTTTTAAAGTCTGCTGCAAATAGACTGCTTGCTTTAGGTTTTTGGAAGTAGCTAGTATTGGTTTATAAAATCTTCCAGAAAATCTTCCGGAGTTCCAACTTTGATGCTTGCAGTCTTGAAATCTTTAATGTTCCTGGTAACTATGTAGTCCGCTTTTGCTTTTTCTGCACATTTGTATTGCATGGCATCTTCAAAGTCTTCAAAGTCGGATATGGTTGCATAGTTAACGCATTCTTCATCTGTTGCGACTACTTTACATATGTTGCAGAAATCAGCAATCAACGTTTTTATTCTGTTATTGTCGTTGTTCTTGCTTAATATATAGCTTGCGGTCGCAAAAGATATGGCTGCTGCGTGTAATTCTATCTTTTGGTTGATAGCTAAGCTCATGATGATTGCTGCGTCATCGTAGAACCCCGTTCTGTTTCCAAGATAATCAATTATCACATTTGTATCTAAGAAAACCTGTTTCATATCAGCTTATTTTATGTAGTCCTTGTAGTATTCGTTTTTGTAGTCGAATGACTCTGGCGAGTTGATGCCTTTAGTCATGGCTGCAATTCTTGGGTCTATAACTAAGTCTGCCTTGGTTATTTTCTTAGTCTTTGTCTTGTTGGGAGACACAGCCTTGTTAGGAGACAGTATGTTCTTCAGTGCTTTGACTGCCTTGCTTATTGTCTCGTAATCCTCGTTGGCAATTATGTTGACGAGTGATTGATATTCTGTTTGTAACTCTAATGTTGTCATAATTCTAATCTTTTAAAACCTTTTGCAAAGATACGCTGAATTTTTGTAACTTCCAAATTTTTAGGATGTTTTTTGCATTGAGGAACTGAGAAAAATCATTCTGTAGAAACGTCTTGTAGAATTTGCGCCTTTTCCTTGAATACCTTCATGTTATGGCGTGTTGTTTGCTTTAAAATGGAGTGAGGCTTACGTAAATGTTAACTGAGGCTCACTTGAAGTTGAAGTAAGGCTTACTTGAAATGGATGTGTTGATTATCTGAACTCGAAGTGAGGCTTACTTCAATAGCTAACGAATACTATTTCAGTGACTAACGAGTACTATTTCAGTGACTTTTCGACACCTCTTTCGTTTTCTACTTTCTAGTCTATTCTTCTTTGTTGGCAATGCCTATAGCCCATTCCGGAATCTCCTTCACGTATTCCTTAAATATTTTACCTTCTGTCATTCTGAAAAGAAGTTGAGCTTCTACACCGTCTTTTGAGTTGTCATATACGTATGTGCGGTCGGCGTATTGGGATGCTATTTCGCAATTGATGATGGATTTGGCATATCTTGAAATAATCTTTGTAATCGGTACATCGTGTCCACCTTTCATTACTCTTGTAGCAATTCTTGAAGCATTTATTGTTGGCGAGGAAGTTCCTACAAAAAAGAGACGAATAAAAAATCCTGCTTCTTTAGCTCTTTTGATAAAGTCAATTTTCTCGGCAGTGGACATTACTGTTTCGAAAATCATACTATGTTTATTGTTGAGGCATTCTTCTCTTTGAGCCTGGCAGTATTGGGCTGCTTTTAATACTGCATCTTGATTGTTCCAATCGCCAAACATATTTTGTGCAATATTGTCTGGGTTGATATAAATAGAATCTTCTAGCCATTCGTGGTGTAATACACGACTGGTTATTGTTGTCTTCCCAGAACCATTAGGTCCTGCAATGACAATTAAAACGGGTTTGTGTATTTTTGCCTCCATTAATTCAAATTGAATTTTTGTCGTTGTTCTTTAGCCTGTTTTTGCATATTGGCAAAATAACTTCTGTAAGCTTCTTCGTTTTCTCTGTTGTATATTTCGGCAGCCTCATGCATAATCTGAGCCAGCATTTCATCTGTTGGCTCTTCCATGCTTGTCAGCCGATAGCTATTTAATTCTTTTTCTGAAATCATAATTCTAATCTTTTAAAGCCTGTTGCAAATTTTCCGTTACTGAATTTTCGCAAGTTGGCTCCACTCGCCCTGAAAGGGCTGAAGCTCCTAGCCCAGGGCGCTGCCCTGGGCTAGGAGCTTTTGGGCCTTCAGCCCGTACTTGAACCACATGCGAAAGTTCAGTAAGTAATCTATATTTCTGCTTTTAGCTGCAGTATATGTTCCGCCGACAGCCCGGTTATTTCCTTTACCGTCGCTTCATCTATGCCCTTTGCCAGCATCTTTCTGGCAATCTCAAGACTTCTTTCTTCCTTGCCTTCGGCTATACCTTCACGCTTGGCGGTGTCTACGGAATTCTTGATGTCGCGATATGCCATCTTGCTGGTTTCGTACTCCCTCATTTCCTGCGGAGTGAACTTGGCTATCTCGGCTTTGATGTATCTTTCTTCTGCCTGTTTCATACGCGATTCATTTAAATTAATACTTTTGCAAAGATTATGTCAGTGAGTGCAATGAAAGCTTGCTTTCGAATTGCCGAGCGCCGTACAATCTTCTGCAAAGATACGCTGAAAATTTGTAACTTCCAAATTTTTAGGCAATTTTTTGCATTGGGGGATAGAGAAAAATAAATCTATTGGAACGCCTTGTAGAATTTGTGCCTTTTCCTTGAATACCTTAATGTTATGGCGTGTTGCTTGCTTGAAATTGGAGTGAGGCTTACTTCAATATTCAACGAATATTATTTCAGTGACTAACGAAGGCTGTTTCAGTGACTAACGAAGGCTGTTTTAGTGACTAACGAAGGCTATTTCAGTAAGAATAGGAGGCTGTTCCAGTGAGAATAGCTTTCAGTTGCACTTTTTTTTCTGCATTTTTCTCTTATCCTGCAACCTTTATGTATCTTCTTGCGTCTAACCATCAGAATACCGAAACAGAAAGGTATTCGGTATATCACGTATTTAGAAACATAAAAATAGAAATGATATGAAGAAATTTGGTATTTGGGCGGTGGCTGCCGCTTTATTCTTTGCCCCAATGGGCTTGAGTTCTTGCAGTATGGGATCTTCAGCCAGTGAAATGAAGGGAAGTCTCAACTTTACGCAGGGTGATTTGACCGAGAAGCCTTTCAAGGCAATCGACGTGGATGTGATTGCCAGCGTTTATTATACCCAGAACAATGGCGATGAATGCAGCGTTCGGTTGGATTACTCTGCCATCAAGGATGCTGAGTTCGTACAGAAACTCAAGGAGAAACTCAAGGTGGTTTATCGTGACGGCGAGGTGAAGATCGGACTCAGCGGAAAACTCAAGGTGCCTGCCGCGTGTAACTCTGAAAAGAATAGACTCAAGATTTATATCACAAGTCCTGACCTGGTGAAGATTACGAGAGAAGGTGTGGGTTCTTTCCATGCCAAGACGATTAATAGCGACAGACTGGAAATCGATAACGAGGGTGTAGGTGCTGTCAAGATTGGGAAGATTCTAGCCAACAAACTGGAGATAACCAACGAGGGTGTTGGCTCGGTAAATATCGATGATGTGGCTGGAGATGATATGAACATTGATAACGAAGGTGTAGGCTCGGTGAAAATCTCTAAGATTGAGATGGGAAGTGTGAAACTGGATAATGAGGGTGTTGGCTCTGTTAATCTGGGAATGTTTAAGGGCGGCAGTCTGATTATCAAGAACGAAGGTGTGGGCAGCGTGAAAGCCAAGGTTGACTGCCAAAGTGTAAACGCTACATCCGAGGGCGTTGGCGGAGTTAACTTGAGCGGTGTAACCCGTCAGTACAATAAGAAAAAAGGTGGAATCGGAGGAATTTCTGATGGCGGATTGACAGTAAGAAAGTAACGTAGGTTGTTGAAAAACAGAAAATAAAGTGGTTAAGAATTAGTGCGGAAAATTTTTAAAATGAATTTTTTAAAATTTTCCGCAGCTAAGAAATTCGTAATTAGAAGTCCCACTTTACACCGAGGCAAGGGCGAACCATCCAGCCGGCATTGCTGCCGAAGTTGTGGCTGATTTCTACCTCGCTACCTACGCTCAGGTTCTCGCAGCCGAAGTGCTGGCCTACATTGTACCAGAGCTGTGGCTCTGTGGTGAAGACAGTGTGCTCGGGAGTGAAGGCTATGTTGCCATCCTTGTCGAACTTCAGATTGCCATCCTTATCCTTGAAAGAACTGTGATTCTCCCACCAGAAATCTGCGAAACCGCTAAAGTTCAATCCCTTTAATCCAAAGATGTCTTTGCATCCCCAAACAGCAGTAAACTGCATTGGCACGTTCTGGTCGGTCTTGCGGATAGTCTTGTAGAGTGCCTGGAGTGTCAAGGTGTTCTTGAAACTCTTGTCGTGCATGAAATACTCCACACCGAAGAGCCAGGCATTGTTGATTGGGTAGTCTTTGTAAATACCGCCGTTATACTCTACGTGGAGGCTCAGGTTCTTCAACTTCGTGTTCTGCCAGAAGTTGAGGGCGCGCGAAATCTCGGTATAGGTTCCACCCTGTGACATGTTGTGCTCGTACTTCTTGCCTGTATCAGTGTTTGTCATCTGATCGAGGTTGAAGTCGTGGTCTACAAAGAAATAAGTGCTACCCCATTTGTCCTGCTTGAACATTTCGAGTGTGAGGGTAACAAACTTGCGGTCACTGCCGAAGTCGTAGAAAACTTGGGCGTTGGTCTGTGCTAAAGTTTTGCTCGCAGGGAGCAACGCAAGTGCCATGAGCAGTAGGCTTTTCATCTTTTTCATAAATTTTTTCTTTTCTTTATTATTTATTAAATGAAACAAAAAACTGCGGACGGAAGGCCCGCAGTTTGTAATTATATTTATCCGTAACGATTAGTATGCAAAGAGAGGGTAATCCTTCATTGTAGCATTCACCTTTTCGCGAACGCGGGCAATGACCTTCTCGTCCTCTGGAGCATTCAGTACCTCCTCGATGAGTTCAGCAATGAGGTGCATCATATCTTCCTTGGCGCCACGTGTGGTCATGGCTGCTGTACCCAGGCGGATACCTGATGTCTGGAAGGCAGAGCGGCTGTCGAATGGAACCATGTTCTTGTTGACTGTGATGTCGGCTGCAACCAGCGCATTCTCAGCGACTTTACCTGTGAGATCTGGATATTTACTTCGGAGGTCTACGAGCATAGAATGGTTGTCTGTACCACCGCTCACGATACCGAATCCGCGACCGATGAGGTCATCTGCGAGTACGGCTGCATTCTTCTTTACCTGAGTAGCATACTCCTTCCATGAAGGCTGCAGATTCTCATTGAAGGCTACTGCCTTGGCAGCGATGACGTGCTCCAGCGGACCACCCTGCTGACCTGGGAATACGGCAGAATTCAAGAGCATGCTCATTTTCTTAACCTCGCCCTTCTTGGTTGTCAAACCCCATGGATTGTCAAAATCTTTGCCCATCAGAATGATACCGCCACGAGGACCACGGAGTGTCTTGTGAGTAGTAGAAGTAACGATGTGTGCATACTTCAATGGGTTGTCGAGCAGACCGGCTGCAATCAGACCTGCAGGGTGAGCCATATCGATCATGAGGAGAGCGCCTACCTCATCGGCAATCTTGCGCATGCGGGCATAATCCCACTCGCGGCTGTAAGCGCTACCACCACCGATAATCAGTTTTGGTTTGTGTTCAAGAGCCAGTTTCTCCATCTCGTCGTAGTCTACACGGCCTGTCTCCTTGTTCAGGTTGTAACCGATAGGGTTGTAGAGAATACCGGATGTATTGACGTGGCTACCATGAGAGAGGTGGCCGCCGTGGTCGAGGTTCAAGCCCATGAAGGTATCGCCTGGCTTCAATACGGCAAGCAGAACAGCAGCGTTAGCCTGAGCACCAGAGTGAGGCTGTACGTTGGCATACTCAGCACCGAACACCTTCTTTACACGCTCGATGGCGAGGTTCTCTACGATGTCAACTACCTGGCATCCGCCATAATAGCGCTTGCCTGGCAGACCCTCGGCATACTTGTTAGTAAGGTAAGAACCCATAGCGTTCATCACCTCGTCACTCACGAAATTCTCAGAAGCGATAAGCTCCATACCTTTCAGCTGGCGCTGATGTTCTCTTTCGATTAAGTCGAAAATCTCTTGATCTTTTACCATTTCCCTTTACTTTTTATGGTTGATGTTTAATGAAATCGGATGCAAAAATAAGCAATATCTCTCAAACTACCAAATAAATCGTAACATTTTGAGTGATATTGCTTACTTTTTGTTATAAACTACCTGTTTTTATTACTTGCAGAGCTCTACTTTGCCCAATTGCTGCTCTTTGTCGCAGTAGTGGCAACGTACGATACCGAGCACTTTGTCTACGGTATGGAAGAGGGTCTGCATAGGCTCGTTGTTGGTGATGCACTTAGGGTTGTTGCACTTTACGATGCCCTTCAATGTATCAGGAGTCTTGACGGTCTTCTTCTCTACGATTTCGTAGTCTTTGATGATACTCAGTCCGATGTTAGGCGCAACGACGGAGAGTCGGTTGATTTCCTCATCGGTAAAATACTTGTTGGCAACCTTGATGATGCCCTTCTTGCCAATCTTCTTGCTTGGCAGGTTGTAGCCGATAGTAACAGGAGTCTCCATCTTCTCCAACTGGAGCAGATTTACTACCTGATAGGTCTTTTCGGCTGGTATATGGTCGATTACGGTACCGTTCTCGATAGCCGCAACCACTAATTGACTTTTATTGTTTCCCATCTCTTTTTTTTTTAATGTTGAGTGTTTAATGTTGAATGTTGAGTGTTTAATGTTGAGTGTTGAGTGTTGAATGTTGAGTGTTTAATGTTGAATGTTGAGTGTTGAATGTTGAGTGAGGCTTGCGCCCTTGAGGGCCATGTTAGGTGTCCGTTAGGCAACTTAACATTCAACATTCAACATTCAACATTCAACATTCAACATTATTCAACATTATTCAATTATGCTTTTATCGTTCTTCACATCATCGAGCGAGATGCCGAGGCAGTGGCAGAAGATAGCCTCACGCGCATAGAGGCCATTCTGAGCCTGCTGGATATAGTATGCATGTGGATCATCATCTACATCGTAAGCAATCTCGTTCACGCGTGGCAGCGGATGCATGATCTTCATGTTTTCCTTCGCCTTGCAGAGCATGTCGCGCTTCAGGATATACACGTTCTTTACGCGTTCATACTCCATCAGGTCGCTGAAACGCTCCTTCTGTACACGGGTCATGTAGAGGATGTCGGCACCTGCAATCACATCTTCGTTAAAGTCCTCGTGCTCAACATATTTGATGTTGTGCTCCTTACAGTAGAGTTTGTACTCTTCTGGCATGGCGAGTTCCTTAGGTGCGATGAAATGGAAGGTAGGATTGAAGTGGCGCATGGCTGTGATAAGTGAGTGAACGGTGCGGCCATATTTGAGGTCACCCACAAGATAGATGTTCAAGTTCTCCAGGGTACCCTGGGTCTTGTAGATAGAGTAGAGGTCGAGCAGGCACTGTGAAGGATGCATGTGAGCGCCGTCGCCTGCATTTACGATAGGCACTGGTGCTACCTCACTGGCATACTGGGCTGCTCCCTCGATGAAATGGCGCATGGCGATTACATCGGCATAGTTGCTTACCATCAGGATGGTATCCTTGAGGGTCTCACCCTTGGTGGTACTGGATGTCTTGGCATCAGAGAAACCAATGACACGGGCACCAAGACGGTTGGCAGCGGTTTGGAAACTGAGTTGGGTACGAGTAGATGGCTCGAAGAAAAGGGTCGCTACGACCTTTCCCTTCAACAACTCCCTGTTCGGGTGCTTTTCGAACTCTTGCGCCATTTCCAGGAGGTACATGATTTTCTCCTTGGAAAGGTCTGCAATGGTCACAAAATTATGTTTTTCCATTTGAAATATGATTGAATGTTCTAAAATCGCCCCCAAAGTTACATAAAAAATCTGATTTATATGCGATAAATCAAAACTTTTATGTAATTTTGCACAAATATTTAAAGAAATAGTGATGAGAAAGCGATTTATACATATTTTATGGGCTGTTTTCGGCACTGGAATACTCATGGTAATTCTTGCCTTTGTTGCCATCTGGTTTGGAATGATTGGCTACATGCCCGACATCGAGGATCTGCAGAATCCTATCAACAGATTTGCCACCCAGGTTTACTCTGCCGATGGCAAGGTGCTTGGTACGTGGAACCTGAACAAGGAGAACCGTATCGTGATTCCTTACAAGAAGATGTCACCTTATTTAATTAAGGCGCTGGTGGCTACTGAGGATGAGCGATTCTATGAGCATTCAGGTATCGACTTCCGTGCACTGGGACGTGCCATCGTCAAGCGTGGTATCCTGGGACAGACTAATGCGGGTGGTGGAAGTACCATCACGCAGCAGCTCGCCAAGCAGCTTTATTCTGAGAAGGCAGGCAGTACGATGGAACGATTGTTGCAGAAGCCGATAGAGTGGGTGATTGCGGTGAAGCTGGAACGCTATTATACCAAAGAGGAGATTCTGGCTCTCTATCTCAATTACTTCGATTTCCTGCACAATGCTGTAGGAATCAAGACGGCGGCCAATACCTATTTTAATAAAGAACCGAAGAATCTGACCCTCTGTGAGTCGGCAACGCTCATCGGACTGTGCAAGAATCCGTCGCTCTTCAATCCGGTTCGCTATCCGGAGAGAGCGAGGGAGCGCAGAAATGTGGTTCTTTCGCAGATGGTGAAGGCGGGATATCTGAGCCGGAGCGAGTATAGCCAGTATGCTGCTGAGCCGCTGACACTCAATTTCCACCGTACCGACCATAAGGATGGTTCGGCTACTTATCTGCGTGAGTTCCTTCGCCAGTATATGATGGCTAAGCGTCCGGAGCGTAGTGATTATCCTTCTTGGAACCGTGCCCAGTTTGTGGTGGATTCTATCCAGTGGGAGAATGATCCGCTCTATGGATGGTGCAACAAGAACTATAAGAAGGATGGTTCGCCATACAATGTATACAGTGATGGACTGAAGGTGTTTACAACTATCGATAGCCGTATGCAGCAGTATGCGGAAGAGGCTATGTATCAGCATGTAGCCCGCTATCTGCAGCCTCGCTTCAGTGCAGAGATAGCCCGCAAACCAAGCTCGCCATACAGCGATAAGCTGACACCGGAACAGATTAAGAGTATACTGAACCGCAGTATCACCCAGAGTGAGCGTTACCGTACGATGAAGGCTGCGGGATATTCTGAGGATGAAATCAAGGCGGCATTCCGCAAGAAGCAGGAGATGACCGTATTTACCTATCATGGTGATATTGATACGCTGATGAGTCCGCTCGATTCTATCCGTTATTACAAGAGTTTTCTGCGTAGCGGTTTTATGAGCATGGATCCTAAGACGGGTGCTGTGAAAGCGTATGTGGGTGGATTGGATTATACTCATTTCATGTATGACATGGTGAGTCTGGGACGCCGGCAGGTGGGTTCTACCATCAAGCCATTCCTTTACAGTCTGGCGATGTCTAACGGCTTCCAGCCTTGCGATCTGGCGCCTAACCGTCAGCAGACCTATATGGTGGCAGGTCGTCCGTGGACACCTCGCAATGCCAACCATTCACGTGCCGGACAGATGGTACCGCTGAGTTGGGGATTGGCGCAGAGTAGCAACTGGGTGAGTGCTTATCTGATGAGTAAGCTCAATCCGCAGCAGTTCGTACAGATGTTGCGCGACTTCGGCATCAACAATCCTGATATCCATGCATCCATGAGTCTCTGTCTGGGACCATGTGAGGTAAGTGTCAGCGAGATGGTGAGCGCTTATACCGTATTTGCCAACCACGGCATCCGTACTGCTCCAATGTTTGTGAGCCGTATCGAGGATAATGAAGGTAATACGATTGCTACCTTCCAGCCACGTATGAACGAGGTGATCAGTGCCGATAATGCCATGAAGATGCTCACCATGCTGATGGGCGTTGTGGATAATGGTACGGCAGGAAGACTGCGCTACCGTTATAACCTGGAAGGACAGATTGGCGCCAAGACCGGTACTACCAATAACAACAGCGACGGTTGGTTTATCGGCTTTACTCCACAACTCGTAAGTGGCTGCTGGGTAGGTGGTGAGGAGCGTGATATCCACTTCGATTCCATGAGTATGGGTCAGGGCGCTACCATGGCTTTGCCTATCTGGGCGATATTCATGAAGAAGGTTTATGCCGACCCGTCGCTGGGTATCAGTCCTGCTATCAAGTTCGATTTGCCGGAAGACTACAATCCTTGTTCCCGCAAGGCTGCCGAACAGGATGACTCAGAGGAAGTAGGAACTGGCAGTATCGACGAAGTTTTCGAATAAAAACCAAGGCATTCGCCATTTTTGCATGTATTTATTTTAAATAGTGCAAAAATGGCGAATGTTATTTGTTTATATGCATTTTTTTTTGTATTTTTGCAGAGTTTTAGAACATGCATAGCCCGAATGATGTTTCTTAGGGTTTTTCAAAATAGAAATAAAATAAAAAATCATTATAATGAACGTTTCATACAAATGGCTTAAAGAATACGTCGATTTCGATTTGACACCACAGGAGACTGCGGACGCGTTGACCTCTTGCGGACTCGAAGTTGACGCTTTGGAAGAAGTTCAGTCTGTCAAGGGCGGACTGAAAGGTCTCTATGTTGGTAAAGTGTTGACATGCGAGGAGCATCCTAATAGTGATCACCTCCATGTTACAACCGTTGACTTGGGCAAGGGTGAACCTCAGCAGATAGTCTGTGGTGCTCCTAACGTTGCTGCAGGTCAGAAGGTTATCGTGGCTGATTTGGGCTGCGTGCTTTACGATGGCGACCAGAGTTTTACCATCAAGAAGAGCAAACTCCGCGGTGTAGAGAGCTTGGGTATGATCTGTGCTGAGGATGAGATTGGGGTAGGTACCTCTCACGACGGCATCATCGTACTCCCAGAAGATGCTCCGGTAGGTCAGCCTGCTGCTGAGTATTATCACCTGGAGAGTGACTGGCTCATCGAGATAGATATCACAGCCAACCGTGCTGATGCGCTCGGTCACTGGGGTGTAGCCCGCGACCTGTATGCCTGGTTGAAGCAGAATGGCTACAAGACAAGCTTGCATCGCCCATCTTGCGATGAGTTTGTAGTAGACAACGAGGATCTTCCTATCGATGTTGAAATCCAGAATACTGAGGCTTGCAAGCGTTATGCCTGTGTAAGCATCACCGGTTGTGAGGTGAAGGAAAGTCCTAAGTGGTTGCAGGATAAGCTGAACATCATCGGCTTGCGCCCTATCAACAATATCGTGGATATCACCAACTACATCATGATGGCATACGGCCAGCCATTGCACTGCTTCGATGCAGACATGGTTACCGGTCATAAGATTGTAGTTCGTACCCAGCCGGAGGGCACCAAGTTTGTTACTCTCGATGGCGAGGAGCATACCTTGGGTGAGCACGACCTGAGCATCTGCAATGCTGAGGAGCCTATGTGTATCGCCGGTATCTTCGGCGGTAAGGGTTCTGGTACTTACGAGACAACCAAGGATGTAGTCTTGGAGAGTGCTTACTTCCATCCTACATGGATCCGCAAGAGTGCTCGCCGTCATGGTTTGAGCACAGATGCCAGCTACCGTTTTGAGCGTGGTGTAGATCCAAACGGACAGATTTATGCTTTGAAGCAGGCTGCCATCCTCTGCAAGCAGTTAGCTGGCGGTAAGATTTCCATGCAGATCAAGGATGTATATCCAGAGCCAATGCAGGATTTCCCAGTTCGCCTGAACTATGAGTATGCGCATCGCCTCATCGGTAAGGAGATTGGTGCTGAAACCATCAAGAACATCGCCACATCTCTCGAGATGAAGATTGTGAAGGAGGATGCTGAGGGCATCGACCTCCTGGTTCCTGCTTATCGTGTAGACGTTCAGCGTCCTTGCGACGTAGTAGAGGATATTCTCCGTATCTACGGATATAATAATGTGGAGATTCCAACCCAGTTGAAGAGCTCCCTGACTGTTCAGGGCGATGAGGACAAGGCTTATCACAGCCAGAACCTCGTGGCAGAGCAGCTGGTAGGCGAGGGCTTCATGGAGATTCTCAACAACTCTCTGAGCAAGGCTAGCTACTATACCGACTTCGACCTCAACAAGTATCCTAACGAGACAACCGTGAAGGTGATGAACCCATTGAGTGCTGATCTCGGTGTGATGCGCCAGACGATGCTGTTCGGTGGTTTGGAGAGCGTGGTTCGCAACATCAACCATAAGAGCCAGAACCTGAAGTTCTTCGAGGTGGGTAACACCTATATATATAATAAGGAGAAGTGGAGCGAGGAGAGTCCTATCAAGGCTTACTCTCAGGAGGCTCACATGTCTCTCTTCATCACCGGTAAGCGCGTAGAGGGCAGTTGGGCTCATGCTGATGAGCAGAGCAGCATCTACGAGCTGAAGGCTGTGGTAGAGAATATTCTCCGCCGTGTGGGTATGCCACAGAACAACGTGGTTATCAAGCACAGCGACAATAACATCTTCTCTAAGGGCGTAAGCTACGAAACCCGTGCCGGAAAGGTATTGGTAGAACTGGGTATCCTGAGCCTGAAGTTGAAGAAAGCATTCGATATTGAGCAGGATGTATTCTATGCTGATATCCACTGGGATAACCTGATGAAGGCAGTGAAGAAGGTGAACCTTACTTACACCGACATCAGCAAGTATCCGTCAGTGAGCCGCGACCTTGCATTGCTCGTAGACAAGAATGTAGAGTTCGCTCAGATTGAGCAGATTGCCCACCAGACAGAGAAGAAACTTCTGAAGAGCGTTGTTCTCTTTGATGTTTACGAGGGTGAGCATTTGCCAGAGGGCAAGAAGAGTTATGCCGTTAACTTCATCCTGCAGGATGAGGAGAAGACTCTGAATGACAAGCAGATAGATGCTATCATGAAGAAGCTCATAGCCAACCTTACAAGCAAGCTCAATGCAGAATTGAGATAATGCAGAAGGTGCTCAGTGCAGAATTAAGATAATATTATAAACAAACGATAAACATTTAAAATTAAATTCCAATGGGAAGAGCATTTGAATATCGTAAAGCTACAAAGCTGAAAAGATGGG
>USSA01000058.1 GCA_900557255.1 uncultured Prevotella sp.
GGACTTTGCAAAAAGCCCGCAAATAGGGGCGTTGTGACATTTTTGGACGCTTACTACATTCCCGCGGTTATATTTGTGAATGGTATGAGACAATACTCAGCGAGTAACAGAAAATATGTCTCTCCAAAATTATGAATTATACGATAACCAACTCATTTAGTAGATTACAAGTAATTTCCAATGCAAAACAAACATATTTTATGGATAGATGATGCTCGAACATTAACCATGTTATTGGTTATCATAGGGCACTGTACTTATACCAATTTGATGACACCTTATGGTGGTATAGATTATTTCAGAGATATCTCGCCTACGGACTATTCCGTTGGAGAGAAGCTGCTCTGTACGATGGTAAGCTTTATTTATACGTTCCACATGCCATTATTTATGATGCTGAGTGGAGCTTGCTTTAGTTTGACCATTCATAAGGTAGCGGGCTTGAAGGCATTTGTGAGTAACAAGGCAAGAAGGCTTCTTGTGCCTTTCTTGTTTACCACGTTGCTCTTGTCCTTGCCTCTAAAGTATATGAGTGGTTATTATTCTGAGTCCGCCAACGTATTAGAGGATATAGTCCTGGGGCAATTCCTTTTGATGGGTAACTCACATCTTTGGTTCGTGGCTAGCCTGTTTTGGATATTTCTTATGTATTATGGCTTGCATCAGAAGCATCTAACGGATAAACGGTGGTTCCTGCCTAGTTTGGTAGGTGTCTCTATAGTAGCAACGTATTTTATCAATAAGGGCATTGAGTTCTTGGGCATATTGGCTGCATTCAAACATTTGGTGTATTTTGCATTTGGCTTTAAGCATTTACGCAAGCTTGATGCGATGATGGGGGGGCAAGTCTTACTGCTCAACATTGTAGTTTATAGCCTCTTGTTCATTGCCTTTTTGAAATATGGTAATGGGGATACTGTTTTTATGAAAGCAGCACATTATATATATACAGTAGTGATGGGCGTATATGGCTCCATCATCATGATCCAGTTTACCAAATATTTTGGCACATTCAAATGTATTACCAATCTCAGACTTTACAAGACATTCTCTCGTTATAGTTATGAGCTTTATCTCTTCTCCGATCCTTTCAACTATGTGTTGGTGTATCTGGCCTATCTAGGTTTGGGAGATTTTGTAACGAGTAATGTAGATGCATTCCTTGCTTTCTTTATAAGGTTATTTGGAACCATCGTCTTGGCGATGCTTGTGATTTGGATAAAGAATAAAATTCAATCAGTAAATTGTTTACATGGCACAATCAGTAAAAGTTAATTATATACTCAACCTTATCAATACGGGAACTCAGATGCTGTTCCCATTGATAACCTTTCCTTATGTTTGCCGAGTTATAGAGGCTGATGGTATCGGACAGATCAATTTCTTCCAGTCTATTATCAGTTATATATCCTTGTTCACTTGCTTAGGCATACCGATGTATGCCATCCGAGAGATAGCTAGAGATAGAAGTGATGTGGTAAAGATGAATCGAACGGCGATGGAGATCCTGTTGCTGCATTCGATGCTGACATTGGTGGGATACGCTATAGTCGCCATCCTTTGTTTGACTGTTCCGCAGATTCAAGTCAACATACCATTGTTCTTGATTCTGAGCCTTACCATCTTTTTTACGGCTATCGGGTGCGAGTGGTTCTATCAGGGAATAGAAGATTTTAAGTATATCACCATTCGAGGACTCATCATCAAGACGGTTTCTGTCGTTCTCTTATTCATCTTTGTGAAGAGTAAGACAGATTTGCTCTACTATGGTTGTTATACCGTCTTTGGAGTCTTAGGTGGTAATATCTTCAACTTCTTCCGTCTTCGTAAGTACATCCATCGTGAGAACATCATCTTCTCAGAACTTCATATCAAGCGACATGTCAAGCCAGTCTTGAAGGTCTTCTCGTTCTCTGTGGTAACCAGTATTTATCTCCAACTGAATACGGTATTATTGGGATTCTTGAAGAATGCTTTGGCGGTAGGATATTTTGCAGCAGCCACTAAGGTGATGCAAATGTTGTTGACGATGTCTGCCTGCCTTGGTTCTGTTATGATGCCACGAGCATCCCACCTTATTGCGGAGAACAAGGAAGACGAATTCAGTCGTTTGATTCAAAAGTCATACGACTTTACTTTGGCAATAGCACTTCCGATGACGATTGGTCTCATCTTCTGTGCGCCAAGTCTTATCACAGCTTTATGTGGAGTTAAGTTCGAACATTCTATATTGCCATCACAGATTATAGCACCGATTATATTAATGGTCGCAATCTCTAATGTCTTTGGCATTCAGGTATTGTTTCCTAAAGGGAAAATCAATATCGTAACTTTGAGTTGCGGTATAGGAGCAGTTGCAGATTTGATTCTCAACCTGTGTCTGATTCCGTTCTTCTCTTATATCGGAACATCCATCGCTTATTTGGGAGCTGAGGTAGCCACGACTGTGTCAATGTATTTCATTGGTCGCAAGTATATACCTATCATATATTTTAAGAAATCACATCTCACTTATGCGTTAGGTTGCATAGTGATGGCTTTCGCCTTATATGGTTTAAGCCTCTTACAACTGCCTACGCTTACCATCTTGCTTCTGCAAGGTTGCTGTGGAGTCTTAGCTTACTTCATTATCCTATGTATCTGCAAGGACGAAATGCTAGTTCAAATATTGTTAAAAATAAAACGATAATTATTATATGGAAAATCATTATGATTACTTAATAGTTGGCTCCGGTCTTTTCGGAGCCACTTTCGCACATCTTGCTCATAAGCAGGGTAAGAAGTGCTTGGTGATAGATAAGCGTTCTCACTTAGGTGGTAACATCTATTGTGAGAATATCGAAGGTATCAACGTGCATAAGTATGGCGCACACATCTTCCATACCTCCAATAAGAAAGTGTGGGATTTCGTGAACTCTATTGTAGAGTTTAACCGCTATACCAACTCGCCAGTGGCTAACTATAAAGGTAAGCTCTATAATCTGCCTTTCAATATGAACACCTTCTACCAGATGTGGGGTGTTACCACTCCAGAGGAGGCGCAGGATAAGATTGATGAACAGAAAGCGGAAGCTGTTGCTCGTATGAAAGCTGATGGCGTAACAGAACCACGCAATTTGGAGGAGCAGGCTCAGGTATTGATAGGAAAAGACATTTATGAGAAACTTATCAAGGGATATACTGAGAAGCAGTGGGGTAGAAAATGTACAGAACTTCCTGCTTTCATTATCAAGCGTCTGCCTGTTCGTCTCATCTTCGATAATAACTACTTCAATGATAAGTATCAGGGTATCCCTGTTGGTGGTTATAACAAACTCATTGATGGCTTGCTTGAAGGAGTAGAGACGAAAACGAATGTAGATTTCTTTGAAAACCGCTCTTATTGGGAGGGTATCGCTGACGAGATAGTGTTCACTGGTAAGATAGATGAATTCTATAATTATCAGTTTGGTAAACTTAACTATCGTACAGTACGCTTTGAGACAGAGATCATTGATAAACCAAATTATCAGGGTAATGCTGTTGTGAACTATACCGAGCGTGAAGTACCTTACACCCGTGTGATTGAGCATAAGCACTTTGAAATGTTTGGTCAGGAGGTGTACGATTGTCCAAAGACCGTTATCTCTGAGGAATATTCAACCGAGTGGAAGGATGGTATGGAGCCATATTATCCTGTGAACGACAAACTGAATTCTGAGTTGTATGCTAAGTATAAGTCTTTGGCTGATAAGGAAGATAATATTATATTCGGAGGTAGATTGGCAGAATACAAGTATTACGATATGGCTCCGATTATTGAGAAGGTTTTAAATATATTTGATGATGAAGAACATAGCGGTTGTTGTAACTTATAATAGGTGTACTTTATTGCAAAAGGCAATAAGAGCGTTAAAAAATCAAACTGTACCATTGGATGTAATTTTGGTTATAAACAATGGGAGTACAGATGATACTGCAGAATGGTTAAGTAAACAAGAGGGCGTAATGGTCGTTACCCAGGATAATCTTGGAGGTTCTGGAGGCTTTTGGCGCGGAATTAAGGAAGCTTATGCTTTGGGGGCAGATTATATTTGGTGTATGGATGACGATGTTCATCCTTATTCGGATTGTTTGGAGCAACAGCTACGAGTGATGCCTCAGGCTGGTGGAATTGTTGCTCCACAAAGGCTGCTCGATGGCAAAAGTGTTGTTACTGGTGGCGAGTGTTTGCATTTTAATTTCACAAATCCTTTTAGGTCAATGAAGTATAATGCTACTTTGGACGATATTATAAGGTGTAAGGATTATATGGAAGTGGAATCCATAGCTTTTGAGGGACCTTTGATTTCTCGAAATGTAGTAGAGAAAATTGGACTTCCAGTGAAAGAATTATTCATATTTTGGGATGATACAGAGTATTCTTATCGTGCAAAGAAGAATGGATTTCATATTGTTTATGCCTCAAAAGCACATTTGTTTAAGGAAAATTTGACTGCTAACACAAATAAAAAAAGGTCGTGGAAATATCCATATATGCTCCGCAATGAAATTTATTTTATCGAGTTGTATGCACCTATATATATTAAAAGACTTATACAGGTGAAGCTTTTCACTCGCTTTATGTTAGGTGTATGTAAGCGTCTCGTCCTTGCCGATGGTACATATCAAATGGCGGACTTTAAGGTGGTAATAAAAGCTTTCATGGATGGTGTTAGAAGAAAATTAAGAAAATACTGAAATGGTAAAATCATTTATTCAAGCTAAGGTTGATGGTGTCCTGCTATTTTTTCTTATAGCATCCACCAATCTGTTTTCATTTGGACAGATTGATTTGAAGTATTATCAGTATGTTCATTTGGCTATATTAGGCATATTGGTATATGTGTCTTGTTTTAATAAGAAATCTTTGCCTCGAAGTTATCATGTTCGTTCCGTTTTATTGCTTATGTTTTTGCCTCTGGCAAGTGTCTATTCTTGCTATGTCATTAATGGGCAGGATGTAGGATTGTCATTGGTGGTATATCGAATGCATTTGGGATGGTTGTTATATTTTTATTTATCTAAAAAACGGCTACCCTTGGATAGTATTGTCAAGACTGTTTTTGTGGTAGGAATGGGATATTGTATGATAACCCTCCTTCAGCAAATCACATATCCGATAGCTCCATTTGGTAGCAGGGCTATCGGTTCTGCGTACGCTACAGACAAGGTTGGTGGTGTAGAACGTAGAATGGGGTTCTGGCGTTTCATGGTGGGCGGTTTGTATTATGGAGTGTTGGCTTTGTTCTTTGTTGTTCGCTCTTCTATTCCATATCGTAAAATATTATTCTTGTTGCTCTTTTTGAGTATAGTTGCGTCAGGAAATAGGCAGACCATATTTTCAGTATTTATTTCTTTAGTATTTTATTATGCTTTTTCAAAAAACGTCAGCAATAAGTGGTTGATAATGCTGTTTACGTGTGTAGTTTGCCTTTTTGTTTATATTTTTGCAGATTCCATTTTTGGAAGGCTGACAAATGTCAGCGATGATTTAGAAGATGGGCGTATGCCGTCTTATATTTTTTATTGGCAAGAGATAATAAAAAGTCCTATGGCTTTTCTTTTAGGCAATGGACTTCCTAACGGGGCTTCTTCTTATGGTATGCGTGCTGATTATTATGGTGACTTTCATGTAACGCCTTCTGATATTGGTATAGTTGGAACGATGTATTATTGGGGGGCTATATATGTGATTACCTATCTGTTGATAATGTTTCGTTGGTTAATGAATCGCCGTTTAAGCCTTTTTTATAAAGCAATACTTTTAAGTTTCCTCATTTGTAGTCCTATTGCAGGATTTCTATGGGAGATAGAAGGCTTTATGCTTCAAGGCTTGTTGTTTTATTTGTGTGATAGAGAAACATATACTCAAATTGATAAAAAATAATTATATGGCATCGTTTATTATATTAATAGCTCTTTTCGAGCTTTATCTTTCTTTTAAGAAGCCATTATATGGTTTTAGTTGCTTGTTGGTGGTTAAAATCTTAATTCCTGACAATGTGCGCTTTCCTGCAGGTGATTTGAGTCTTAATACGGTATGTAGTATGTTGTTGTTTTGTTCTTGGTTGTTGAAAGCAGGTTTATGGAGAAAGAGATACCCTTCCGATACTAAGATGATGTGGTATATACTGGGATTTATCTTCTTTTGGGGATTTACGATTTTACTGACATATACATCTGTTCCGGTGGAAGCTCAATTCAAACCTTATTTTGGATATGTAGTTTTGCAATTATTGCCGATAGTGGTTATGATTGATGTGATAAGGTGTAAGTCTGATTTACAGTTGTTGTTACAGTGCTTTTTGGTATCTTCTGTAATTTGCGTTGTATATTCTGTAGGATGTTTCGTTTCGGGAATACCTTATCCTTACAATGATATGGTGAATTCTTTCTTTCCTGGTAGGGATACTGATATTGAACTTGTTATGTCTTCTGAAATGGGAGGTATAGCTGGTAGATGCATGGGGACAGCGACTAGTGGAACTTGGGATTATGGTATGGTTGTTACAGCATTATTCCTTTGCATCGGTAGTATTGCCCTCTTTCTTAAGAATAAAATATGGAATATAGTATGGATTTTGTTTGGAATAGATGTTTTGTGTACCACTCGTCGTTCTCCAATCATTGCCTCTATGATTTTTTTGTTGCTTATCTTTCTATTATCTAATAGGAAGAGTTTAAGTAAAAAAATCTTGTATTTGATTTGTGGGGGGGCATTTTGGCTGCGGTGGTTTATGTCTTTCCTCAACTTAGCACGTTTCGTCATATATTGGAGTCGGCGATGTTCTTTTGGGATGATTCCGTGTCGGCAAAGAATGAAGTGACAGGTTCCTCTGTATCGTATAGAGTTTATCAACTAAAACGTACGATGGAATTAATCTCGGATACGCCTATATTTGGTAATGGTTGGGGGAGTTGTTACTATAGAGCGTTGCATAGAGACATGAATGGCTGGGAAAGTATCGTGTTTACAACCTTGATGCAGTTTGGGTATTTCGGCTTTCTGATATGGATGCATATGTTCTATCGTTTTTACCGATATTCGTTGAAGAGCAAATTACGAGTTATAAGTTTGGCTTTTATGGTGGCAAGTTTGGCTTTTTGTATACTCAACGATACAATCTATCCTTTCTATATATTCTTTGGTGCAGTATTAATCAACAAGTTGTCCTATATGGAAAGGACATGTGTCAAATGTAAATAAAAACAATGCAAGCAATAGATTCAAGAATTATTTCTTTTCTGCGTTTCCCAATGATAGTGGGAATCGTGTTGATACATTCAGGGGTGGACATTGATGGAATATCATCTTATCCACTTTATGAGTATGTGGTAATCAGGGGGATTATAGGGACAATTACTCGTGTTTGTGTTCCCTTGTTTTTTCTGATTTCGGGCTATTTATTCTTTTGTAATATCAAACGGTTTGATAGGCTGGCTTATGTCGCTAAATTAAAGAAAAGAGGGCGTTCGTTGTTGGAACCTTATCTCTTTTATAATGCTTTGGCTATATGTCTTTTTGCCTTAATGGGATTTGTTAGACCTGAATTACAGTCAGGTGTTGTTCCTCCTTTGTCTCAATGGACTCCTGCTTTGTTTATGAGTTTGTTTTGGGATTATGGAAACAACTTGCCTATGGTTCCTCAGTTTTGGTTTGTCAGAAACTTGATGTTGATAGTGTTGCTGTCACCTGTACTTTATTGGTTGATAAAGAAGACGAAATCAACAATAGCCCTTCTGTTAGGAACATTATGGGGGGGCAATATATGGGAGTTCGGAATACCGGGAACAATGGGGCTATTCTTCTTTACCATTGGAGCAGTAGCCTCTATCAATCAGTTAAGTATATTTACCATTGCCAAAAAGATGAAATTTTGTGGCTGGGTCTATCCGCTCTTGGCGGCAATAGATATAATGACCAAAGGAGAAGTTTTCAATATTTATATCCATAATGTCGGCATTCTTTCAGGAATGGTGCTAGTGGTATATGGATTAGGAAAGTGGTTAGAGAGAAAGGATAGTGCAAAGCCCAATGAATTTCTCTTGGCTTCTACATTCTTTGTCTTCGCTTGCCATTCTCCATATAATGGCAAGCTAGTGCACGTGATGCTTTGTGTCTTGCCTTCATTGTCATCTTATAAACTGTTGGCTGACATACAATGCATATTGTATTATTTTTTAACAGCGACTGCTTGGATTCTTATATTGTTAAGTGTTTTTGCCATGATTAAGAAAATGAGTCCAAAAACAGCAATATTTCTTTCTGGCGGGAGATAAAAAATAAAGATAGAAAATGAATATATTATTCCTTAATATTAGTACCGCCAATCCTATGCTGGGTGGCGTACAATGTGTATCTTATAACTTGTATAAATACTTTGTTTCACAGGGGCATCATGTTGTGATGCTTGCATGGAAAAAGACTATTGAAGATTCTGGAAAAGATTTTTGCTATATGCCTGATAGCAATAAAATTTTCTCCGATAGAAATGAAGTCTTTCTCAAACGAGTGGTAAAAGAACATGGGATACAAATAGTAATGAACCATACTTGCTTAGAACCATATAGAGCAAAAGTAATAAAATTCCTATCCAAACAAGGTGTTAAAATTGTAAATGTATTTCATAACTCTCCATTTGGAATGTTTGGTGTCAATAAGTATAAAAGACTGCAACAGGTTAAAAATAAGAAGATTAAAGGTTTGTTGGATTGTGGTGTTAGGCTTGGATTTCTATTGAAATATCGCTATTGGTTAAGTATGCAGGCTAAGTATGGTGATAAAACTGTTCTTCTGTCCAATCGATTTAAATCTGAGTATTGCTTCTTCGCAGGAAGAAAATACTATGATAAACTTTTAGCTATGCCAAATCCGTTGACGGTAGAAGAGGTGGAACGATGCGAAAAGGAAAATGCAATATTGTTTGTCGGTCGATTGAGTCCTGAGAAAGGGCTTAATTATCTGTTGGACATTTGGAACATTTTAGAAAATAAGTATACAGACTGGAGGTTGGATATAGTCGGTGATGGAGAGGAGAGGCAATATGTTGAGCATCGAATCGGCCAGTTGGGTTTGAAGAGATGTAACTTATATGGATTTCAAAAGCCTGCCTCTTTTTATAATCGTTCAAAGATATTCTGCATGACCTCTTTGTTTGAAGGTTTTGGATTGGTATTAACAGAGGCGATGTATTATGCCACTGTACCTTTGGCTTTTAATAGTTATGTTAATGTAGGAGATATTATAGATAAAGGAAAGAACGGTATGCTAATTCCCCCTTTTGATGTAGAGCAGTATGCTAACACTTTGTCTTTATTGATGGATAATCCTATTTTATGGAAAGCAATGTCTGAAGAAGCAGTAAAGAAAAGTTATAGCTATTCCATCAATACTATTGGTATGCAATGGCTTCGTTTGTTTGAAGAAATCTTACATTAAATATTGGATTATAATAATGATGCGAATTAATTTTTATGGTGATTGGGTATCAGATAAAATTGGTGCTATTAAAATTATTAGGGGGATAAATCTGAACATAAAAAGTTCTGATTATAATTTAGTTAATTTTGAATCCCCTATAAAAGATACAAGTCTTCCGACATTGAAATCAGGTCCGTCTATTCAGCAAGATGCTGATGGACCTCGATGGTTGAAACAGCATGGTTTCAATGTCTTTACTCTTGCCAATAATCACATCATGGACTATGGAGAAAAGGCTGCTAGAGAAACAAAAGCAACTTTGGGAGATGATAAGTGTGTGGGTATAGGAGTAGGTAAGGAAGCCTATAAGCCTTTACTTTTGGAAAAAAATGGTATCAAGGTTGCCATCTTGGCTTTGGCAGAATTGCAATTTGGCATGGTTCATGATTCTTTCACTCAAGCTAACGATTATGGTTGTGCTTGGATCAATCATCCGTGCGTAAATCGTCTTGTCCGAGAGACAAAAAAGAAAGTTGATTTCTTGATAATAGTTGCACACGCAGGATTGGAAGGCGTAGATATTCCGCTCCCAGAATGGCGTGAAAGATATCGTGAGCTGATAGACGAGGGATGTGATGCAGTGATAGGAGGTCATACGCATACTGCACAAGGCTATGAGATATATCATGGTAAACCTATTTTCTATAGTTTGGGGAATTTCTGTTTCCAGGATAATTTGGATGGGGAGGAAAGTTGGAATATAGGTGAATGTGTTTCTCTAAAATTATCCAAGGATGGCAATATGGAATTTGAAGTTTACGGAACTCAGCTTGTGGATGGTAATAAACTCATGCTTATCGATGAAAAGGTTTGGATTGATAAATTGAGACATTTGAATCAGTTGCTTGAAACTCCTGGTTATATCTCTCATGTAAACGAAATCTGTAGAAAAGCAATGCTGGACTATAACACATTATTTTCTATGGGTGGATACATTCATATAGATAGGCATATAGTGAGGTCTTTGGCTAGATGGCTATTCGGTAGATGCAAGGATGTGCATATTCTCAATAATATGCAATGTGAGTCACATCGATGGACAATAGCTAGAGCGTTGAGATTGAAGAATAACTTAAACTAATAGAAAAAATGATGAAACTGAATAGAACTTATTTGCAAAAGAGACTGAAGAACAATCTTTTGGCTAAGCTTACGTATGAAATTTTTGTAATGCATAATGCCAAGAGATTTTTGGATAATAAGAGCCAATGGAAGTTCGTACAAGAGGGAAATCTGAAGAAAATCTTGGGCTATGCTTGTGAACATACAGCTTATTACAAGAGCTTATACTCCCTAAATCAAGTGGAAAATCCTCGAAAGATGTTGGCTTCTTTGCCTTTGCTTGATAAAGCTAAAATCCTCAATATGGGTGGGCAAATTTATAGTGATGAAATCTCTGACGATTGGAAACTTTGGCTGAACACGGGAGGCTCGACAGGAGAACCTCTCCATTTCCCTGCTCTCTATAAGAGTATGCCTTGGGAGTTTATTGTCCAAATGATGCTTTATCTGCAAATGGGTTATAAAATAGGCGACTCTATTGTATGTGTCTCAGGAGAAAGAATATCGGATGAAGACATTGCATGTAATATCTATTGGGAAGAAGGTACAAATTTTCCATGGGGTAAGGTACATTTCTCTACACTCCATTTGAATCCAGAAACAATAGGCTTCTATTGGGACAAACTGCTAGAGGTGAAACCTAAATTCATGCGTGGTTATCCTTCTGGTATATTGGAACTTTGCAAATTGGCTCAAAAGTATGGGTTGTCGCCATCGTTCAAGATGAAAGGCATCTATTTGACTAGTGAGAATTTTACCCAAGACGAGAAGAATTTTATTTCAGATTTCTTTCATTGTCCCGTGTATGGACAATATGGACATACGGAAAGTTCTATCTTTGCCGTTCAAAAGCCTGATAGCGATGCTTACTATACCAATCCATTGTATGGATATACAGAAGTGTTGGATGAGAGTGGCAAACAAGTCGGCATTGGTGAATGTGGTGAAATCGTGGTAACTGGTTTCATAGAATATGGTTTACCTTTTATCAGATACAAAACTGGGGATTTGGCTGTATATGGTGGCGAGACCGAGTTTGGCGAAACTATACTTACTAGACTTTTGGGGCGCAATGTAGATTTTATCTTCAACAAGAAGGGCGAAAAGATATTCTTGGTGGGATTTGTCTTTGGCGGCCATATCAAGGCCTTCAACCATATTTTGGCATGGCAAATTCAACAGAGCGAGATGGGAAAGGTAACCCTTTTGGTTGTGAAAGGAGATGGATATGATGAAGATGTGGAAAATGAGGTTAAGCAACTTTTTGATAGTAAGGACATAGATGTGGAATTCCAATATGTAAGGAAAATAGAGAAAACCAAACGTGGAAAGCAAAAGTTTCTGATTCAAGAACTAAAGTAATTTATATGACATATGCACCAATAGTGGTATTTGGATTCAATCGTCCAGATGCCCTAAAGAATACAATTGCCTCACTTCTTCGGAATGAGGAGGCGAAGGATTCTGATCTTTTTGTTTTTGTGGATGGCCCACGGGAGGAAAAAGTAGGAGAAAAGGAAAAAGTAGAAGTGGTGAGAGAGTATGTGAAATCAATTACTGGTTTCAAGTCTCTCCACTATACTTTTGCTAAAAATAATAAAGGACTTGCCGATTCGATTATCGGAGGTGTAAGTGAAATCATTAATCAATATGGTAGGGTGATAGTTTTGGAAGATGACTTAGTGTTAATGCCTAATTTCCTGAACTTCTTGAACCAAGGATTGGATTATTACGAAAATAATCAAAAGGTGATGTCTGTCTGCGGTCATAGTTGCAAGGTTAAAACTCCTGCTGTTTATCCATACGATGCTTATTTCTTCACTCGTTCTTCTTCCTGGGGATGGGCGACATGGAAAGATAGATGGAATTTGGTAGATTGGAAGCTGAATGATTGGGATTCTGTAGTTGCTAACCGTAAAGCGTTTATTAAGAGCCAAGGTTCTGATGTTTTCAAAATGCTAAATGATTGGAAAAAAGGCAAGAATCATTCTTGGGCGATACGTTTCTGCTATGCACAGTTTGTGCTAGGTAGATTGAGTGTTATCCCAAATAGAAGCTTTGTAGATAATGAGGGTTTTAGTGGTGATGGTACCAACTGCAAGCGATATAGTCGTTTTAAGTTTGAACTAAATAAGTCGGAGAAACGCTTGATTTTCAAATTTCCAAAAGAGGTGAAACTAGAACCTTCGCTTTATAAGCAAGCCTTGTGGTATCACTCGATACCATTGAGAATATGGAGTAGAATCATGTATTTAATAAAATAGAAGCAAGTTATGAAGTTTTTGAAAATACTTTTTGCTATCCCCAAAACTATTTACGTTAATTTTAGGTTTTTATCAGTAAAGGAAGCTTTTAAGTTGCCAATTTGGGTAACTTGGAATACAAAGATAGAGGGATATGGGGGGGCGGTAACTCTAATGGGTAAAATAAGACCTTTCATGATTCGCATTGGCTTCCACAATTGTGATGAATGCAATTCAAACGCCAAAACTCTTTTGAAAGTTCTGGGGCAACTCGTCTTTGACGGAGAGGCACATATTGGATGCGGTTCTAAGATTATAGTTAACAAAGGTGCTCAATTGGAACTAGGAGATAACTTTGCTATTTCTGCATCTTCAACAATTAGTTGTTACAAGCACATCAAGTTTGGACGAGATATTCAGTTTTCTTGGGATTGCCTGGTGATGGATAGTGATACGCATGCAATTCTTGATGAACAAGGAAACCGTATGAATCCTGACAAGGATATTGTCTTTGGTAATAATGTGTGGATTGGCAATGGATGTTTGATTTTGAAAGGGTCAACAGTTCCTGATGTTTGTGTCATTGGTGCAAAAAGCATAGTTTCTGGGAGTAACTTTGTTGGGCATTCTATTATAGTTGGGAGTCCTGCAAAGAGTGTGAAAAGAATAGGTGATTTTAAAATTTAAGATATTTATGAATACAGTTTACGATGCAAAGCTCTTAGGTCTTCCAAAGATTGAAGATCCAAGAGGTAACTTGTCCATCATTGAACAAATCAAACAGATTCCTTTTGAAATCAAAAGGGTTTATTGGATTTATGATGTGCCAGGTGGTAAGGATAGAGGCGCACATGCCTATAAGGAGAACGAGGAGTTTATTGTAGCTCTGTCGGGTAGTTTTGATGTAGAGTTGGATGATGGAAGGAATAAACAAACCTTCTCACTGAATCGTTCTTATTTTGGAGTATATGTTCCTAAAGGAATGTGGAGAACAATGAAGAATTTCTCAACCAATTCTCTTGCTCTGGTTCTTTCTTCTACTGAATACGATAAGGATGACTATATCATGGATTATGAAGAATTCAAGACTTGGGTGAAGAATCCTTCTATAAAAACGACTTCTTCAGGGAATGAAACTTCTGTTAAGATTAATAATCCAACGGATACTTTCAGTGCCAAGGAAGGTAAAAGTGTATTTGATTGTTCTCTCTGTGAGTTGAACAAAATGCATGATGTAGAAGGAAATCTGACTTACATTTATGAGAATGTACATGTTCCATTCCCAATCAATCGTGTATTCTATAGCTATGATATACCGGGTGGAGAAGATCGTGGAGCTCATGCACATAAGGAATGTCATCAGTTTATCATTGCAGCATCAGGTGCTTTCGAGGTGGTTTTGGATGATGGTATCAATAAACGTACAGTCCAGTTGAACAGACCTTTTTGGGGGCTTCATGTTCCACCGGGAATCTGGGCTTCCGAGCAAGGCTTTTCATCGGGTAGTATTTGCTTAGTCTTAGCATCTCATGGTTATTCTGAGGATGACTACATTCGTAACTATGATGACTTCCTGAAATATGTAAACGAAAAGAATAATAAGTAATGGACGTTTTTTCAAAAGGAATTATCTTGGCAGGCGATGCGGGTAATAGGTTATCACCATTAACTTTAGGAATACCTAAGCAATTGTTGCCTCTCTACGACAAGCCGATGATTTATTATCCAATAGAATTGTTGGTAGGTGTAGGGATAAAAGATATTCTCATAATTACTAGCCAAGAGCATGCTTCTACTTTCATTCATGCGTTAGGCGATGGTTCTGCTTTTGGTGCAAGGTTTACGTATGCAATACAATCAAAACCGGAAGGAGCAGCACAAGCCTTTACAATTGGAGAAGAGTTTGTCGGGGACGAACCAGTCTGTATGATAACTGGTGACTGTATCATATTTGGCAAGGATAGAAATATCAAATTACAAAAGGCCATTAGGGCAGCACAGAATAGTGGACAGGCATCCATATTTGTGTGCCGTGATTGGGATTCTGAGCAGTATGGGGTAGTTACGCTAGATTCAGAGGGAAGATGTCTAACTGTTGAAGGAAAGGCAACAAAGCCTTTGTATTATTCGATTACCGGACTTTATGTTTTTCCGAAAGGAGTTACTGAATATGCTAAGCTTGTAGAAAAATCAGAGCGAGGGCGTTTAGAGGTAACTTCTTTGAATAAAGCTTATTTTGAAAAGAATAAGTTGCAGGTACAGGTTCTAGGTAGTGATTTTAAGTGGTTTGATACCAATTCCTTCGATTCGTTACAAGTTATCAACAATTATATTCAGAAACAGAAAAATAAAAATAAATAAGATTATTATGGTTAAGTTATTAGATTTACAGGCGATCACCATGATGCATGGTGATGAGTATAAGGCTGCAGCCAATCGTGTCATTGAGAGTGGCTGGTTTTTACAAGGTAATGAAAACAAGCAGTTTGAGAAAGACTATGCTCAATATATTGGTACAGATGAGTGTGTAGCTGTTGCTAACGGTTTGGATGCTTTGCGCTTGATTATCCGAGGATATAAGGAGTTGGGCGTTTTTCAGGATGGTGACGAAATCATTGTTCCTGCTAATACTTATATTGCAACCATTCTTGCTATTACAGAGAATAATTTGACTCCTATCTTGGTTGAGCCAACATTTGAAAATCTTGAAATTGATATTGATAAGATTGAGGCTGCAATCACTCCTAAAACAAAGGGCGTGATGATTGTTCATCTTTATGGCCGTGTTGCATACAATGACAAACTGGGTGAGATTTGCAAGAAACATAACTTGAAGTTGATGGAAGACTGTGCTCAGAGTCAAGGTTGTGCTTGGAAAGGTGTGAAGACTGGTGCTTTGGGAGATGCTGGTGCGCATAGTTTCTATCCAGGCAAAAATCTCGGTGCCT